>NZ_JAYMRY010000467.1:0-200 GCF_038900695.1 Paraburkholderia sp. JHI2823 | reverse complement strand
GAACAGGCCGCGCTGACGGCCAGCACGAGCCTGTCGTTCGAGGAACGCTTCGGCATGGTCGTGGATCGTGAGATCGCCTGGCGCGATACGCGCCTGCTCGAGCGATTGCTCAAGTCTGCGAAACTCTAGAATCCCCAAGCCTGCATTGAGGACATCGAGTACCGGCAGAGCCGTGGGCTCGACAAGGGTATGGTCGCCAC
>NZ_JAYMRY010000466.1:0-205 GCF_038900695.1 Paraburkholderia sp. JHI2823 | reverse complement strand
AGATATTTTGAGGACCGGACCTTCGTGTCTTCAGGCAGCAGACCATCGGCCTTCATTTCGCGCACCGCGCGGTGCGAGGCGGCATAGCCGTCGAGCGTGATGGTCTCCGGCGGCTGGCCCTGACGCTGCCCGGTACAGGTAGACCCACCTGCCGCGAATCTTCAGGTAAGTCTCATAGACACGCCACGAGCGACCCGCAGGTGTA
>NZ_JAYMRY010000465.1:0-213 GCF_038900695.1 Paraburkholderia sp. JHI2823 | reverse complement strand
CGACCCAGGCGACCTGGACGGATACGACGCCGCCGCTCGCGCCGAGCGTGAACGTGGCGACGAATCCGGACGGCAGCCTGACGGTGTCGGGCAAGGCCGAAGCGGGCAGCAAGGTGACGGTGACGAATCCGGACGGCACGTCGGAGACGACCACGGCCGGCGCTGACGGCAGCTACTCGGTGACGACGCCGGTGAACCAGCCGAGCGGCAACG
>NZ_JAYMRY010000464.1:0-216 GCF_038900695.1 Paraburkholderia sp. JHI2823 | reverse complement strand
TGGTGCGCACGGACCGCTGGGTTGGCGCGCCAATCACGAGTGCGCGCTGGCCCGCCGCTTCCAGCCTCTCCTTGCCGTATTTGCGCGACAGCGACAGCAGGCCCAGGCACGCGCGGTATCCCATTTCTGGGTGCGGACGGTTCGTCAGCAAATGCCTGACGACCGCCTCGGCGCTGACGCCGATCGATGCGCCCCAGTTCAGCAACCGGCTCGGTG
>NZ_JAYMRY010000463.1:0-223 GCF_038900695.1 Paraburkholderia sp. JHI2823 | reverse complement strand
TCTGTCAGGTTGATGGAGAGGGGGCGGTAGAATGACGTAATGAAGAAGACAAAACCGCTTTATCACGGCCACCGCTTCCCTGCCGTCGTCATCAGTTGCGCGGTTCGCTGGTATTTCCGGTTCAGCCTGAGCCTGCGCGACGTCGAGGAGTTGCTGCTCGAGCGTGGTGTTGTGGTCACGTATGAGACGATCCGTTGCTGGTGCGACAAGTTCGGCGCCAGAT
>NZ_JAYMRY010000462.1:0-224 GCF_038900695.1 Paraburkholderia sp. JHI2823 | reverse complement strand
GAGAGCAAGGTCGACCAGGGAATCAGCAAGCAGGGCAACCGAAGAGTGCGCGCGTTACTGATCGAGATGGCGTGGTGCTGGCTTCGCTACCAGCCCGACAGCGCCCTCACGCGCTGGTTCAACGAGCGCACGCAGGGCACGGGACCAAACCGTCGCGCACGGCGCATCGCGATCGTCGCAGTCGCGCGGCGCCTCGCGATTGCGCTATGGCGTTATCTGAAAGA
>NZ_JAYMRY010000461.1:0-226 GCF_038900695.1 Paraburkholderia sp. JHI2823 | reverse complement strand
CGCCAATGCGAAGGGCTCTGCTTCGTGCAGAACGCTGTGCATTGAGGATTGGTGGAGGATGACGGGATCGAACCGACGACCCCCTGCTTGCAAAGCAGGTGCTCTCCCAGCTGAGCTAATCCCCCAGCTCATAAACCATTCAGACCCAGGCGTTTGCGCTTCCGGGCTCTGCCCTGCGGGCAGAGTGGGATGCTCGTAAGTGCTGAAGCACTAACGATCATCGCAA
>NZ_JAYMRY010000460.1:0-230 GCF_038900695.1 Paraburkholderia sp. JHI2823 | reverse complement strand
GAGAGGGTTTGCTGCATCAACATCGTGACCTCCTTGGGTCAGTGGTAATACTTGGGCCCGCGCACGTTCTCGTGCAGGGGCGACTGCCATTCGGTGGCCCCGCTTTGTGGCAGCGGTTGCTTGTCGGAGCCGGTTTGCAGGATGGTGCGCACGGACCGCTGGGTTGGCGCGCCAATCACGAGTGCGCGCTGGCACGCCGCTTCCAGCCTCTCCTTGCCGTATTTGCGCGA
>NZ_JAYMRY010000459.1:0-234 GCF_038900695.1 Paraburkholderia sp. JHI2823 | reverse complement strand
TCAATGAAGTAGTGGCGATCGCCGAGAAGAAGTGCCTACTCTCGGGCGAGCACTTCAGTGTGGACGGAACGCTGATCCAGGCGTGGGCGGGGCACAAGAGCTTCGTGCCCAAAGACAGTGACGATCAGGACAGCGAAGGTGGTGGCGGGGGCGACTTCAAGGGCGAGAAGCGTAGTAACGAGACGCATGAGTCCAAGACCGATCCCGATGCACGGCTCTATCGCAAAGGCAAGA
>NZ_JAYMRY010000458.1:0-240 GCF_038900695.1 Paraburkholderia sp. JHI2823 | reverse complement strand
AGTCCGTCACCACTACCCGTGTATGCCTGATCGATACGCATGATGTTCTCCTCGGAGCCAAACCTCAGCACGCTGATTTTAGGCGTCAGCATGTCAAGGCCTTCGCTCATAGGATCTCGAAACAGCCTGCCTGAATCCAGCGCTGCGTCTGCTGGTAGACCGTCTCCCACGGCGGAAAGTCATTGGGCAGCAGACGCCACGGCGCACCCGCGCGGACAATCCAGCGCAAGGCGTTGAACA
>NZ_JAYMRY010000457.1:0-241 GCF_038900695.1 Paraburkholderia sp. JHI2823 | reverse complement strand
GCAGCTCGTGGTGGTTTGGAGCCCGCTCCTGCAAGCCGACTCCGAAGGGCCTACCTTCATCTCCAGTAAAGCACCGCAAACGTCGATGCACTGACGTTCGCGTTCTTGGCACACCCCAACAATTTCCTTTGCGACTCATCGAGCAACGCATACCGTATTGCGTCAGCTTGCGCTGGAAGTCGTCGCTGGCATATTGGGCTACCCCTGTCCGAATGATGCAGCGCGCCGGTCTCGGGCCGGC
>NZ_JAYMRY010000456.1:0-242 GCF_038900695.1 Paraburkholderia sp. JHI2823 | reverse complement strand
ATGCGCGGGTTGGATACCGCATTACAGTGGACCGCCTCATGAGCCTGCCGCTACCTTACCGCGCAAATCGGCGAATGCCGTTGCGAAACCCGAGCGCGGATGACTCGAATGCCGGGCTGCGCCGCCCTCAGGAAACTGGACGTACCCTATGCGAAAACCGAAAACCACTGAGCCGCTTGACACGGAAAATCATATCAGCCCGATTCACCGCCAAGCTCGCGGAATATTGCGAGACGGCAGGC
>NZ_JAYMRY010000455.1:0-242 GCF_038900695.1 Paraburkholderia sp. JHI2823 | reverse complement strand
TTGCGGGCTTCATCTGGGACATCGGCCACCTTGCCATGTCATTGGCTCTCCCACGGACATACGCAAACACCTGACGACAAGCACCACGCCCATCAACTTCAGCGCAGTTTCCTGGGGGCGGCGCAGCAGTAACATCGACGGTGTATCACGCTGATATGCGCGGGTTGGATACCGCATTACAGTGGACCGCCTCATGAGCCTGCCGCTACCTTACCGCGCAAATCGGCGAATGCCGTTGCGAA
>NZ_JAYMRY010000454.1:0-243 GCF_038900695.1 Paraburkholderia sp. JHI2823 | reverse complement strand
GGGCGGCAACAACCGCCAGGGCAGTCGTGAGTTCCATCACGGTATGCTTGAACCCGATGGGTGTCTGGTGCGATCCGGTTCGCAACCAGCTCGAGAAAACGGATGCGATACCGACCCTGCAGGCAGCCGTGACACGATAGCGAAACGAATTTCGCAGGATTTCAATGGCGATTGAAATAACCATCGTCATTGAAATCCTGCGATGGATAGATTTGCACCTTGACTTCGGCCGGCTAATGGGTG
>NZ_JAYMRY010000453.1:0-244 GCF_038900695.1 Paraburkholderia sp. JHI2823 | reverse complement strand
GATGGTCGTTTCGATCAATCACCCGCAAAGCAGCCTCGCCGACTTCTATCGCGAGATGGGCGACATCTTCAATCTGGAGCTCAAGGCACACAACCGCTGGGGCGGCTTCCGGTCGCTGCGCGAGCGGATGCGGCTGCCCAGCGGCAGCAGTTCGTCGCGCCGCAGCTTGTCGGTCAGGCGCGTGTCGCCGGCAAGCACCACGCACAGCAGCGGCTGCGAATCGAAGCGGGCGCTGGCCATGAGC
>NZ_JAYMRY010000452.1:0-248 GCF_038900695.1 Paraburkholderia sp. JHI2823 | reverse complement strand
CTTGATGCACGGTTTACGGGCACCCTTACTTTGGCACACGCAGACCGACGCGTGCCAAGTCTCCCGCGCCCGGGTCGTCACTTCCACGACGGCCCGTTTCCGGGGGGAGGCGTCCATACCATCTGCACAACATGTTTTCAGAGCGCCGATCTTTTTTCACGCTGGGCGTATCGGCCGCAGAGTCTGCCAGCAGGTTGGTCGACCGGCTTTTGAAGCATGATGGCCTTCGTTTTCCGAGACTCACGGCC
>NZ_JAYMRY010000451.1:0-249 GCF_038900695.1 Paraburkholderia sp. JHI2823 | reverse complement strand
TCCCTGCCATCGTCATCAGCTGCGCGGTTCGCTGGTATTTCCGGTTCAGCCTGAGCCTGCGCGATATCGAGGAGTTGTTGCTTGAGCGGGGTGTCGTCGTCACGTACGAAACAATCCGTTGCTGGTGAGCGTGAGCACGTAAATCGATGGGGCAATGAGCAAGCTAAATGATGTTCAAGGCACGAAGTAAAACGGGGGTGATGAAGCCCCCGTTGTTGTTTCAGAACGGCTCGTCGACGACCTGATCCG
>NZ_JAYMRY010000450.1:0-249 GCF_038900695.1 Paraburkholderia sp. JHI2823 | reverse complement strand
TGTGCGCCTCGATCAGGTCCAGCACCGCCTGCAGGCGCGCCGCAGCCTGCGGTTGTCCGACCGTGTGCACGGCTGGCTTTTCGCGTCGCCCGTCGTGCAGCGCCACCTTCCATTTGGCCGTCGCCAGCACCAGTCCGTCACCACTACCCGTGTATGCCTGATCGATACGCATGATGTTCTCCTCGGAGCCAAACCTCAGCACGCTGATTTTAGGCGTCAGCATGTCAAGGCCTTCGCTCATAGGATCTC
>NZ_JAYMRY010000449.1:0-250 GCF_038900695.1 Paraburkholderia sp. JHI2823 | reverse complement strand
CGGATCAGGTCGTCGACGAGCCGTTCTGAAACAACAACGGGGGCTTCATCACCCCCGTTTTACTTCGTGCCTTGAACATCATTTAGCTTGCTCATTGCCCCATCGATTTACGTGCTCACGCTCACCATAGCCTTCTATGAGTCGAATGTTGTCAAGGTCATTTACGATGACTTGGTGACTTTTCGCCATGTTCCTCCTGCGCCTTGCCAGTGATAACGAGGTGATGCTGCAGCCAGTGGAATTTATCCGT
>NZ_JAYMRY010000448.1:0-250 GCF_038900695.1 Paraburkholderia sp. JHI2823 | reverse complement strand
CAAGGATCTTGACAAAAAGCTCATGCGTTATATACGTCCGTACAACAAGCAGGCGCTTCCATTGAAATGGAAGTACTCCGATCCATCGCGGCGAATCCGGTGCAATTCTTCTGGTTCAATGGACTAGGGCGTGTTCACACTAATTGTGTTTGATCGTATACTTCGGTGATGGAAATCACCGAAGCCCAATATCAACGGATCGAGCATTGCCTGCCACGACAGCGGGGCAATGTCAGCTTGACGAACCTGC
>NZ_JAYMRY010000447.1:0-250 GCF_038900695.1 Paraburkholderia sp. JHI2823 | reverse complement strand
ATTTGTCATCCGTACCCACACCAGCGTCTGATCGTCACGACCCAAGGCAGGAGCCGTATGCG
Source organism: Paraburkholderia sp. JHI2823 (assembly GCF_038900695.1). NCBI lineage: Bacteria > Pseudomonadati > Pseudomonadota > Betaproteobacteria > Burkholderiales > Burkholderiaceae > Paraburkholderia > Paraburkholderia sp. JHI2823. Next base: position 188 of record NZ_JAYMRY010000447.1, on the reverse strand, counting down.
GTAACTCTGCACGTACGGATCTGTGGAGGGGGTGATGGGTGACTGTCATTCCTACTCCGACTCAACGAGGTGGTGGCCATTGCCGAGAAGAAGTGCCTGCTCTCGGGTGAACATTTCAGCGTGGACGGCACGCTGATCCAGGCGTGGGCTGGACACAAGAGCTTTGTACGCAAGAATGGGGTCGATCA
>NZ_JAYMRY010000446.1:0-250 GCF_038900695.1 Paraburkholderia sp. JHI2823 | reverse complement strand
AGCGGTGCACGCTCGAATGGTCGACCTCGATGCCTCGCTCTGCCATCATCTCCTCGAGATTTCGCAGGCTCAACGAGTAAGCCACATACCAGCGTACGCACAGCAGGATCACGTCCAACGGATAGTGCAGTCGCTTGAGGACTTTGCCGATGCCCGGAGGCAACGTCGCGCGTGGTGTCTTCTTCGTCTGGCCCATGCTGTTCGTCATTCAGGATCGAACGCAAATTTTAACCCGGCACCTTGGCGCGAC
>NZ_JAYMRY010000445.1:0-250 GCF_038900695.1 Paraburkholderia sp. JHI2823 | reverse complement strand
ATTTGTCATCCGTACCCACACCAGCGTCTGATCGTCACGACCCAAGGCAGGAGCCGTATGCGGTAACTCTGCACGTACGGATCTGTGGAGGGGGTGATGGGTGACTGTCATTCCTACTCCGACTCAATGAAGTAGTGGCGATCGCCGAGAAGAAGTGCCTACTCTCGGGCGAGCACTTCAGTGTGGACGGAACGCTGATCCAGGCGTGGGCGGGGCACAAGAGCTTCGTGCCCAAAGACAGTGACGATCA
>NZ_JAYMRY010000444.1:0-251 GCF_038900695.1 Paraburkholderia sp. JHI2823 | reverse complement strand
TCCGCGCCTTCGGGAATGACGCCGTCTTTCAGATAACGCCATAGCGCAATCGCGAGGCGCCGCGCGACTGCGACGATCGCGATGCGCCGTGCGCGACGGTTTGGTCCCGTGCCCTGCGTGCGCTCGTGAGCGTGAGCACGTAAATCGATGGGGCAATGAGCAAGCTAAATGATGTTCAAGGCACGAAGTAAAACGGGGGTGATGAAGCCCCCGTTGTTGTTTCAGAACGGCTCGTCGACGACCTGATCCGG
>NZ_JAYMRY010000443.1:0-251 GCF_038900695.1 Paraburkholderia sp. JHI2823 | reverse complement strand
GAGAGCAAGGTCGACCAGGGAATCAGCAAGCAGGGCAACCGAAGAGTGCGCGCGTTACTGATCGAGATGGCGTGGTGCTGGCTTCGCTACCAGCCCGACAGCGCCCTCACGCGCTGGTTCAACGAGCTGAGCATGAGCACGCAAGTCGATGGGAATTCGGGGCGTTTTGAGCGGCTTGCGTGATGTGGCGGAGGGGATCTCCCTCAGGCATCTTGCACAAACGACGCCGAAGGGAGAGTCTCGCGTTTTCC
>NZ_JAYMRY010000442.1:0-251 GCF_038900695.1 Paraburkholderia sp. JHI2823 | reverse complement strand
CGGATCAGGTCGTCGACGAGCCGTTCTGAAACAACAACGGGGGCTTCATCACCCCCGTTTTACTTCGTGCCTTGAACATCATTTAGCTTGCTCATTGCCCCATCGATTTACGTGCTCACGCTCACCGATGCGAAGGGAGAAATCCAAGCGGAAGGCCTCCGCAAGGATGAGAGTACCGATGCGGGGCACAGGGGCGGAGACGTCCGCAGTAGGGGTGAAGGTCCTGTAATGGGACTGGACCGAAGGGGCGT
>NZ_JAYMRY010000441.1:0-251 GCF_038900695.1 Paraburkholderia sp. JHI2823 | reverse complement strand
CGCCACAGCAGATACGGTTCCCCGCGCAGCGTCACGAACATCTCATCCAGATGCCATGTGCTGCCCCGCTTGCGCCGCGCCGCCTTTGCACACTGGGCGAATCCAGCGCCGAACTTGTCGCACCAGCTGAGCATGAGCACGCAAGTCGATGGGAATTCGGGGCGTTTTGAGCGGCTTGCGTGATGTGGCGGAGGGGATCTCCCTCAGGCATCTTGCACAAACGACGCCGAAGGGAGAGTCTCGCGTTTTCC
>NZ_JAYMRY010000440.1:0-251 GCF_038900695.1 Paraburkholderia sp. JHI2823 | reverse complement strand
CCCGTCGTAGCCTGCGCGTGGACCGCTCTCGCACGTCGACTGCAGCGTACGGCCATCGAGGATGACTGCGCTGGGCTGACCTCGGCGATCCTGCGCCACCCGGATAATCGAACGCAGGTCATTGACCATAGCCTTCTATGAGTCGAATGTTGTCAAGGTCATTTACGATGACTTGGTGACTTTTCGCCATGTTCCTCCTGCGCCTTGCCAGTGATAACGAGGTGATGCTGCAGCCAGTGGAATTTATCCGT
>NZ_JAYMRY010000439.1:0-252 GCF_038900695.1 Paraburkholderia sp. JHI2823 | reverse complement strand
CTGGCGGATCAGACGCCCGATGAGGCATACTTCGCGACGCTGCCAGCGATCAAATCGGCAGCATGATCGCCCCGGACGTTCCACTTAAAAATCTCGGGACCCTGTCCGAAGAAGCGGCGCCACCTCTGAGCTTGTAGCGCAGGTACCAGCGAACGCACAGGATGATGATCTCCCGATCAAAATGGCGTCCGCCGAACAACTTCTCCGGACTCTTCAGCTTGCTCATCGTGGCTCCTCGGTTCGTCTTCTTCC
>NZ_JAYMRY010000438.1:0-253 GCF_038900695.1 Paraburkholderia sp. JHI2823 | reverse complement strand
TTGGAAAACGCGAGACTCTCCCTTCGGCGTCGTTTGTGCAAGATGCCTGAGGGAGATCCCCTCCGCCACATCACGCAAGCCGCTCAAAACGCCCCGAATTCCCATCGACTTGCGTGCTCATGCTCAATCGGGACGACAGGTTCCCAAGTTCCTTACTGAAGCCTGAATCAAAGTCATGCCGCCTATATGCCGGATGCCGACTGGACCGTCAACAGGCATCGTCCAATCTCGTCCCGAAGCTGTTGGGCTCTTC
>NZ_JAYMRY010000437.1:0-253 GCF_038900695.1 Paraburkholderia sp. JHI2823 | reverse complement strand
GCTGCGTTAAAGCGCTCACACTTGTCGGCTGTAAGAAAGACAGACTCAGGGGTCTGTAGCTCAGTCGGTTAGAGCACCGTCTTGATAAGGCGGGGGTCGATGGTTCGAATCCATCCAGACCCACCATTGCGATGATCGTTAGTGCTTCAGCACTTACGAGCATCCCACTCTGCCCGCAGGGCAGAGCCCGGAAGCGCAAACGCCTGGGTCTGAATGGTTTATGAGCTGGGGGATTAGCTCAGCTGGGAGAGCA
>NZ_JAYMRY010000436.1:0-253 GCF_038900695.1 Paraburkholderia sp. JHI2823 | reverse complement strand
CGGTCTGCGTCGTCCCGATCCTGCCAAGCAGTTCGACCTCGCCCGAACCGAGCGCATATGCGACTGTGATCGAATCCTTGTGAACGTCCAGGCCGACGTATAGCGTGCTATCGTGTTCCATGCTGGCCTCCGAGCTGGAAATCGCCGGGTGTGGCCCTGTCCACACCGTGCGGCTCTGGCAGTCATGCTAACCCGCGTTTGATTCCTCACGGCAGGCCAGCCCTCCACCTCACGTGAAGTCATACTGCCTAGG
>NZ_JAYMRY010000435.1:0-254 GCF_038900695.1 Paraburkholderia sp. JHI2823 | reverse complement strand
GTTTCGGTTGAAGTCGAACGGTTTCGGAGAATTCCGGAATTGGTGTTCGGTGCTCCGAAACGCGTGTTCATCTTCCCGAAATCGGTGTTCAGCCCGCCGAAATGCGTGTTCGGTGGACCGAAACGAAGGCTCTGTCAGGTTGGCCGATGTAGTCCGTCTTTGTGGCGTACGAGTAGTTATCCTGATTAGATAACCCTGTCTCCGGCCGCAGTGACAGTCCAACCATGCCACGTCGCGAAACGTTTCTGGAGCGC
>NZ_JAYMRY010000434.1:0-254 GCF_038900695.1 Paraburkholderia sp. JHI2823 | reverse complement strand
CAAGTTCAATATAACCTGCTTTTTCGCTGGTTCATCGGCCTGGCAATGGATGACGAGGTGTGGGTGCCCACGGTCTTTACGAAGAACCGCGAGCGTCTGATCAGACACGATGCGGTGATCGAATTTTTCAACGAGGTGGTGGCCATTGCCGAGAAGAAGTGCCTGCTCTCGGGTGAACATTTCAGCGTGGACGGCACGCTGATCCAGGCGTGGGCTGGACACAAGAGCTTTGTACGCAAGAATGGGGTCGATCA
>NZ_JAYMRY010000433.1:0-254 GCF_038900695.1 Paraburkholderia sp. JHI2823 | reverse complement strand
ATCGCCGCAGGACGAAGCGTCACGGCACCTGATACGCGATCGCGGGCAACTGCAGAAGGAAGTGCTGCAGCATCGCGACCGTATGCGCAAACTGCTGATTACGCTCGGTTGCTGGGATGAGGTGGATTGCGAATTTCGGGGAAGCTGAACGCCCGTTTCGGTGAAGTCGAACAGGCCAGGAGGGAGGTGCTGCGTAGTGCTTAGATTGTACTGCGGGTGTTCGAGATCAGGCTACTTTTTGATCAGGTGCGTTC
>NZ_JAYMRY010000432.1:0-254 GCF_038900695.1 Paraburkholderia sp. JHI2823 | reverse complement strand
GTGTAGCAAAGCGGTTCCAGCGTTTGACGAACTCGGGTGTATAACGCCTCACCCTGCGCAGAATCGTCGTGTGAGCCAGCGACAATCCCCGTTCGGCCATCATCTCTACCAGATCGCGAACGCTGAGAGAGGTGGCCGCGCAAAATCGGACAGCGGGATAAGTGGAACGGCCGGGGCCTGAGCCAGCGATAATGCAGGCAAAGGAACCGAGGAAATGACGAAACGAACCCGACGCACGCACTCAGCGGCGTTCA
>NZ_JAYMRY010000431.1:0-254 GCF_038900695.1 Paraburkholderia sp. JHI2823 | reverse complement strand
CTGCGGTTATAAAACACTTCGATGTATTCGAACAGGTCCGCCATCGCTTCTTGATGGGTGCGGTATCGCGTAGCATGCACCCGTTCGTTCTTCAGACTGTTGAAGAAGCTCTCCGTCGGGGCGTTGTCCCAACAATTTCCTTTGCGACTCATCGAGCAACGCATACCGTATTGCGTCAGCTTGCGCTGGAAGTCGTCGCTGGCATATTGGGCTACCCCTGTCCGAATGATGCAGCGCGCCGGTCTCGGGCCGGC
>NZ_JAYMRY010000430.1:0-254 GCF_038900695.1 Paraburkholderia sp. JHI2823 | reverse complement strand
CAGGTGCAATACAACCTGCTGTTTCGCTGGTTCATCGGGTTGAGCATGGATGACGAGGTCTGGGTGCCGACCGTTTTCACGAAGAACCGTGAACGTCTGATTAAGCATGATGCGGTGATCGAATTTTTCAATGAAGTAGTGGCGATCGCCGAGAAGAAGTGCCTACTCTCGGGCGAGCACTTCAGTGTGGACGGAACGCTGATCCAGGCGTGGGCGGGGCACAAGAGCTTCGTGCCCAAAGACAGTGACGATCA
>NZ_JAYMRY010000429.1:0-255 GCF_038900695.1 Paraburkholderia sp. JHI2823 | reverse complement strand
TGTCAAAACCGTTGCGGTAAAAAGTGAAGCACAGCAAGCGGTTCTGGCGCTTCACCGCATCCGTCAGCAGTTGGTCAAGTTCCGTACCGCCCAGATCAATGCACTTCGCGGCTTGCTTACCGAGTACAGTGAAATTATGCCGCTCGGCCGGGCCGCTCTGGCAAACGGTGTGGTTGCCGCCCTCGAGCGGATCGCCGAGCGACTTCCCGCTGTGCTAATCGAGACTTTCCGCGAGCAGTGGTCACGCATCGCGGC
>NZ_JAYMRY010000428.1:0-255 GCF_038900695.1 Paraburkholderia sp. JHI2823 | reverse complement strand
ACGACCTGCTGTTTCTCGGCGCTTCGCTGTCGCGCTATCCGCTCGAAGGGTATCGCGAGAAGTGCTCGACCCAGACCGTGCTCGGCACCCGTTTCGCGAAGAAACCCGTCGTGCTGGATATTCCTGTGACGATCGCGGGCATGAGCTTCGGCGCGCTCTCGGCGAACGTCAAGGAGGCGCTCGGTCAGGCCGCGACGGCGATGGGCACGTCCACGACCACCGGCGACGGCGGCATGACCCAGGAGGAGCGCCGCT
>NZ_JAYMRY010000427.1:0-255 GCF_038900695.1 Paraburkholderia sp. JHI2823 | reverse complement strand
AATTTCTGCTTTAACGCGGCGATAATCCAGACAAACCGGAGAGAGACATGCTGAGCCCCCATGAATTTGCCACCCTCATGCTGGTCCAGGCCGCGCCTGACCAGATCGATCTTGACCGCGAAGAACTTGACACCTTGCTCGAACGCCATCTGGTTGCCATGGAACAGCTCACGCCCGGGCGCCCACTGCCCCGCCTGACACGCGACGGCGATGCCGTGCTTCAAAGCGTCGCGAAAAGACGCTGAGCGCAATCTC
>NZ_JAYMRY010000426.1:0-255 GCF_038900695.1 Paraburkholderia sp. JHI2823 | reverse complement strand
CGCCCGCGCAGCTCGAGCGCGGCGTGATCACCGCCTCGGCGGGCAATCACGCGCAGGGCGTGGCGCTTTCGGCGGCCAGGCTCGGCGTGAAGGCCGTGATCTGCGTGCCCGTCACCACGCCGCAAGTCAAGGTCGATGCGGTGCGCGCCCATGGCGGCGCCACCGTCGAGGTCGTGCAGGCGGGCGAGTCCTACAGCGACGCCTACGCCCACGCCGTACGGCTGCAGGAGGAGCGCGGCCTGACCTTCGTCCATC
>NZ_JAYMRY010000425.1:0-255 GCF_038900695.1 Paraburkholderia sp. JHI2823 | reverse complement strand
CGGGCAGCGTGACGCCGAGCACCTTGGCCTGCTCGACGGTGGCGTCGACGAACTTCTGGCGCAGGTCGTCATTCGAGATGCGCTTGATGCCCCATCTGGCCGACTGGTTGCTGTGGACGGAATCGGCGTCGCTCGGGCCGAACATCATCAGCACCGGCCACCACCAGCGGTTCACGGCTTGCTGGACGAGCTCGCGCTGCGCCTCGGTGCCCTGCATCATGGCGAGCAGGGCGTCGAAACCCTGCCGCTGGTGGA
>NZ_JAYMRY010000424.1:0-255 GCF_038900695.1 Paraburkholderia sp. JHI2823 | reverse complement strand
CTTGTCGAGCGTGCTTTCAGCATTCGAGCACGTAGGTTCCGGGCGCATCGGCCAGGATGGTTCCCGCACCGATCGGCGGCGGCGCAATCTGCCCGCTCGAACGATCGGCAAGCCATCTTTGCCAGCATGGCCACCATGAGTCCTGTTGCGCCGGTGTCGCCTCTAACCACTCGTGGGGGCTCATGTAATGTTCGCCTTTATGCCTCATTCGAAAGCGAAACCGGCGCGCATGGCCGGGCTCCGAAACGATACCTG
>NZ_JAYMRY010000423.1:0-255 GCF_038900695.1 Paraburkholderia sp. JHI2823 | reverse complement strand
GCGTGCGCGGCGGGCGATTCTCGAACTTCGCGTTCGAGCAGCTCGCGCCGGGCCACGAAATCGAAGTGATGACGCCCGACGGCCGCTTCTTCACGCACCTGAACGCCGAGCACGGCAAGCACTACGTGGCGTTCTCGGGCGGCTCGGGCATCACGCCCGTGCTCGCGATCATCAAGACGACGCTCGAAACGGAGCCGCGCAGCGCGTTCACGCTCGTGTACGGCAATCGCAGCGTCGACGCGATCATGTTCGCCG
>NZ_JAYMRY010000422.1:0-255 GCF_038900695.1 Paraburkholderia sp. JHI2823 | reverse complement strand
GCAGAATGATCTCGCCCGTGAGCGGCCACTTCGCCCAGTACAGGATCATCGACGCGCAGACGAACGCGAACGGCGCGATCACGTTCATGAACGGCACGGAGAGCGGCCGCTCGATGTCCGAGGCGGCGCGCTTGAGCGCCATCAGGCTGATCGGGCCCGTGAGGTACGAGATCACCGTCGCCACCGAGATCACCGCCGCGAGCGAGCTCCAGCCGCGGAAGAAGAACATGAAGATGAACGAGACGAGCAGGTTGA
>NZ_JAYMRY010000421.1:0-255 GCF_038900695.1 Paraburkholderia sp. JHI2823 | reverse complement strand
GGTGATTCCCATCGAAGCCGAAGCGTCGATCCAGTACATGAGCACCTGGCCCTATGAGTGGGCGCATGCGCTGTTCGTCGACGGATCGTTGACGCATTCAGGCCTCGGGCTCTCGGCGATCCTCGTGGTCATCTACTTCATGCTCAACTACTGGGGTGTGAAGCTGTTCGCGCGGGCCAACAGCGCCATCACGATCTTCAAGTTCATCATCCCGGGCCTGACGATCGCCGGCCTCATGGCGGGCAGCTTCCACCA
>NZ_JAYMRY010000420.1:0-255 GCF_038900695.1 Paraburkholderia sp. JHI2823 | reverse complement strand
ACGACCTGCTGTTTCTCGGCGCTTCGCTGTCGCGCTATCCGCTCGAAGGGTATCGCGAGAAGTGCTCGACCCAGACCGTGCTCGGCACCCGTTTCGCGAAGAAACCCGTCGTGCTGGATATTCCTGTCACGATCGCGGGCATGAGCTTCGGCGCGCTCTCGGCGAACGTCAAGGAGGCGCTCGGTCAGGCCGCGACGGCGATGGGCACGTCCACGACCACCGGCGACGGCGGCATGACCCAGGAGGAGCGCCGCT
>NZ_JAYMRY010000419.1:0-255 GCF_038900695.1 Paraburkholderia sp. JHI2823 | reverse complement strand
ATCGTCTCGGCCAGCAACTCCTCAACTCCGGCTTCACCCAGGCGCTTGCGCCAACGCGTGAGGCTCGACGGATCGATCGGCGGCTCGGTCTGTAAAAATGCTTCGCCGGTGAAGACCTGCCAGTACGGGTTCTCCACCCATTGCCAGACCACTTCCTCATCCGACAGATCGAACGCATGCTGGAGATACAACAAGCCAGCAATCAGCCTCGGTGAGGTGGCCGGCCGACCCTTGCGCGAGACGAAGCTCGCGCTC
>NZ_JAYMRY010000418.1:0-255 GCF_038900695.1 Paraburkholderia sp. JHI2823 | reverse complement strand
CCAGCACGCCGCGAATGCCGACGGTCTTGCCCGGACCATAGTTGAAGTGCCAGCCGGCCTTGTATCGGCTGGCGTACTTGCCATCCTGCATCTCCAGGCGCATGCCGATCACGTTCTCCGGCGGCACTCCATAGCCGTAGTTCGGATTGCCGGCGAACACGCGCACAACGTCGTCGAGCGACGCGGTGCTGACGTACACGTCGATGCCGTTCGCGCGCAGCGTGTGCATCACCGCGCGTATCTCTTCGTGAATGC
>NZ_JAYMRY010000417.1:0-255 GCF_038900695.1 Paraburkholderia sp. JHI2823 | reverse complement strand
TCCGGATGCTGGCGCGCGAGGCTCTGCATCTCGGCGAGCACGAAGCCCATGTGTTCCGAGTGTTCGCCGTGCTTGCCGGTCGTGATGTGGAACACCTGCTCGGGCAGCGTGAGCGTGGCTTCTTCGAGCGCGGCTTCCACGTCGGCGCGCCACGCCGCTTCCAGCTGCGCGGTGAGCGGCGCGATGCCGGCTTCGGCCACGGCCGTTTCCACGGCGTCGGTGCTGAAGAACTCGCGCGTGTACGGCATCAGCCAG
>NZ_JAYMRY010000416.1:0-255 GCF_038900695.1 Paraburkholderia sp. JHI2823 | reverse complement strand
AGATCACGAGGGCGCACAGGATCGAGCCGATCACCGCGAACGGCACGCTCTTTGCCGGATTGCGCGCTTCGCCCGCGAGGTTGATCGGGCTCTGGAAGCCGTTGAACGCGAACACGATGCCGCTCGTGGCCACCGCCGTGAACACCGCCGACCAGCCGTACGGCGCGAACGTGGTCGTCTCGCCGAAGTTCTCGTGGTGGAAGCTGCCCGCCATGAGGCCGGCGATCGTCAGGCCCGGGATGATGAACTTGAAGA
>NZ_JAYMRY010000415.1:0-255 GCF_038900695.1 Paraburkholderia sp. JHI2823 | reverse complement strand
TTTGTGGCAGCGGTTGCTTGTCGGAGCCGGTTTGCAGGATGGTGCGCACGGACCGCTGGGTTGGCGCGCCAATCACGAGTGCGCGCTGGCACGCCGCTTCCAGCCTCTCCTTGCCGTATTTGCGCGATAGCGACAGCAGGCCCAGGCACGCGCGGTATCCCATTTCTGGGTGCGGACGGTTCGTCAGCAAATGCCTGACGACCGCCTCGGCGCTGACGCCGATCGATGCGCCCCAGTTCAGCAACCGGCTCGGTG
>NZ_JAYMRY010000414.1:0-255 GCF_038900695.1 Paraburkholderia sp. JHI2823 | reverse complement strand
TGCGGCTCTTCGGGCCGACCACAGCAAAGGTCGCCCAGTGATCCGTGACCGAAGCGAGGCGCACCTTCATGTCGGGCCATTCGGTCTGCAGCCAGCGTTCGAGCCACGTGAGCACGCGCGCGGCGCCCCCCGTGGTGGTCGTCATCATGTAGTGCTGCTCACCGAGGCGCACCGTCACGCCGTCGTCGAACACCATGCCGTTTTCGTCGAGCATCAGCCCATAGCGGCACTTGCCCACTTCGAGCTTGAGCCACG
>NZ_JAYMRY010000413.1:0-255 GCF_038900695.1 Paraburkholderia sp. JHI2823 | reverse complement strand
TGCCGAGCGGATCGGTGGCGTCGGCGAACAGGTTGCGCTTGCCGTCGCCAATCGAAACGTGCATGTGCATGCCATTGCCGGGCCGGTTCGCGAACGGCTTCGCCATGAACGAGCAGATCATGCCCAGTTCGTTGGCGATCTCCGACGCGGCCATCTTGAAGAACACGTAGTGATCGCACGACGTCAGGCAGTCGGTGTACGTGTAGTTGATCTCGAACTGGCCGTTGGCGTCCTCGTGGTCGATCTGGTAGACGT
>NZ_JAYMRY010000412.1:0-255 GCF_038900695.1 Paraburkholderia sp. JHI2823 | reverse complement strand
CGACGCGTCAGGGCACGCGCGAGCTGCTCTGGAAGATCCGCGCCAAACGCGTGATTCTCGCAACCGGTGCGCACGAGCGCCCCATCGTGTTCGGCAACAACGATCTGCCGGGCATCATGCTGGCCTCGGCGGTATCGACGTATATCCATCGCTACGGCGTGTTGCCGGGACGCAATGCGGTCGTGTTCACGAACAACGATGCTGGCTATCGCTGCGCACTCGACCTCAAGGCGTGCGGCGCGAACGTAACGGTCG
>NZ_JAYMRY010000411.1:0-255 GCF_038900695.1 Paraburkholderia sp. JHI2823 | reverse complement strand
ACGAGAACCATGCTGATCTGCAGGTCATTCGCGAGATATTTGAGCAGATTCAGCGATGCGCGCTGCTCTCTATACGTACCGGCGAGCAGATGATGTACCTCATCGACAATCAGTACCCTGGGCGCCATGCGGCAAAATGTCACGAGTGAGTCTCTCCAGCGAAGCAAGACCCGCTGCGGGATTGTGGGGAGCGCCGAGTTCGAACAGCAGGCCCGAGTAAGACCTGTGCTGATCAGGTGTCGGAGGCATCTGCAT
>NZ_JAYMRY010000410.1:0-255 GCF_038900695.1 Paraburkholderia sp. JHI2823 | reverse complement strand
CGAGCCGACGTGTGAAGCTGCCGTCGCCGTGGGCGATCTTCAATTCCTCGAACAGCCGCGCGACGCGCACGTACAGCACGGAGAAGCCCTGTCGGCAGGCCTGCTGGCCGAAGGCGCAGGCAACCCAAGTTTTTCCGGCACCAGTTGGCCCCGTGAGGATGAGGTTCTGTGCATTGCGGATCCAGTCACAGCCGGCGAGCGTGGCGACCATACCCTTGTCGAGCCCACGGCTCTGCCGGTACTCGATGTCCTCAA
>NZ_JAYMRY010000409.1:0-255 GCF_038900695.1 Paraburkholderia sp. JHI2823 | reverse complement strand
CAACAAATGTGAATCGTCGATAAACCTCGTGACGGATGATGGGCCGAAGCGGCTAATGGGCCCACACCAACAGGTATGCAGCCGGTTGCTCCACTTGTATTTGGGGGTACGCCGTCATAACGCTGCCAGGGAATAGACGGGCGCTAAACGGATAGGCCCGGGGGCATTCGGGTCGGCAGAATCGGGAACGTGGTAAGTCAGAATGATTTTCCGTGAGGCGGAGGCTGGCCTGCCGTAGGAAGTCAAACGCGGGGA
>NZ_JAYMRY010000408.1:0-255 GCF_038900695.1 Paraburkholderia sp. JHI2823 | reverse complement strand
ATCGTCTCGGCCAGCAACTCCTCAACTCCGGCTTCACCCAGGCGCTTGCGCCAACGCGTGAGGCTCGACGGATCGATCGGCGGCTCGGTCTGTAAAAATGCTTCGCCGGTGAAGACCTGCCAGTACGAGTTCTCCACCCATTGCCAGACCACTTCCTCATCCGACAGATCGAACGCATGCTGGAGATACAACAAGCCAGCAATCAGCCTCGGTGAGGTGGCCGGCCGACCCTTGCGCGAGACGAAGCTCGCGCTC
>NZ_JAYMRY010000407.1:0-255 GCF_038900695.1 Paraburkholderia sp. JHI2823 | reverse complement strand
TGAGTTTCGCAGACTTGAGCAATCGCTCGAGCCGGCGGGTATCGCGCCAGGCGATCTCTCGATCCACGACCATGCCGAAGCGGTCCTCGAACGACAGGCTCGTGCTGGCCGTCAGCGCGGCCTGTTCTTCGAACGCGCGAGCCATGCCGTCCAGCTTCAGGGCCTTGAGCTGGGAGAGGGTTTGCTGCATCAACATCGTGACCTCCTTGGGTCAGTGGTAATACTTGGGCCCGCGCACGTTCTCGTGCAGGGGCG
>NZ_JAYMRY010000406.1:0-255 GCF_038900695.1 Paraburkholderia sp. JHI2823 | reverse complement strand
CAGATGGCTCCGGCACAGTGGCGCGTGATCTGGGGAAATTATTGCGGAAGCGTGACAATGACCTGCCACGGCGCGACGGCAAGATGAACCGGCGCGACATGCGCGGCGGTCTGCGCGCACGAATCGCCGCCACATGGTCACGACGGCGGAACGTGCCTGACTTTCGCGCGCAAACAGCGTCTTCACTTCACCGGCCCAACGGTCATCGTTCAGCCGCCGTCGAGCCGCGAGACGAAGGGCAGAAACGGGCCGAGG
>NZ_JAYMRY010000405.1:0-255 GCF_038900695.1 Paraburkholderia sp. JHI2823 | reverse complement strand
TGGGCGACCTTTGCTGTGGTCGGCCCGAAGAGCCGCAAGGTGCTGCAGAAGGTGTGCAAGGACATCGACTTCGACAATGCCGCGTTCCCGTTCATGTCGTACCGCAACGGCACGGTCGCCGGGGTGAAGTCGCGCGTCATGCGCATCAGCTTCTCGGGCGAGCTGGCCTATGAAGTGAACGTGCCGGCCAACGCGGGCCGCATGGTGTGGGAAGCCCTCATGGAAGCGGGCGCCGAATTCGACATCACGCCATAC
>NZ_JAYMRY010000404.1:0-255 GCF_038900695.1 Paraburkholderia sp. JHI2823 | reverse complement strand
GCGTCGAGACGACGCCAGCAGGTCGCCCCGGACCCAAACCCCAGTTCGGACGGCAAGTGGTTCCACCGTATCCCGGTGCGTAACACAAACAGGACGCCATTGAGCGCCGCCCGCTCTGACACACGGGGTCGTCCGCGGCGCTCGTTGTTTCGGCGTCTGGGTTTCGGCAGTAGCGGTTCGATCAGTGCCCACAATTCGTCGTCAATGATCGGCGCTTGCATCCCCTCGGTCTCCGTTCTCTGGACGACTGAGGTT
>NZ_JAYMRY010000403.1:0-255 GCF_038900695.1 Paraburkholderia sp. JHI2823 | reverse complement strand
CCGTTTGAAATTCCACGTTGGAGGGAAGGCGACAGCCTCAGGCGTCTTCTGGCGGCGTTTGAGCGTGTACTGCCGCTGCGCAAGCCATCTGATCTAACGCGACGCGAAATCGTCCAGTTCGTGCTGGGCGCGAGCGGCGGGCTGACGGGGGAAATATCGACGCTTCTGAACGACGCGGCAGAATTTTCGATTCGCAGCGGCGACGAGTTCATCGGTAGGTCACATCTCGAACATGTCGCGCGAGACACTGCCTGA
>NZ_JAYMRY010000402.1:0-255 GCF_038900695.1 Paraburkholderia sp. JHI2823 | reverse complement strand
AGCGCGAGAACTTCTGGTTGATCGCCATGCGGTCGTTTTCGAGGCTCGGCTCGGCGTTCACGCTCGTCGCGACGAGGCCCTGGTACAGCTCGATCTCGGTCGCACGCGCGTTGGGCACCGTATGCGCACCGCGCTCGAGCTGCACGATGGCGTTCGGCTCGGCCACGTCGGCCGTCATGATGCCGCGCGGGCGATGGTACTTGAAGCTGCGCGCGACGAAGTGGACGTCGTTGGCGAGCAGCGCGGAGGCGAGCG
>NZ_JAYMRY010000401.1:0-255 GCF_038900695.1 Paraburkholderia sp. JHI2823 | reverse complement strand
GTAGCCACGTTCCCTCTCGGAAACGCGGCCCCCGAAGAACCGTACATGCGAGTTTCCCCGCATACGGCTCGCGCACGGCATGAAGCATCTCGGCGATGCCGGTCGGGTCTGTGCATACACAACCTTCGTTGACGTCACATCGTCGATTCCTCCCGTTACCGGAAGACGGGCGCTGAACCGTAGTCAAACCGGCCTCTCTCAAGCTTCCCATTGATGAGTCCCTGATATGGACCAACGACAGCCGCACCACGCGCA
>NZ_JAYMRY010000400.1:0-255 GCF_038900695.1 Paraburkholderia sp. JHI2823 | reverse complement strand
CCCCCCCCCCCCCCCCCCCCCCCCCCCCCCCCCCCCCCCCCCCCCCCCCCCCCCCCCCCCCCCCCCCCCCCCCCCCCCCCCCCCCCCCCCCCCCCCCCCCCCCCCCCCCCCCCCCCCCCCCCCCCCCCCCCCCCCCCCCCCCCCCCCCCCCCCCCCCCCCCCCCCCCCCCCCCCCCCCCCCCCCCCCCCCCCCCCCCCCCCCCCCCCCCCCCCCCCCCCCCCCCCCCCCCCCCCCCCCCCCCCCCCCCCCCCCCC
>NZ_JAYMRY010000399.1:0-255 GCF_038900695.1 Paraburkholderia sp. JHI2823 | reverse complement strand
GGGTTGTGATTGTATCAATGTATTTTTAAGTGATCGAAAGATTGCTTTGGAATACGGCGCAACACGAATACTCAACCTGTAACGAGTGCTCTTTGCTTGTCCCCTACGGGGATGAGCCCAGAGTAAGCGCTAAAGCGCTAACTCTGGCCGCAAGACACACCCGTTATAGGGTCAAGCGAACAAGTGCATGTGGTGGATGCCTTGGCGATCACAGGCGATGAAGGACGCGGTAGCCTGCGAAAAGCTGTGGGGAGC
>NZ_JAYMRY010000398.1:0-255 GCF_038900695.1 Paraburkholderia sp. JHI2823 | reverse complement strand
CGGCCTTGTCTCGATGGGCACGCAGCAGGAATCGACTGTGTTGCCCTGCTTGTCGACAGCGCGGTACAAATACTTCCATTGGCCTTTGACCTTGACGTACGTCTCGTCCATCCTCCAGCTCTTGCCCGCCGGGCGCTTGTGGCGGCGAAACGCCTTCTCAAACAGCGGTACGAGCTTGATAACCCAGCGGTGCACGCTCGAATGGTCGACCTCGATGCCTCGCTCTGCCATCATCTCCTCGAGATTTCGCAGGCT
>NZ_JAYMRY010000397.1:0-255 GCF_038900695.1 Paraburkholderia sp. JHI2823 | reverse complement strand
GCGATCGCGATGGTAGATCGTATGAGTGAATGTACATAGGAGTGCTTACATAGCCAGCAAGTAGAACTGCTCGGCAACCGTTCGGGCGACGCGATCGTCTTGCATTTGTCCCTTGCGGATCATATGCGTCACTTCGACGCCAGACAGAATGATGCGGGCACAGCGAAAGTCCTTGAATCCCATCATCGGTTTGATGATGCGTTTGATCGCTCGGTGGTCCTGCTCGATGATGTTGTTCAGATACTTGTTCTGGCG
>NZ_JAYMRY010000396.1:0-255 GCF_038900695.1 Paraburkholderia sp. JHI2823 | reverse complement strand
GGGCGCTGCGCGCCCTGAATGTGTAGCCCAAGAAATCGAACTGACACATCGGGTGAGTTCCTCGTCTGTTTGCATCTTTGCAGTAAACGATCTTGGTCTTCTCTGGATGAAGTTCCAGCAGGCATTCGGCCATCCGTTGCTCCAGTTCCTGCCTGAGTGCGCGCGCATGCGCTTCACTTTTGCAATGACAGATAGCATCGTCAGCGTAGCGCTCGAAGGGAACTTCCGGGTGGTGTTTCTGCATCCACCGATCAA
>NZ_JAYMRY010000395.1:0-255 GCF_038900695.1 Paraburkholderia sp. JHI2823 | reverse complement strand
CGACCTGACGGGCCAGCAGGATGTGCTCACGCGTTTGCGGCATCGGGCCGTCAGCGGCCGAGCACACCAGGATTGCGCCGTCCATCTGCGCCGCGCCCGTGATCATGTTCTTCACGTAGTCAGCGTGACCCGGGCAGTCGACGTGTGCGTAGTGGCGGTTGGCCGTTTCGTACTCGACGTGCGCGGTGTTGATGGTAATACCACGTGCCTTTTCTTCCGGCGCGGCGTCGATCTGGTCGTACGCCTTCGCCTCGC
>NZ_JAYMRY010000394.1:0-255 GCF_038900695.1 Paraburkholderia sp. JHI2823 | reverse complement strand
CAAAACACCTCAGGACGGCGTTCGGCAGTGCCCGAAACGATTGCCGCGAGCGCGGGCTATGCCATTTCGCAGCAAAAGCGCAAATTGATCGAACAGGGCTTCGGGTGGGCCAAGACCGTGGGGCGCACGCGCCAGGTGATGGTGCGCGGCTTGAAGAAGGTGGACCAGATGTTCGTGTTGAACATGGCAGCCTACAACCTCGTGCGCATGCGATCCCTGGCACAGTTCCGTCCATAGTGGCGGGAAAAGGCGCCA
>NZ_JAYMRY010000393.1:0-256 GCF_038900695.1 Paraburkholderia sp. JHI2823 | reverse complement strand
ATTTACAGCCGATAAGTGTGGGCGCTTGATGCGGTGGCGACCCGGCCTTGCCTTTCGGGGCGAAGCCGGAACAGCAAAAGTATCAAGAGTCTCACACTAAAGTAAGTCAGGTTTTTGAATTTATTCAGAAAACCTGTCAGCTTTGAGTGAGCGACCGGTTCTTAACCGAACCGAAAACAGTAACAGGTATTGAACTGAAGAGTTTGATCCTGGCTCAGATTGAACGCTGGCGGCATGCCTTACACATGCAAGTCGG
>NZ_JAYMRY010000392.1:0-257 GCF_038900695.1 Paraburkholderia sp. JHI2823 | reverse complement strand
AACCGCTTCCGCCGTCTGGCCAGAGACTACGAGCGCTTGCCCGAAACCTTGGCTGGCTTGCATTTCGTCGTATTCTCCGTGCTTATGCTCGTCCACTTTGCAGCCCTTAACAAAAGTGCATAACACCCTCTAAGCAAAGCGTGAAACGCCCGGCGCATCAGGCCGTGAGTCTCGGAAAACGAAGGCCATCATGCTTCAAAAGCCGGTCGACCAACCTGCTGGCAGACTCTGCGGCCGATACGCCCAGCGTGAAAAAA
>NZ_JAYMRY010000391.1:0-258 GCF_038900695.1 Paraburkholderia sp. JHI2823 | reverse complement strand
CGCTGCGTTAAAGCGCTCACACTTGTCGGCTGTAAGAAAGACAGACTCAGGGGTCTGTAGCTCAGTCGGTTAGAGCACCGTCTTGATAAGGCGGGGGTCGATGGTTCGAATCCATCCAGACCCACCAACTTTTGCGATGATCGTTAGTGCTTCAGCACTTACGAGCATCCCACTCTGCCCGCAGGGCAGAGCCCGGAAGCGCAAACGCCTGGGTCTGAATGGTTTATGAGCTGGGGGATTAGCTCAGCTGGGAGAGCA
>NZ_JAYMRY010000390.1:0-258 GCF_038900695.1 Paraburkholderia sp. JHI2823 | reverse complement strand
CGCAGTTCGACGCCATCATGGCCGCCGACGGCAAGATCGAGCCGCAGGACTGGATGCCCGAAGCCTATCGCAAGACGCTCGTGCGCCAGATCTCGCAGCACGCGCACTCGGAAGTGGTCGGCATGCTCCCGGAAGGCAACTGGATTTCGCGCGCGCCGAGCCTCAAGCGCAAGGCGATCCTGCTCGCCCAGGTGCAGGACGAAGCCGGCCACGGCCTTTACCTGTACAGCGCGGCGGAGACGCTCGGCGTCTCGCGCG
>NZ_JAYMRY010000389.1:0-259 GCF_038900695.1 Paraburkholderia sp. JHI2823 | reverse complement strand
TTAGGGCCTGCAGGCGCATAACGACCTGCGAAAACGGGCCGGACATAAGCGTGCTGCCTTTACCTCAAAGCCAAAAATCGCAACACTGTTTGCAATCCGGGAGGCGTCCACATAAGACCTTCCCTAGGGCGCGTTCACACTATCTGAGCCCATCAACGATGAGCGCGAAATTGATAAAGGCGAGGAACATCACGTCCAGTTTTTCGAACCGCGAAAAGATGCGGCGGAAGCCTTTGAGGCGGCGAAACAGGCGCTCAAC
>NZ_JAYMRY010000388.1:0-259 GCF_038900695.1 Paraburkholderia sp. JHI2823 | reverse complement strand
CCCATCCAGACCTCGACAGAATTTGCAGGAAACAACCCATAATCTGCCAGGTTCCTGCAAATGCATCAACAACATTCAGCTTCAAACCCTTGCTGCACAAGGCGCTTCGAGTTTTTCAGGGCCGACTACGTAGCCTATTCGCTGAGTTTGCGCAATCTTGCGGAAATGATGGACGAGCGTGGTATCGCGGTGGATCATTCGACGGTGTACCGCTGGGTCATCAAACTGCTGCCGCTCTTCGAAAGGAGCTTGCGCAAGC
>NZ_JAYMRY010000387.1:0-260 GCF_038900695.1 Paraburkholderia sp. JHI2823 | reverse complement strand
ACAAGGCGGGCGACACGGTCGACTTCCTGCTCAGGGCCAGGCGGGACAAGGTCGCTGCCCGGCGGTTCTTTGAAAAGGCGATCGCCCATAATGGTACGCCAGAGACCGTGACCATCGACAAAAGCGGTTCCAGTCTGGCCGCACTGGATGCGGTGAATGCCGATCGCGAGACACCGATCAAGGTCCGCCAGATCAAGTACCTGAACAACATTGTCGAACAGGACCATCGGGCTATCAAACGCCGGACCCGGCCGATGCAG
>NZ_JAYMRY010000386.1:0-261 GCF_038900695.1 Paraburkholderia sp. JHI2823 | reverse complement strand
GGGTTGTCGGGCACGAGCAACCTTGGCACGCCGCCATAGAACTCCATCGCGTCAATGAGGCCGCCGATCCAGTCGGGTGTCGCTTCCGAGCGCGTGGCGCAGGCATACGTGTAATTCGATGCGCCGAGCACGGAGACGAAGATGTGAGCCTTGAACGCAACGCCGCCGTCGCGATCGAGAACCGGTACCGTTTGCCCGGCGTAGTCGGCGAACAGCTTCTCGCCCGCGTAGTGTTGCTGGGGCATCGACCGCTTCAGCGTC
>NZ_JAYMRY010000385.1:0-262 GCF_038900695.1 Paraburkholderia sp. JHI2823 | reverse complement strand
GTACCGCGAGCGTCCTGAACTCAGCGGTGTACGCCTGCTTCGGTATTTTGAACATCGATTCTTTCCTTCCTTCGGGTCGAGTTTACACATGACCTACTGGAAGGCGAAATTTCGGGGGAAGCTCAGAAGTCGACCTGTCGCCCGCCTTGTCCACTGCCCGGTAAAGATATTTCCACTCGCCTTTGATCTTGATATAGCTCTCGTCCATTCGCCAGCTTTTCCCAACCGGACGCTTGTGCTTGCGCAAGCTCCTTTCGAAGAG
>NZ_JAYMRY010000384.1:0-271 GCF_038900695.1 Paraburkholderia sp. JHI2823 | reverse complement strand
CACCAGCCGACCCGCAGGCGGGAGCGCCAGATGTGCGGTTTTCGCGATGCGCGTCGCACGCAGGCGTTTCTTTCGTGCTTCGGCCCGATCCGGCAGCACTTCGCGTTGCCCAGACACCAGATGAACGTGGCATGTCATCGTACCGCGCTCCAGAAACGTTTCGCGACGTGGCATGGTTGGACTGTCACTGCGGCCGGAGACAGGGTTATCTAATCAGGATAACTACTCGTACGCCACAAAGACGGACTACATCGGCCAACCTGACAGAGCC
>NZ_JAYMRY010000383.1:0-274 GCF_038900695.1 Paraburkholderia sp. JHI2823 | reverse complement strand
CTGTTTCGCCGCCTCAAAGGCTTCCGCCGCATCTTTTCGCGGTTCGAAAAACTGGACGTGATGTTCCTCGCCTTTATCAATTTCGCGCTCATCGTTGATGGGCTCAGATAGTGTGAACACGCCCTAGGGAAGGTCTGAGCTTCCCCTGAAATTTCGCCTTCCAGTAGGTCATGTGTAAACTCGACCCGAAGGAAGGAAAGAATCGATGTTCAAAATACCGAAGCAGGCGTACACCGCTGAGTTCAGGACGCTCGCGGTACAGCGAGTGAAGGAC
>NZ_JAYMRY010000382.1:0-276 GCF_038900695.1 Paraburkholderia sp. JHI2823 | reverse complement strand
ATGGCCACTACTACAGCGCGCCGCACAGCCTTGTACGCCAGGAAGTCCACGCGCGCGTGACGCGCTACGGTGTGGAAATCCTGCATGGCGGCAAACGCGTCGCCGCCCACGCTCGCAGTCGGCTCAAAGGGAAGTACACCACCGTGGCAGAGCATATGCCTGCGGCTTACCGCGCCCACATGGAATGGACACCGAGCCGGTTGCTGAACTGGGGCGCATCGATCGGCGTCAGCGCCGAGGCGGTCGTCAGGCATTTGCTGACGAACCGTCCGCACC
>NZ_JAYMRY010000381.1:0-276 GCF_038900695.1 Paraburkholderia sp. JHI2823 | reverse complement strand
TGTGCGCCTCGATCAGGTCCAGCACCGCCTGCAGGCGCGCCGCAGCCTGCGGTTGTCCGACCGTGTGCACGGCTGGCTTTTCGCGTCGCCCGTCGTGCAGCGCCACCTTCCATTTGGCCGTCGCCAGTTCCAGCGACACTGCCAGCACCAGTCCGTCACCACTACCCGTGTATGCCTGATCGATACGCATGATGTTCTCCTCGGAGCCAAACCTCAGCACGCTGATTTTAGGCGTCAGCATGTCAAGGCCTTCGCTCATAGGATCTCGAAACAGCC
>NZ_JAYMRY010000380.1:0-277 GCF_038900695.1 Paraburkholderia sp. JHI2823 | reverse complement strand
TTGCTCCCTTTCTTACGCTTGTACCCGTCATAGCCTGCGCGTGGACCGCTCTCGCACGTCGACTGCAGCGTACGGCCGTCGAGGATGACTGCACTGGGCTGACCCCGGCGATCCTGCGCCACCCGGATAATCGAACGCAGGTCATTGACCATCTCGAAACAGCCTGCCTGAATCCAGCGCTGCGTCTGCTGGTAGACCGTCTCCCACGGCGGAAAGTCATTGGGCAGCAGACGCCACGGCGCACCCGCGCGGACAATCCAGCGCAAGGCGTTGAACA
>NZ_JAYMRY010000379.1:0-278 GCF_038900695.1 Paraburkholderia sp. JHI2823 | reverse complement strand
GCCGGATCAGGTCGTCGACGAGCCGTTCTGAAACAACAACGGGGGCTTCATCACCCCCGTTTTACTTCGTGCCTTGAACATCATTTAGCTTGCTCATTGCCCCATCGATTTACGTGCTCACGCTCAGGCCTCATGAGATTCGCGAAGCGCAACAGCCTGGTCATGAAAGGCGGATGATGAAGGGTTCATCGAGGACAACCGGGAGATGGCGATGATTTCCAGCAAAACCGTGGTTGGTGTTGACATCGCGAAGCGCGTCTTTCAACTGCACTGGGTCG
>NZ_JAYMRY010000378.1:0-285 GCF_038900695.1 Paraburkholderia sp. JHI2823 | reverse complement strand
AGCGTTCGACGATCTGCACGCCGACTTCGACCTTCGCCTTATCCTTCGGCTTGCGAGGGCGCGCCGGCAGCATCGCGGTATCGTAATGGCTCACGAAGTCCTGCGTGGTCAGGCCGAGCGTGGGTTCGTAGCGGTCGGCGTTCGAGATCAGTGCCTTCGGGTTGTCGGGCACGAGCAACCTTGGCACGCCGCCATAGAACTCCATCGCGTCAATGAGGCCGCCGATCCAGTCGGGTGTCGCTTCCGAGCGCGTGGCGCTGGCATACGTGTAATTCGATGCGCCGA
>NZ_JAYMRY010000377.1:0-288 GCF_038900695.1 Paraburkholderia sp. JHI2823 | reverse complement strand
CGCCAATGCGAAGGGCTCTGCTTCGTGCAGAACGCTGTGCATTGAGGATTGGTGGAGGATGACGGGATCGAACCGACGACCCCCTGCTTGCAAAGCAGGTGCTCTCCCAGCTGAGCTAATCCCCCAGTCATACATACCCAAGGGATCTGCCCGTCACAGACATGGTGGGTCTGGATGGATTCGAACCATCGACCCCCGCCTTATCAAGACGGTGCTCTAACCGACTGAGCTACAGACCCCTGAGTCTGTCTTTCTTACAGCCGACAAGTGTGAGCGCTTTAACGCAGC
>NZ_JAYMRY010000376.1:0-290 GCF_038900695.1 Paraburkholderia sp. JHI2823 | reverse complement strand
TATCTGTGGATCAAAGCTTGTTTGCCAGCTCCCCACAGCTTTTCGCAGGCTACCGCGTCCTTCATCGCCTGTGATCGCCAAGGCATCCACCACATGCACTTGTTCGCTTGACCCTATAACGGGTGTGCCTCTTCGGTGATTGCTCACCTCGGGACTCACGCGCTACAGGTTGAGTATTCGTGTTGCGCCGTATTCCAAAGCAATCTTTCGATCACTTAAAAATACATTGATACAATCACAACCCTGATTCACCTACTCCACACCCATCTCTAAGTGTGTTTCAGATGAAT
>NZ_JAYMRY010000375.1:0-304 GCF_038900695.1 Paraburkholderia sp. JHI2823 | reverse complement strand
GGGTTGTGATTGTATCAATGTATTTTTAAGTGATCGAAAGATTGCTTTGGAATACGGCGCAACACGAATACTCAACCTGTAACGAGTGCTCTTTGCTTGTCCCCTACGGGGATGAGCCCAGAGTAAGAGCTTTGCATGGGCCCGGAGTAAGTGCTGAAGCACTAACTCCGGCCGACAGCTAAAGCGCTAACTCTGGCCGCAAGACACACCCGTTATAGGGTCAAGCGAACAAGTGCATGTGGTGGATGCCTTGGCGATCACAGGCGATGAAGGACGCGGTAGCCTGCGAAAAGCTGTGGGGAGC
>NZ_JAYMRY010000374.1:0-306 GCF_038900695.1 Paraburkholderia sp. JHI2823 | reverse complement strand
GCAAGCGGCTTCGCGCCTGGGAATCGGTTACGCCCGTCTTCCAGCAGCAGTACGTCAACGAACTTCTCCCGCTTGAACAGAAATCGTCTGCGCTGCAGATCCGGATGGTGCATTGCCTGGACCGTGCTTACGATCGACTGACCAAAGCCGAACGCCGAAAGGTTGCACTTGTGATCGTCGATCTGGCAGGAGACCTGATCGGCGAAGGCGATGACGAAGGAGAAGGTCTCAAAGCCATCTACGACAAATACAGCCCCACCAGCTACGACAGCGAGGTGGCCACTGAGGTCGGTGAAATGAAATTCA
>NZ_JAYMRY010000373.1:0-312 GCF_038900695.1 Paraburkholderia sp. JHI2823 | reverse complement strand
GCATACCAGGCAGTTCGATCCGCAGGTTCGCCCCCCATCAACTCGGGCGCGACGTTGCAACCACGCCCGGCAAGGTCGTCTATCGTTCCGCGCTGATCGAACTGATCCAGTACGAACCACTGACGCCAACCGTGTGGCATGAGCCCGTCCTGATCGTGCCATCGTGGATACTCAAATACTACATTGCCCGGCAAGGTCGTCTATCGTTCCGCGCTGATCGAACTGATCCAGTACGAACCACTGACGCCGACCGTGTGGCATGAGCCCGTCCTGATCGTGCCATCGTGGATACTCAAATACTACATTCTCGAT
>NZ_JAYMRY010000372.1:0-313 GCF_038900695.1 Paraburkholderia sp. JHI2823 | reverse complement strand
CCGGATCAGGTCGTCGACGAGCCGTTCTGAAACAACAACGGGGGCTTCATCACCCCCGTTTTACTTCGTGCCTTGAACATCATTTAGCTTGCTCATTGCCCCATCGATTTACGTGCTCACGCTCACGCCTTCAGGAAACTCATCCTCCAGTCGTCAGAGTGGGTATGGGTTGTCCCATCGTTGCGTGGCTCTGGTGCAAATAGGGCCGGCGAATGGGTTAGAGTTGTCGGAAGAAGACGAACCGAGGAGCCACGATGAGCAAGCTGAAGAGTCCGGAGAAGTTGTTCGGCGGACGCCATTTTGATCGGGAGAT
>NZ_JAYMRY010000371.1:0-325 GCF_038900695.1 Paraburkholderia sp. JHI2823 | reverse complement strand
TACAGGTTGAGTATTCGTGTTGCGCCGTATTCCAAAGCAATCTTTCGATCACTTAAAAATACATTGATACAATCACAACCCTGATTCACCTACTCCACACCCATCTCTAAGTGTGTTTCAGATGAATCTCTTTACTACTTCTTCCTGATTGTTAAAGAACGACAGCCGATACTTTCGTACCGCTCTGACTGGCTCAATCGCCAATGCGAAGGGCTCTGCTTCGTGCAGAACGCTGTGCATTGAGGATTGGTGGAGGATGACGGGATCGAACCGACGACCCCCTGCTTGCAAAGCAGGTGCTCTCCCAGCTGAGCTAATCCCCCAG
>NZ_JAYMRY010000370.1:0-325 GCF_038900695.1 Paraburkholderia sp. JHI2823 | reverse complement strand
AATCCATGAACTGTTTTCAGAAGTCTTGAGAAGAATCTGAACAAGTGATAGGTTAACATCCGTTTACTTGGAGAACCCGTGAACTGTTTTCAGAAGTCTTGAAGTTGAATCAGTAAAGAGCAGCATCTGTTGTTGGGAGGCTTCTGAATTCAAAGGTGCATCTGAACAAGCTGATAGATTAACATCCGTTACTTGGGAAGAATCCATGAACTGTTTTCAGAAGTCTTGAGAAGAATCTGAACAAGCGATAGGTTAACATCCGTTACTGGAGAACCCGTGAACTGTTTTCAGAAGTCTTGAAGTTGAATCAGTAAAGAGCAGCATC
>NZ_JAYMRY010000369.1:0-327 GCF_038900695.1 Paraburkholderia sp. JHI2823 | reverse complement strand
GACGCTCCGACGACCACTCGTAGAGGTTTTCGTTGGCGGGCGTGCCTGGATCGAGTTCACTCTCGATGCCATCGAGGCCCGCCGCAATCACGGCGGCCGTTGCGAGATACGGGTTGCAGGAGCCGTCCGGCAGACGCAGTTCGATGCGCTCGCCCGGCATGCGCACCATGGTCGAGCGGTTGTTGTCGCCATAGCTCACGTAGGCGGGCGCCCACGTTGCGCCGGTGAGCGAGCGCCCCACCACGAGGCGCTTGTATGAGTTGACGGTCGGGTTGCACAGCGCGGTGAGTGCGGGGGCATGCTTGAGCAGGCCCGCGGTGAACTGGT
>NZ_JAYMRY010000368.1:0-330 GCF_038900695.1 Paraburkholderia sp. JHI2823 | reverse complement strand
GCGCGCAGACCGCCGCGCATGTCGCGCCGGTTCATCTTGCCGTCGCGCCGTGGCAGGTCATTGTCACGCTTCCGCAATAATTTCCCCAGATCACGCGCCACTGTGCCGGAGCCATCTGCGCTTCGTGGTGCGGATAGGTGTCGCCGGTCGCAGCGGGGTGCATCAGGCATCGATCGGGGGGCACGCAAACTCAGCCGAATCGTCATTCCCAAGGAGAGAGACCATGCAACGCCGCACGTTTCTGAACACCCTTGTTGTCGCCACCGCTGCCAGCTCGCTGATGCTCGACGCGCAGTCGGCAGAAGCCGGACGCGCGGCGACGCCGGACGC
>NZ_JAYMRY010000367.1:0-337 GCF_038900695.1 Paraburkholderia sp. JHI2823 | reverse complement strand
TGAACGCCGCTGAGTGCGTGCGTCGGGTTCGTTTCGTCATTTCCTCGGTTCCTTTGCCTGCATTATCGCTGGCTCAGGCCCCGGCCGTTCCACTTATCCCGCTGTCCGATTTTGCGCGGCCACCTCTGTAGAACGGGGGTGATGAAGCCCCCGTTGTTGTTTCAGAACGGCTCGTCGACGACCTGATGCGGCGGTTGCGTCGGACCGCGGGATGCGGGCACAGCGAAAGTCCTTGAATCCCATCATCGGTTTGATGATGCGTTTGATCGCTCGGTGGTCCTGCTCGATGATGTTGTTCAGATACTTGTTCTGGCGGATCTTGATCGGCGTGTCGCGC
>NZ_JAYMRY010000366.1:0-340 GCF_038900695.1 Paraburkholderia sp. JHI2823 | reverse complement strand
GAACGCCATCTGGTTGCCATGGAACAGCTCACGCCCGGGCGCCCACTGCCCCGCCTGACACGCGACGGCGATGCCGTGCTTCAAAGCGTCGCGAAAAGACGCTGAGCGCAATCTCCCAATCTCCATTCCCTACCCCCTGCAACCCGCCAGTATTGCGACTGCCTCGTGCAGCGCACACCGACGGTCCGTTTCGTGATCACGATGGGTGCTGCACGCCGTCGACGGCGCGGCGCTCACGCCCGGTTGCCTCTACAGGAGTTTCATCATGCAGGAACAGTTTGCTGCACTTCAGAAGGCCAACGTTGATCTGTTCTTCGGTGTGGCCATCCGGATGGTCGAA
>NZ_JAYMRY010000365.1:0-346 GCF_038900695.1 Paraburkholderia sp. JHI2823 | reverse complement strand
CGCTTTCGGGCGATCCCGAGGACATCTATAAGACCGACGCCAAGGTCAAGGAGCTGATTCCCGACGATCCGCACCTGCACAACTGGCTCGACATGGCGCGCGAGCGCATCGCGTTCCAGGGGCTGCCGGCGCGTATCTGCTGGGTGGGCGTGAAGGATCGCTATCGCCTCGGCCAGGCGTTCAACGAGATGGTGAAGAACGGCGAGCTGAAGGCGCCGGTCGTGATCGGCCGTGACCATCTGGACACCGGCTCGGTGGCGAGCCCGAACCGCGAGACGGAAGCGATGAAGGACGGCTCGGATGCCGTGAGCGACTGGCCGCTGCTCAATGCGCTGCTCAATACGGC
>NZ_JAYMRY010000364.1:0-351 GCF_038900695.1 Paraburkholderia sp. JHI2823 | reverse complement strand
GGGACCGCACCATGGGCATTCGATCAGCAACATGATCAGGTCTCCTTTAGTGCGCGACCGCAGCGGCGCCGTGTTCGTCGATCAGATGGCCCGTATAGAAGCGGTCCAGCGCAAAGGGCGCATTCAGCGGATGCGGCTCGTCGTTCGCGATCGTGTGCGCGAACACCCAGCCCGAGCCCGGCGTCGCCTTGAAGCCGCCCGTGCCCCAGCCGCAATTGAAATAGAGCCCTTTCACATGCGTCTTGCTGATGATCGGGCACGCGTCGGGCGAAACATCGACAATGCCGCCCCACTGCCGGTTCATGCGCACGCGCGAGAACACCGGGAACATTTCGACGATGGCCTGCAGCG
>NZ_JAYMRY010000363.1:0-361 GCF_038900695.1 Paraburkholderia sp. JHI2823 | reverse complement strand
GCCGTTGAACGTGAAGTTCAGCGGAATCGCGCGGTTGATGCGCCCACCGGCGCCGAGGCGGTTCTTCTGGCTCATCGCTGCGTGCTCCCTTGCTTGCTGCCTTGCGTCTCATTGGCCACGTTGGCCGCGCCGAAGGTCTCGTAACTCTGGATCTCGTAGGTGACGGTGTCGCGCGTCGCCTTGAACCAGCGGCGGCACCCCTGCGTGTGGAGCCACTGCTCCCTGTGCACGCCACGCGGGTTGTGGCGCATGAAGAGGTAGTCGCCCCATTCCTCGTCGGTGAGCTTGTCGGTGTCGAGCGGGCGTGCAATGTCGGCTTCGCCGCCGCACGTGAACTCGACTTCGGCGCGGGGACCGCACC
>NZ_JAYMRY010000362.1:0-361 GCF_038900695.1 Paraburkholderia sp. JHI2823 | reverse complement strand
CCTCGAGCGCAGCCAGATTCGCACCGCTCTTGTCCACGGTAATCGTCTCGGGCTCGCCGTTCTGGTCAGTCGCCTTCTCAAAGTAGCGGCGCGCAGCGGCCTTGTCTCGATGGGCACGCAGCAGGAAATCGACTGTGTTGCCCTGCTTGTCGACAGCGCGGTACAAATACTTCCATTGGCCTTTGACCTTGACGTACGTCTCGTCCATCCTCCAGCTCTTGCCCGCCGGGCGCTTGGCGGCGAAACGCCTTCTCAAACAGCGGTACGAGCTTGATAACCCAGCGGTGCACGCTCGAATGGTCGACCTCGATGCCTCGCTCTGCCATCATCTCCTCGAGATTTCGCAGGCTCAACGAGTAAG
>NZ_JAYMRY010000361.1:0-369 GCF_038900695.1 Paraburkholderia sp. JHI2823 | reverse complement strand
AGATCACCGTCGCCACCGAGATCACCGCCGCGAGCGAGCTCCAGCCGCGGAAGAAGAACATGCAGATGAACGAGACGAGCAGGTTGAACCACCTCGCGTTGCGCGGCACGCCGTAGAACGGGTGCACATTGCCGAACATCTTCGGCATCGTGTTGTTGCGCTCCATCGCGTAGATCATGCGCGAGGTCGTCGCCATGTAGGTCGTGCCGGTGCCGCTCGGGCTCACGAACGCGTCGACGTACAGCAGGATCGCGAGCCAGTTCAGGTTCAGCGCGATCGGGAGTTCCGCGAACGGGGACTTGAAGTCGAACGTGCTCCATCCCTTCGCGACGTCAGCGGGGTTGACCGCGCCGCTATAGGCGACCTGCA
>NZ_JAYMRY010000360.1:0-376 GCF_038900695.1 Paraburkholderia sp. JHI2823 | reverse complement strand
CGCCAGATGTGCGGTTTTCGCGATGCGCGTCGCACGCAGGCGTTTCTTTCGTGCTTCGGCCCGATCCGGCAGCACTTCGCGTTGCCCAGACACCAGATGAACGCGGCATGTCATCGTACCGCGCTCCAGAAACGTTTCGCGACGTGGCATGGTTGGACTGTCACTGCGGCCGGAGACAGGGTTATCTAATCAGGATAACTACTCGTACGCCACAAAGACAGACTACATCGGCCAACCTGACAGAGCCTCGCGCAGTGGTCGGCCACGCGTGCCGCGAATCGGCGCGATGGCATCGACCAACGGCAGCAACTGAGTGACGTCGTTACGGTTTGCGCCGGTCAGAATCACGCTGACCGGTACCCCGTTGGCATCTACA
>NZ_JAYMRY010000359.1:0-377 GCF_038900695.1 Paraburkholderia sp. JHI2823 | reverse complement strand
GTTCTCCACCCATTGCCAGACCACTTCCTCATCCGACAGATCGAACGCATGCTGGAGATACAACAAGCCAGCAATCAGCCTCGGTGAGGTGGCCGGCCGACCCTTGCGCGAGACGAAGCTCGCGCTCATCGACGCATTCAATCCATCCCAGTTGATCAGATCGGCCAGACGCACCAGCGGATGCTTCAGGTTGATCTGCTCGCGCAGAGGATGCCGGAACAAATCGCCTTCGCTCACCGCTGTCTTCGGACCCATCCAGACCTCGACAGAATTTGCAGGAAACAACCCATAATCTGCCAGGTTCCTGCAAATGCATCAACAACATTCAGCTTCAAACCCTTGCTGCACAAGGCGCTTCGAGTTTTTCAGGGCCGACT
>NZ_JAYMRY010000358.1:0-379 GCF_038900695.1 Paraburkholderia sp. JHI2823 | reverse complement strand
AGATAGTGCCGGTTGGTCTGTTCCGGATTCCGGTTCACCAGCGGCCGCGCGTACAGCGGATGATGCAGGCTGCGCACTTCGTGCTCGAGCCTGAAGCAACGCTCTCCGGACGACAGATCGACCAGGTCGGCAAACCGGTACTGGTGCGGCTCTTCTCCATAGACAAGGCCTTTTTCGGCGAGCCGCCCGAACGGCGCCGAAAAAGCGGCGG
Organism: Paraburkholderia sp. JHI2823; assembly: GCF_038900695.1. NCBI lineage: Bacteria > Pseudomonadati > Pseudomonadota > Betaproteobacteria > Burkholderiales > Burkholderiaceae > Paraburkholderia > Paraburkholderia sp. JHI2823. The sequence continues at coordinate 168 of NZ_JAYMRY010000358.1, read as the reverse complement.
TGTAAATGGCGATGTGATGCCCGTCGTATTCAGGAATGGGCTCAGTCGTTTCCGCGTACAGCAGTTGCTGATGGGTGCCGATGTCGATCATCGCGCGGTGCAATCCATGCTTCTCTTCGATGTCGACGCTCGCATCGAACATATCGCGGTAAAAGCGCGCGATAGGCA
>NZ_JAYMRY010000357.1:0-380 GCF_038900695.1 Paraburkholderia sp. JHI2823 | reverse complement strand
AGCATGTGTTTTTGTGTTTAATTCTAACATTTTCGTAGGTTTTGGATTTTTGGTTTGCCAGAGAAGATGACCGGAGCTAGGGCTCCAACGCTTCTCCAGCCGTTAGAAGCATTTTACAAATATAATGTTTTTGTTTGATTTTATATACCGGATGTATTGGCCGCCCCAACGGCAAGCGTGTGTTTGTTAACGCGTTAGTGTGCCAGGGCGGGGGTTCGATCCCTGCCTCTGGCATGTTATTTTTCCAATTTTTCCTTGCAAATCCCATACAGGTCAAGTCTAACGCGAGCAGGGTGTACCTCATCTAACAACCAATAGATCTCAATGGATCCAGATCTAGTGAATCAAGCCTCACGCCCATGATGCACCCTCCTGAAATC
>NZ_JAYMRY010000356.1:0-381 GCF_038900695.1 Paraburkholderia sp. JHI2823 | reverse complement strand
ACCTGCTCTCGTCAATTGCGCCCGAGTTCCCATACAAATAAAACAGGGGTTCATCCACTGCGACGAAGTCACCAACCTGCGGTGCGAACTCGATCACCACGTTATTGCGCCGCGCTTCAGCCACGAGCATCTTCACATTCACGGCCAGAACGATGCCAGACTTGCCCTGCAGACGAACAATGCGATCAGGCGCTCTTCGCTCCTTGTCATGCTCTGGCGCAGTCGTTACACCACTGGATGGCGCAGGATAGACGCTGTCGATAACCGCGAGCCCGCGCTCCCCGACGCGAGCCACCAGACTCACCGGACGCAGGGACTTCGCGGCATAGTCAATCAGGAAAAGGAAAGCGACGACGGAAGTGAATCCGAATAGCGCTGCAA
>NZ_JAYMRY010000355.1:0-382 GCF_038900695.1 Paraburkholderia sp. JHI2823 | reverse complement strand
CGTTACGCGTGGCAAGGGCATGTCGGTGCATCGCAGCGACTGCGCGACGTTCCGTCGCATGGCCGAGCGCGCGCCAGAGCGCGTGCTGCAGACCGCGTGGTCGGCGGACGTGATGAGTGGCCGCGGCCACTCTGTCTACCCGGTCGACCTCAGCATCGAGGCGACGGACCGACAGGGTTTGCTGCGTGACATCTCCGAAGTATTCGCACGGGAAAAGATGAACGTGATCGGCGTGAAGACGCAATCGCGTCGCAATGCCGCGTTCATGCAATTTACCGTCGAGGTGTCGAGTTCCGCGCAGATTCAGCGCGCCTGCACTCTGCTGGGCGAGGTTACGGGTGTGGTGCGGGCGACGCGCAAGAACTGAAGCGCGGGCGGGTGC
>NZ_JAYMRY010000354.1:0-383 GCF_038900695.1 Paraburkholderia sp. JHI2823 | reverse complement strand
GTTTAAACCTGTCCTAAAAATAGTAATCGGGTTCTAGAGGATCTCAATATCACTGACTACCCTCGATCGGTCATAATTCCAGTTTAGCAACCTTTTCTTGCGGCCGGAATCATCGCGAGACTTTAGTCTCAATGAGTGTAGCATACTGCTACTGTTCTATGGCCAAGTTGGTCAATTTAAGGTTCTAAGGTCAGTTGGTGCTTAATGACCCCTTAGAAGACCCATATTCTCCTCGTTCCAACACAAGGGATATCGGTACAGACTAAGGTGCCACACCAACGTAGCTACTGCTTCATCCGTGTCGGTCTACGCCGGACAGATCCCTCACAGTTTACTGCTACTTACCTAAAAAGGGTACCCCAGATCCGGGTTAGGATCTATAG
>NZ_JAYMRY010000353.1:0-385 GCF_038900695.1 Paraburkholderia sp. JHI2823 | reverse complement strand
GAGTGAGACTGACATGTTTCCCAGGAACGCGTGGTACGTCGCATGTATGCCCGATGAAGTCGCGGACAAGCCGCTCGGCCGGCAGATCTGCGGCGAGCAGATGGTGTTCTATCGCAACGCGGAAGGCGCCGTGGTGGCGCTCGAAGACTTCTGTCCGCATCGCGGCGCGCCGCTGTCGCTCGGCTTCGTGCGCGACGGCACGCTCGTGTGCGGCTATCACGGCCTCGAAATGGGCTGTCAGGGCAAGGCCACCGGCATGCCGGGGCAACGCGTCAACGGCTTTCCATCGATTCGCAACTATCCGGTGATCGAGCGCTACGGCTTCGTCTGGGTGTGGCCCGGCGATGCGTCGCAGGCCGACGCCGCCAGGCTGCATCATCTGGAA
>NZ_JAYMRY010000352.1:0-385 GCF_038900695.1 Paraburkholderia sp. JHI2823 | reverse complement strand
AAATATGAGATGGTAAACTGATTCCAGATCAGCATACACACGCGTCCAGTGGGTCCTTGTAATATTCAAATGAACGACTTAGGGAAGGCCGTTTGGCCAGCAAACCCTTGACCGCCGTTTGCAAAAGTTTGGCCGGTCGGAGATGGTGGAAACCACCGTCTTCTCCGGCGGTCTTCAACACCAAACCTGTAAAAATGTGTCAAATTGAAAAAGAAAAGGCCCTATCTTGTATAAAATTTCACCCTGAGTCCAAATTCGGGGTCAAAACTGGTTGGAAACTAATGGAAAGATAGTTACGGTACAAATTCAAATCACACGGTTAAAAATGAAAAACAACCATGTGCACGTCTGAGCTTGCATGTAAAGCCTCATTTCAGTCCTAACC
>NZ_JAYMRY010000351.1:0-386 GCF_038900695.1 Paraburkholderia sp. JHI2823 | reverse complement strand
GTGATAAAGCCCGCGCGGCGTCAGACGCAGGCGCTGCCATGCTTCGCTCGACGACACGAAGACACGCGCGATGACTAAGGTGATGACGAGACCGACGAGAGCGGGTTCGACGGCGAGCGACGCATTGGCGATCATCCACATGACGAACAGGACGACCCAGAGGCCGGGCATCCCCCGAGGAACCAACGACGACACCGGTTTTCCGTTGTTCGAAGCCATGTCATCGGTTCCTAAGCAGGCCGTGCGGAAAATTCTAAGTGACAATTTATGGCAAATCAACCGGCGTGCGATAGCGCGCGGTTGTCCAACCGTGGTCGCTTCAGCAGGTGTGAATACGCTACTCGAATCGGAAGAAAGCTATGTGAGTCGCGAACTCGCATCAGCTT
>NZ_JAYMRY010000350.1:0-386 GCF_038900695.1 Paraburkholderia sp. JHI2823 | reverse complement strand
ATCTGGATGGCCAGCAGCGACAGTGCCGCAATGCCCACCATCAGCGGACGCACGGGCTTCCAGCGCCAGCCGAGCACGACGAAGACCGGCACCGCGCACACCAGCACCAGCTTGTCGTAGTAATTCATGAACGGGTAATAGCGCGACAGCGCGAACCCGGCGCCCGCGACCATGGCGAGGGCGAATAGCCAGTCGACGATGCCAAGCCGTTTCAGGAACGGCCGCTCGTCATACTGGGCAGCGTTGAACGCTTCGTCCGCAGACGCCTTGGCGGGCCGGGCGGATGAAGGGGAAGATGAGGAAACCTGAGTCAAGTCCATGGTATTACCGGGTCGAATCTTGTGAGCTTGCGGACGGCGTGCCGGCGTTGCCGGACGATGCATCGG
>NZ_JAYMRY010000349.1:0-390 GCF_038900695.1 Paraburkholderia sp. JHI2823 | reverse complement strand
AGACGGGACATGGTACAAGATGTTGATTGTGATCAAGGTGTCATTATCTCAAATGCTTATTTGCTTGACACGCAAATTTGGTTTAGATCGGAAAATTGAACTGAATTAGGGATTCACTGAAGTTGTAGTTTGATTAGAATTCATTCATTAATATTTGAAGTGGATTTGGAGAAAATCAAGGTTCTTAAATATTTGCGTGGCTTTTCTTGGAATTCAAACCACAAGTATGAAAAAGCATGCATCAAATTCATCCAACCATCAAAATATCGTCCAAATAGCCTCTCTTGGATTCATTCAAGATTCATGTCTCTTTTGATTACCTTGCAAATATTTTGGATTCATACCATTTATTTGAATTCATACAAAGGCCATTTCATTATGTGGGAATAA
>NZ_JAYMRY010000348.1:0-390 GCF_038900695.1 Paraburkholderia sp. JHI2823 | reverse complement strand
CACCTTTGACGTGACCTTTCAGATAAAAGGCGGCACAAACCTCGAAGTGCTCGGCGCGCGGGGCGGCCGCATCCCCTTGCGCAACGGTCCTTTTACTGAGCGATGGGCCTATCTGGTAGCCGAAATCGCCGGTCAAGCTGCAATCGACGTGTTACTCGGTCCCGTCGACTGATTCGATGTTTGTTTCCCGACCCAATACACTCAGTGATCGCATCGGGGGGCGGCCCCTAGCCACGTTCTGCGGGACGGTTAAATAGTTGACGATCACCCGCGGGACGGCATTGAACTCTGGGGCCCACGTTCAGACCAGCAAGAAAGCGTACGTTCCAGCATTCCGCTCGGGAACGACAGCAGGCGATTATTTTTTTTGCACGCGAGCATGAGCCCGGA
>NZ_JAYMRY010000347.1:0-391 GCF_038900695.1 Paraburkholderia sp. JHI2823 | reverse complement strand
GCCAGCTCGTGCCCGCGTCCCGCCAGCACGCTCCGCACCTCCGCATGCCTCACCGCCAGCGTCGTGTGATCGCCGATCAGATGATGCTGCAGCTCCAGCAGCAGCCAGCGCCCGCTGCCCGGCTCCCGGGCCGTCACACACCGTATCAGTGGCGCCCGCCCCAGATCGATGCGCGGCCCGCGCGGATCGAACCGGCGCCGCAGCTGCTCGGGAGCCGGCCCCTCCGCCTCGTCCAGTTCAACCTCCACCACCTCCAGCCGCGCCTGGCGCCACACCACCTGCGCCGGAACGGACAGCCCCTCCCACACAAACGACGTGCGCAGCATGTCGTGCCGGTCCACCACCCGCTGCACTGCCGCCAGATAGCGCTCCAGCAGGTCACGTCCGGCAA
>NZ_JAYMRY010000346.1:0-392 GCF_038900695.1 Paraburkholderia sp. JHI2823 | reverse complement strand
TGTGTGCTCGAGGAGCTGTAAATGAAGCGTATGATCCGGATCCTCCGGTATGTCGATCATCTGCCGAGATTCCAGCACGGCGCGGTACTTCAGCGCGTAGAATTTGGCCTCATCTGCTGGAAACTGGTCGTGGACAGAGCGGCCGAGGAGTTCCTCGCGGCGGTAGCCGAGCAGTTGCTCCGCCGCCTTGTTGAAGCGCACGAAACGCAAGGTCGCGGCCTCCTTGACGAAGACCATGTCCGGAATATTCTCGATGATGCTGTCCAGAAAGTTCTCGCTTTCCCGAACGGCATCTTCGGCGTGCTGACGTTCGGCGATTTCGGCCGCCTGACCCGCTAGCGCTGTACTGAGTTCTGCCGTACGCTGGGCGACGCGTGCCTCCAGTCCAGCAT
>NZ_JAYMRY010000345.1:0-392 GCF_038900695.1 Paraburkholderia sp. JHI2823 | reverse complement strand
CCTGAAGGAAAGGCCCGATGGCCGCGCGCTCGCGTCGATCGGGCTGGCGATCGTCGGCGTCGTCGTCATCAATGTCGCGCACGTCCAGGCGGGCGCGGATGCGACGACCGGCACCGGCTCGCTCGCGGGCAACCTGATGGTGCTCGGCGCCGTATGCTGCGAATCAATCTATGTGATCCTGTCGCGCCGTCTGACGCAAACGCTCGCGCCGATCGACATCTGCGCGTACACGCATCTGTTCGGCCTACTGCTGATGCTGCCGCTCGGCGCCGGCGCGCTCGCGCATTTCGACTATCGCGCAGTGCCGTCGAGCGTGTGGATGCTGGTGGTGTGGTACGGGCTGTCGGCTAGCATCTTCTCGTTCTGGCTGTGGATGAAAGGCATCCGTCACG
>NZ_JAYMRY010000344.1:0-393 GCF_038900695.1 Paraburkholderia sp. JHI2823 | reverse complement strand
TGCAGTCTTACCTCGACGCGTTCCCGCACTACACGCTGACCTGGTACAACCAGCCGTCCGATACCGCGCATCCGTACAGCGCCGCGCTCATCACGGTGCGCGACGGCAAGCGCGTGATCAACCTGAATCTGAGCCAGGCGCCCGACTACAACTCGTACACGCCGTACTATCCGGCGCCGTTCTCGGATAATCTCGCCTACGGCACGACGGACCTCGGCTATGCGCTGATGATTCCGCAGGTCACGTACAACGGCAAAACCTATATCCCGGTCACGTACTACAAGAATCTCAACGTGCAGGAAACCAATGGTCAGGTAGTCGTCACGTTCGACACCGCGAAGTTCAGGCAAGCGGCCAAGAACGCGTTGTACACGACGGATCTCGATCTGCAGG
>NZ_JAYMRY010000343.1:0-394 GCF_038900695.1 Paraburkholderia sp. JHI2823 | reverse complement strand
CTGCGTGACTGGGGCGTGTCGCGCCAGCGTTATTGGGGCACGCCGATTCCGATCATCCACTGCCCGAAGTGCGGCGACGTGCCGGTGCCGGAACAGGATCTGCCGGTCGTGCTGCCGGAAGACCTCGTGCCGGACGGCACGGGCAACCCGCTCGCGAAGTCCGAAGCGTTCCTGAACTGCGCGTGTCCGAAGTGCGGCGGCGCGGCGAAGCGCGAAACCGACACGATGGACACCTTCGTCGATTCGTCGTGGTACTTCTACCGCTACGCATCGCCGGATGCGAAGACGATGGTCGACGAGAGCACCGACTAGTGGGCGCCGATGGATATATACTTCGGCGGTATCGAGCTCGCGATCCTGCACCTGCTGTACTCGCGCTTCTGGGCGAAGGTGA
>NZ_JAYMRY010000342.1:0-396 GCF_038900695.1 Paraburkholderia sp. JHI2823 | reverse complement strand
GTCCATACCCATTCGACGCATCTGGTCGCATTGACGCTCGTGGTCGTGTGGAGCGAAGCGGACGTATTGCCGCCGATCACGCCGTACTACGTGATGAAAGTGGGCCACGTACCGCTGATTCGCTACCAACGCCCAGGCGATCCGCGAGTGGCCGCGCAGATCGCCGAGCTGGCCGATCGCGTGCGCGCGGTGTTACTCGAACGTCTGGGACCGGTGGTGTGGGAGCGCTCGGTCGCGCACGCGTCGTATGCGCTCGAAGAACTCGAGGAGACCGCGCGTCTGTGGCTGATGACGAATCCGCGACCCGCGCCGCTTGACGCCGCCGCGCTCGAAGAACTCCGTGCCGCGTTCGGCGTGCGCTGGTAGCGGGGCGCGTGACCGATGAACGCCACACAC
>NZ_JAYMRY010000341.1:0-397 GCF_038900695.1 Paraburkholderia sp. JHI2823 | reverse complement strand
AATTTGATTAAAAGAAAATTAATTAGTCAAAAAAACCTAAAGTTATTTTTATTTTAAAACGTATTTTATGGTTTTGATGTTAATTGGTTTTAATGAATAAAAACAAGTTAAATTAGTAAAAGAGAAAAGAAAGTTATAAGCAAGAAAATAAAGTGCATGGGGTAGGAATCGAACCCACCAACTTTGTCTCAAACAAGATTGTTCTTTCCATTGCGCCCACAAATTGCTTGCGTTATGAAATAAGGATCATTCCTTATAATATAAACTTGTGCGTTATCCTGAAAAATAAAAGAAAATTGACAAAGGGGGGATCGAACCCACACCCTTTAGGTTAACAAGAGTATCACTTACCACCAGGCCATTCAGTGTTGCGCATCTATACAATCACATATAATAC
>NZ_JAYMRY010000340.1:0-397 GCF_038900695.1 Paraburkholderia sp. JHI2823 | reverse complement strand
ATTAACAACGAATGGGATTAGAGCAACTGCACATTGCTAATCACCTTCGAAGATCGACTCGCAAGCTGTACGGCACGAGTAAAAAAGCAGGCCATATTGGCCTGCTCTGAATTTCGATCGACGAAGTGGTGGGTGCATGCTGGACGGAACACACCTTAACATCGTATTAAATCGCTCGCTGAGCCCTGCGAAAAATTGCAGTTGCGGGTGGGGTTATTCGAGCGACTCGAGCGTCGTTGTGCGCTCACCTTTCCTGCGACGGCGACGCACGGTAGCGTTGGGCATGACGCTTGCGGAATGCGCGGACAGCATCTAGCGCACTCATCGCTCACTCAAAGGAATTCGAACATGGTTAGCACCCGCCCCTGCACCGCGACCTGCGTCATCGACGGCATGC
>NZ_JAYMRY010000339.1:0-397 GCF_038900695.1 Paraburkholderia sp. JHI2823 | reverse complement strand
GATTGTGGGGAGCGCCGAGTTCGAACAGCAGGCCCGAGTAAGACCTGTGCTGATCAGGTGTCGGAGGCATCTGCATGGTGAGGACTGAACATCGCTCGATCCCGCTCCGTTCATCGAACTCGCTGGGATGCGCACGCTTGAATTTTGCAGTGATCTTCGTTTTGCCGATGTTGGAGTCGCCGTGGATGAGCAGGCATGGCATCCGGTCGCGGCGCGGCGTCTCGTGAAGACGCTCCAGGAGCTGCAGCGCTTCGGTGGCGCGAGGATAGTCGATGGCTCTGTCAGGTTGATGGAGAGGGGGCGGTAGAATGACGTAATGAAGAAGACAAAACCGCTTTATCACGGCCACCGCTTCCCTGCCGTCGTCATCAGTTGCGCGGTTCGCTGGTATTTCCGG
>NZ_JAYMRY010000338.1:0-398 GCF_038900695.1 Paraburkholderia sp. JHI2823 | reverse complement strand
GTCTATGCCGACGATCTGCCACGGCTTGCCGCGAGCGTCGCGCATTCGTTCGTTCTGCTTGCTTATGGCTATGTCGCCGGCGCTGTGTCGGGCTTCGTGATCGGCGTCGCGATCGGCTGGTCGAAGGCGGTGGGCTACTGGGTGCATCCCGTGCTGCGGCTGATCGGGGCGCTGCCTGCCACCGCGTGGCTGCCGCTCGCGTTCTTCTTCTTTCCGTCGAGTTTCAGCGCGAGCGCGTTCCTGATCGCGCTGGCGCCGGCGTTTCCGGTTGCCGTGCTGACGTGGTCGGGCGTCGCGAGCGTCGACTCCGCTTACTACGACGTCGCCCGCACGCTTGGCGCGCGGCCATCGTTTCTGATTCTGCGCGTCGCGATTCCCGCCGCGTTGCCGTCCGTGTT
>NZ_JAYMRY010000337.1:0-398 GCF_038900695.1 Paraburkholderia sp. JHI2823 | reverse complement strand
AACTACATATGATATCTTGAATCACCCCAAATCTCTTAAGTATATCTTTGGTTGCCAATTTTCCATGACAAATCATTCATAAGTTCAGTATAGCTCTAGGCCTAACATTATTCTTACTGATCAAATGTCTCCAAGGCACCTGATTATTATCATCAATCAAGGCTTTGTACATGTCTTTCATAGAGAAATTACTGCCAGCCAACATTTTATCCCAAGTTTGAGCAACATGAGTAGTGATATCTCTTTGCTTCATGATATTATTGATCACCCAAGACCAATTAGTCCCTCCTATAGCATCCATCACATTACTACCTTTTAAGCAGTACATGTGAATCCATTTAACCAATAAGTTATTTGTTTTTCTACACAAGTTCCAGAGGCATTTCAGCATAGTAACC
>NZ_JAYMRY010000336.1:0-398 GCF_038900695.1 Paraburkholderia sp. JHI2823 | reverse complement strand
ATTATACAATGTGTTTACAAATGCTTCTAATAAGTTATATCACAACTGTGATGCGGTGGGAGAACTGACTAGATGTTTTGTGTTTCGTTCGCACTTGTGCGGTTAGCAAGAGTCACCACCGACTTTTCTTTTATCCAAAAGGAAAGGAAAAAAATCACAGGAAAGACCTTTCGAGAATTTTCTTGGGTTCGGGGGGTAGATTATGAAAAGGGAAGGTATTAGCACCCTTTTCATCCATGGTTTTCCATGGGCTCTTAGTTACTTGCTAGATCACTTGCTTGTTGATTTGAAATGTGTTTGGTGTGGTTTTGAAAGTATTTTGTAAAATAGGCCATTCGTTTAGGCAACCTTTGTAATGATTCTCGTTCGTAAGAATGTATACAAAGATGTTTGTCTTT
>NZ_JAYMRY010000335.1:0-399 GCF_038900695.1 Paraburkholderia sp. JHI2823 | reverse complement strand
ATCGTGTGCTGGTGATCGGCGAGGGCGAATTGCGTGGCGATTTCGTCAACGACGGCCTCACGCAGGAAGACATTCTCAGCGCCGCTATCCGTCCCGTGCAGCGAGTCCCGAACCCAACCGCAGCGAGTGCCGCATGACGCCCGACGTTACTTCACAACGCGCCGACGATACCGCGCCGCGAGGCGCATTCGGCGGCACGCAACGGATCCAGCAACTGTTCGCGCGCTACAAGATTCTCGCGCTGCTGATCGCCGTCGCCGTGATCTGGATTTTCTTTTCGGCGCTCACGCACGGCGCGTTCGTCACGCCGCGCAATCTGTCGAATCTGCTGCGGCAGATGTCGATTACCGGCATGCTCGCGTGCGGCAGGGTGTTCGTGATCATCGCCGGTGAAATCGA
>NZ_JAYMRY010000334.1:0-399 GCF_038900695.1 Paraburkholderia sp. JHI2823 | reverse complement strand
CCTCGATCCAGTTCGAAGTGCGCCAGAACGGCCAGCCGGTCGATCCGCTCCAGTGGCTGCCGAAGCCGGGCGGCTGAGCGTCGCCAACGTGTCCGTCGACTGAGCGTGCGTTGGCTCACCGCGGCCGGATCGGCGGCCCTCTCGGGGATGCGCCGATTTTCAGCGCCGCCTGAATTGAATACACTGTATGGCTCGTTTGCCGGCGCGTGCGCGTGCCTCCCGGAATGCACCCGCGGCCGGCTGCCGTAGGCTGTCATTCATGGACGCACAGGGACACACAATGATCGATTTGCGCAGCGAGACCGTTACCCGCCCAACTCCGCCGATGCTCGCGGCGATGTCGGCGGCCGAAGTCGGCGACGACGTCTGGGGCGACGACCCCACCGTACTGCGTCTGCA
>NZ_JAYMRY010000333.1:0-399 GCF_038900695.1 Paraburkholderia sp. JHI2823 | reverse complement strand
GGTCATGGTGCATTCCTTTTAATGTCGGACTGGCATGAACGGCGAGCCTCGGCCCTCAAACCTGGCCAATACCACCGTCATTCATCAAATCCGCGCCCGTCATATAGGAACTCTGCCCAGAGGCGAGAAAGAGCGCCGCGCTGGCCATCTCGTCGGCCCGCGCGAGTCGACCGAGCGGGACCATGCTCTGATACATGCTCACCAGATCCTCGCGGGTCGCCGACTGGGCGTCGAGAATCGGGGTGTCGGTGACACCAGGGCTCAGCATGTTGACGCGAATGCCGCGATCCTTGAATTCGGCGGCCCAGGTGCGAGCGTACGAACGCAACGCGGCCTTGGTCGCCGCGTAGGCGGTGTGCCCTGGAATGCCCATGAGGTGCATAGCCGATGAAACAAGGA
>NZ_JAYMRY010000332.1:0-399 GCF_038900695.1 Paraburkholderia sp. JHI2823 | reverse complement strand
CACTAGCATCCGCGGCACCGCCACGACGCGCTCGCAATCTGGCCGAGTTCGTCGTCGGCTACGTCACCGAGCAGATCGCGGCCAACGTGCTGAAGCCCGGCGACAAACTCCCGACCGAATCCCAGTTGATGAACACGCTCAGCGTGAGCCGCACGGTGATCCGCGAGGCGATCTCGCGCCTGCAGGCAGGCAAGATCATCGAGACGCGGCACGGCATCGGCAGCTTCGTGCTCGAGCCGCAGCGCGAAAAGCTCGGCATCGACATGGTGCCCGCCACCACGCTGCGCGACGTGCTGTCCATTCTGGAGTTGCGCATCAGCCTCGAAACCGAATGCGCCGGTCTCGCCGCGCAACGCGCGAAACCGGACGACCTCGCGCGCATGCGCAGCGCGCTCGACG
>NZ_JAYMRY010000331.1:0-401 GCF_038900695.1 Paraburkholderia sp. JHI2823 | reverse complement strand
GAAGTAGACGATCGCGTGCAGCGTCCACGAGAACAGCACGCGCGCGAGACCGGCGTCGATCGTGTGGGCGAAGCCGAGTGCGACGGGCAGGATCTGGAACAGGATCTCGAGCGCCGCGCCGACCGCGGTCCACGCCCACAGATACGCGCCCGCGACGTTCGCGAACATTGCGAGCGGCACGGGCTTGCCTGGATTCGCGCGCTTCCAGATGCGCAGGTTCACGTGCATCAGCGCGACCCAGATCCACGAGCCGACCACCCCGAGCACGACGCCGAGGTAGTAGAACGGACTGCCGATCATCGGCGGATAGAACGTGTAGAGCACCGACGCCTTGCCGAGCGCGACCGGCACCATCGCCATCACCGCGCCGACCAGCAGCATGACGAGCGCGGCCCACGCCC
>NZ_JAYMRY010000330.1:0-402 GCF_038900695.1 Paraburkholderia sp. JHI2823 | reverse complement strand
ATTAATCGTTTCTTTACATTCAAGGGATTCCGATTGATATCTTTCAGACTAAAATGCATGCTTCCTTGTACGAGCTGTGACTGCCTGTTCAGCTCGATCTGGCGAAAATACTCCTCAGGATCAGACCAAGCAGGATCACTGTTTTGATTGATTTTATACGTCGCTTGACCAATGTACAAGTGAACAGGCTGCCCCTTCACTTCATTTGACCACCATTTCGTCAGCACAATCATAGGCAGCGGGCTGAAAGCCGATACTCCAATAAATTTGCGGGGTGATATAATCAATATGGTGCTGCTGTATCCACTCTCTTGTATCAGCATACAAATCATCATAATTGGTCATCCCTGCAGTTGTGTTTGAACCGGTTGGGTCATCTTTTATGTTGCGCCATACACCAAA
>NZ_JAYMRY010000329.1:0-404 GCF_038900695.1 Paraburkholderia sp. JHI2823 | reverse complement strand
TTGTAATAATTAGGTTTAACTTCTCGCACTTTTCTTTTCCGTCATTATGAACCGTTAGATGATTTATAATAGGATTGAATGTGAAAGATAAATCAGTGTTTAAAATGGTAGAAAACCCTAACTGTGCAAAGATTAAATAAATTGAAATCAAACACTTGCACATGCTCACTCTTAGGGTTTACCCCACTCCGGTTTCCTTCGGTAAATGGTCATGAAGTATAGTGAGTTTTAGTGGTTGTCCTCTAGTCCAAAAAGATCAAAAATGACCCATTCTGATGTTGCCTCAGAAAGATATTTAGGACTCTATGGTAACTACTAAGGTTTCCTAACCATTGCTTTAGCGATCGTAATTGTCCCTTTTGTCCCTTTCGATTGTCACTTAAACTCCAACGGTGGAGCTACCT
>NZ_JAYMRY010000328.1:0-404 GCF_038900695.1 Paraburkholderia sp. JHI2823 | reverse complement strand
GGTCTTTGGAAAAGAAGTCATACAAGTGTCGAAATTTATACTTCAACCTCTTGCGGTCTTCAATATATAACCAGGTGCCTCGGAATGGGAGGCACATCTAGCATTTGCATCGAAATCAGGAAAGCAAATTGTGGAAGGAAGACCCAAAGAACAGAACTTTACAATTTTAATTTCCAATAGACAAGGAAGTAACTAGATGTAAGGCATTGGGATTGTATCAACGTGCTTCTCAGGCTTCTTCTGTATCTACTGGTAAGCTTTTCCCCATGGGTTCACTTGGAGACCAAAAACTAGTTGTCGATGAGGAAATCTAGGAACACGAAGTTCAAGATGAGACCCATAAAGTATTTCATGATTTGAAAAAGGTCCCATAGGATGAGGATGAATAACAGATTCTATTGCAA
>NZ_JAYMRY010000327.1:0-404 GCF_038900695.1 Paraburkholderia sp. JHI2823 | reverse complement strand
CGATCAAAGTGACGGCCCGCGAACAGTCCGTCCAGATTCTTCAGCTTGCTCATTGCGGGCCCTCAAAGTGGTTAGCTCGCCACTCTAACCGATTCGTCGAGCGCTAATTGCACCACAGCCTTAAACCTTACGTTCGGATTTGCGCGTGTCGCAGGTCTGGGTACAGTACACATCAGAGGCAGGGAACCGGTTTTGACCACCGCAACTCAAGGACATCAGACAGATGTGCGCGTGAACGCGGCAGCGTAGAAGGATTCCTGTGCTGCCGGTTCATCTCGCTACGCGACGAAACGGCACTCCGACGCTGGTGTCCGCGTATCCATGTTTCTTCCACGGTTCATATGGTCGTCGATTTCAGCCGCGCAACCGAGCATGCGGGGGTAAAGAAAGATGGTGAACGCGGC
>NZ_JAYMRY010000326.1:0-404 GCF_038900695.1 Paraburkholderia sp. JHI2823 | reverse complement strand
GATGAAGCCGATGTCGTGCGTGTTAGGGTCCTGCGCTCGCTGCGCGACGAGGCGCATGCGCTCGCGGGCCCACGAGAGGTATTTGTCCTCGCCGGTGTGCAAATACGACGTCAGCAGAAGTCCGACCCAGAACCCGCAAAACCAGTTGCCGTGGCTCCAGGCTGAACCGCTGTAGCCTGCGGACAGCGACGCCGGAAGCAGCACCCACTTTCCATCGGGCGCCGTGATCTGAGGGAATTCGACGCCGAGCGTCGGCTCGTCCTCTGCAACTTTGGCCGCCATGCGGTCGAGGATACCGGTGAAGAGGGCGGACCGTTCAGAGGACAACCCTTGATCTTGGTACGAAGCATTCACGCCTTTTCTCTCCTGATTGCTTTCACGTTTCCCGAGTGACGGGGACACGC
>NZ_JAYMRY010000325.1:0-405 GCF_038900695.1 Paraburkholderia sp. JHI2823 | reverse complement strand
GCCATCGTGCACGGCGACTGGCCGCCCGAACTCGCGCAGGCCGTCTGCGCCGCCTACCGGACGCTCGGCGAGCGCTGTGGGGGCGCCGACGCTGACGTCGCGGTCCGTTCGAGCGCCACGGCCGAAGATCTTCCTGATGCGAGCTTCGCCGGTCAGCAGGAAAGCTTCCTCAACGTGCGTGGCGAGCGGGCGCTGCTCGATGCGTGCCGGCGCTGCTACGCGTCGCTGTTCACCGACCGGGCCATCGTCTATCGAACGACGAAGGGTTTCGACCACATGCAGGTGGCGCTGTCGATCGGCGTGCAACGGATGGTGCGCTCCGATCTCGGCGGCGCCGGCGTGATGTTTTCGATCGACACGGAAACCGGCTTCGACAAGATCGTGCTGATCAATGCAGCCTGGGGC
>NZ_JAYMRY010000324.1:0-406 GCF_038900695.1 Paraburkholderia sp. JHI2823 | reverse complement strand
TATCCAGCACATGCAGAAAGCCCTGATGCAGATGAACCTGCAACTGCATCATGTCGTGCGCGACGTCACCGGCCTCACGGGCATGAAAATCATCCGCGCCATCGTCGCCGGTGAGCGCAATGCCGAAGTACTTGCCCGACACCGCGACTATCGCTGCAAGACGTCGATCCAGACCATCCAGAACGCGCTGATCGGCAACTATCAGGATGAGCACGTCTTCGAGCTCACCCAGGCGCTAGCACTGTACGATTTTTATCAGACTCAGGTCGCGCAATGCGATGAACGGATTGAGTTCGCGCTAAGGCAGTGGCAGGCGTCCGAGCCTGCCTGCACATCGTTGCCTGCGCCGCGGCATCGCAAACAGCAGCCGAATGGATTCGCTTTCGATGTGCGCGCCGCACTGTAC
>NZ_JAYMRY010000323.1:0-407 GCF_038900695.1 Paraburkholderia sp. JHI2823 | reverse complement strand
GTATTGAAAGAACAACATGAAACGCGGGTCACATTAGAAGAAAAACAAGAGAGTGCAGAAAAAGAGCCAACATCCATCGTAGTAGAGGTCAAAGGAGCTGTACGGAAGCCGGGCGTTTATGCATTTATGGCTGAGGACAGAGTTGAAGAAGCGATTAAAAGAGCAGGTGGTTTTACGAGTAAGGCAGATACAGTTGACATCAATCAAGCAGCAAAATTAGAGGACAGTATGATGATTTATGTACGAAAGAAGGGGGAAGGTGACAAGCAGGGACAAACAGCAGCGGCTAATACGCCGCCGGGAAATGAACAGAGTCAAGGGGTGAATGTCAATCAAGCTGATGCAGCGGAATTGCAGACCATTAACGGAATAGGCCCAGCCAAAGCGGAAGCCATCATTGCGTATAG
>NZ_JAYMRY010000322.1:0-407 GCF_038900695.1 Paraburkholderia sp. JHI2823 | reverse complement strand
ATCTTGTTGTTGCCGACGATGGTCGTCACGTTGTCCGGCGTGACGATCGTCGTGCCGAACAGGCCCAGCTCCGTGACGGTGCCGGTGACGCCCGCGGCGGTGACGAAATCACCGACCTTGAACGGCCGCAGCACCTGCATGAACACGCCGGCCGCGAAGTGCGCGAGCAGGCCGCCCCACGCGGTACCGATCGCGAGGCCGAGACCGGCGAGCAGCGCGGCGAACGACGTCGTCTGCACACCGAAGATTTGCAGGATCGCGAGGACGAGCAGCAGGTTCAGCAGCGCGGCGAGAATCGAGGCGAGGTAGTGGGCGAGCGTCGGATCCACCTTGCCGTTGCGTGACAGCACCTTGCGCAACAGGTTGGAAATCACCCCGATGACCCAGCGGCCGACGATCCACAGCAC
>NZ_JAYMRY010000321.1:0-407 GCF_038900695.1 Paraburkholderia sp. JHI2823 | reverse complement strand
CTATTTAGTAAATGTGTCCTGTCAAGCAGCAATGAGTATCTCTTTAATGCAGTTGAGATATCCCCACAGAGTTATCTGATTAGCATTATCCCCACAGAGCCGGATATAATAAACCTTTGCCCCGACAGAGTTGCCCACAATGCTGGATTTATGAAACCCTCAGTCAAAGTTTCAATCTATCGACAACCCTCTCCTTAGCTGAGTTGGTCGTAAAAGAAGAATCCTTGTGGATTTCTTCCTAAATAATTCACCTTTCCAGCACTTCATCAAATATTCTCTTCAACGGGGTTTATTCCCCAACCGAACAATACACTCCTCAACGGAGTCATTTCCTATTCAAACAATTTTCAGATACTATGAAGCCTGGACCTGACCAAATAATAGTTTAACTTCTCAAGATACTTTGA
>NZ_JAYMRY010000320.1:0-407 GCF_038900695.1 Paraburkholderia sp. JHI2823 | reverse complement strand
CACCAGGGCGGCCCGGATTGTCTCGACGCTGGACCTGCAGTTGCGGTCACGCATCGCAGCCAGCACGCCGGGATCACGCTCGCCGGCCACGATGGCGCGGATGATGCGCATGCCTGTGGCTCCCGTCACGTCGGTGACGACATGGTGCAGTTGAAGGTTCATGAAGGTCAGCGCCTTCTGCATATGCTGGATGTGTGCGGCCGCGTAGTCCAGATGTCGCTCCCGAAGCCGCAGATAGGCGCGAAGCGCAGCAATGTCGCCGCTGGGTCTGAAACTTGGACGCAACAGGCCGCAGGCATGGAGCCGCTGCAGCCACTGCGAATCGCTGACGTCGCTCTTGCGGCCGGGCACGGCGCGGGACTCGCGTGCGTTGGCCACGATCACCTCGAGACCCCGGGCCTCGAGGA
>NZ_JAYMRY010000319.1:0-410 GCF_038900695.1 Paraburkholderia sp. JHI2823 | reverse complement strand
CTCCCGGATCGTTCGCGTGGTCGTAGACCTCGACGTCGTTGTTGTCGAACAGCGCTTCGAGCGTCGCCGGTCGGTTGAATTCGAGCGGCGAGAAGTAGCGGCTGAAGCGATAGCGTCCATCGAACACGCTGCGGATCGTGCCGCGCAGCCGGAAGTCCGGTTGCTGCGCGACCGCCCGGCGGCGGACTTCCTCTTCCGGCACGCCTTTCTCGTGCAGAGTCTTGAACTCCTTGATCATCCACTCGCTGTCGTAGTAGAGCAGCATCGCGTAGTTGAACAGCGCGGTCGAGCGGACCGTGTCGACGCGGGCCTGCTCGGGTTTGCCGAGCAGTTGCGTCAGGTCGTGGCCCTTTAGCGCAGCGCCGCCAACCGTCTGCAGGCGTGCGGCGTCGAGGCCGGTCAGGCCGAGC
>NZ_JAYMRY010000318.1:0-411 GCF_038900695.1 Paraburkholderia sp. JHI2823 | reverse complement strand
GCGCAGGGTCGCCTGAATGCTCGCGGAGCCTTGCATGAACGCTATCAGTTCGACGCCGCGCTCGACCTTCACGCCGAGCGTCGCCAGATGCTCGGTCAGCAGCCGTTCAGTCACGGACTGATCGAGAAACAGCAGATAGGGATAGCGCGTATGCAGCGGATCGAAATCGAGCTGCGCCAGTCGCATGCCGTTCGAAAACAGGTTCGCGACGCGCGCGCGATGACCGAGTTCGAGAAACGGTTAGATCAGCCGGTGCTGCTCGAGCAGTTCGAGCGTGCGCGCCTGAATGCCGATCGCCCGCGAGTACGGATTCGGCTGCGGCTCCTTGTCGATCAGACGCACGGGGATATGCGCACGTGCGAGACTCATCGCTGCGGCAAGTCCGGTGGGACCGGCCCCGACGATCAGCAC
>NZ_JAYMRY010000317.1:0-413 GCF_038900695.1 Paraburkholderia sp. JHI2823 | reverse complement strand
GTGCCAGTATTCCCGAATGCCGCCTTTAGCCCACCGTAAAGCGTTGCAGTTCCACCGTCGGTTCCAACGCGTTATCCATTCGTCATTCAGGAGCCAGTTATGCATCAACGACGCCCTTAGCGAATTCGGCTGCCTGACGGTCTGACCATCAGGCAGCTGGACATGGCAATTGAAAATTTTGTACGAGTCAACCGAAAAGTAAATTCCGCGATCAGACGCTTCGACCAATTCGTCATGCGGGATCTGGTCGAGTACCCGTACACCCGGGCGTCGGTCCAGATTGTCGATGGAAATCTTCTCCTGATGACGACCAAAGCTGCCAATCGCTTCAAATACCAGTTCCAGCTTTGCGAGTTCCTGGTCCTTAGCGCGCAAGGCAATTCGCGAAACTCTTGGTTCGGGATCAGTCAGAT
>NZ_JAYMRY010000316.1:0-413 GCF_038900695.1 Paraburkholderia sp. JHI2823 | reverse complement strand
CTTACCGACTTTGTATTCAACGTAGTGCGTCGCACCGAAATCATCGGCGTAACGGCGGCGCTCGGCCCGCATCTGTTTTGCCGGATACACGCGCCAGTCAAGTCCGAAGACGAGGCGCGCCTTCCTGTCTCGCGGCAGCGGATCGGTAATGTGCATGCCCGCGCTCACATCGACGGGACGACCGCGGCCGTCAGCATGATCACCTGGAAGGTCTTCGACTTGTTCCACAGACCCGTGATACCCGCGATACCGCCATTCGTCGTGCTGTTCGCAAGATCCGTCATCTGACCGTAGAGCACCACCGTCTGCCCATCAGACAGCGCGATCGTCTGGTCCTCCTTGCTGCCGGTCGTGTGGGCCAGCTGGATCTGTTGCAGCGTCTGGCCAGAACCGACCGACGCCGACGTGAAGGG
>NZ_JAYMRY010000315.1:0-413 GCF_038900695.1 Paraburkholderia sp. JHI2823 | reverse complement strand
ACTTCTATCTGGCCTTCGCGTATTCGGTGATGATCGATCAGAAAACCATCGCCGGATTCGCTGAAGTGTCGGGACTCGCGATGGAGACGGAAGTCGAGACTTATCGCGAGGGCGGATGGAACAACGGCGAGCATCAACTCGCCGGGCCGACGAAATACAGCTCGCGTATCGTGCTCAAGCGCGGCTTTGGCGACATTCCGTATCTCTGGAATTGGTATCTCGGTGTGATGAAGGGCACCATCCAGCGCCGCGACGTGACTCTGACGATCAACTGCGTGAACGGCGCGCACGGCGACGACAACGCTCCGAATTGGGTATTCCGCAAGGCTTGCCCGGTGAAGTGGACGGGCCCCGAACTGCGCGCGGCGACTTCGGCGATCGCGTTCGAGACGGTCGAACTCGTCCATCAGGGA
>NZ_JAYMRY010000314.1:0-414 GCF_038900695.1 Paraburkholderia sp. JHI2823 | reverse complement strand
CTCTAGAAAGGTCTGTCAAAGACATCCAAGACCAGACTGCTCAGCTGCAGGAGATGTTCCTGAACTTGTCTCTGGGGCAAGAAGAGATGAAATCTCTCCTCACCAAGGGTTTGGAGAATTCCAACAATGCCAGGAGTGACCAGCTTGCGGAGTTGCAGTTTGATCTGACAACCTTGAGGACCCAAGTGATGGGACAGTTGGTGGGCCAGATGGCTCTCATCCAAGACCTATCTCAAAGACAAGAGGAACTCAGAGTTCTTGTCCGCCAGTTGCTTCCAAACAACCAGCTGGGGAAAACATCTGAGGTTGAAGAGCAAGTCACCGCTCAGCCTCCATCCACTCAAGAAGACAAGGGGAAAGCTCCTTTGCTTGCTTCAGGGTCACAAGCCCTTCTACAACCTCGCCAGCGTCAAC
>NZ_JAYMRY010000313.1:0-418 GCF_038900695.1 Paraburkholderia sp. JHI2823 | reverse complement strand
TCACGCTGCCCGAGCAGGTGTTCCACATCACGACCGGCAAGCACGGCGAACACTCGGAACACATGGGCTTCGTGCTCGCCGAGATGCAGAGCCTCGCGCGCCAGCATCCGGACGCGCGCTGGTAAGCGTGCTTCACGCTCACGCACGAACAGGGGAGTTCACGCACACCGAACGCCTCGCGCAGTTCGGCTCGACCGCGTGCAAGGCGCTCTACCGCTGCATCGACTGCCGCGAACCCTTCGACTACTTCAAACCGTACTGATATGGCCACTCCGCAATTCCATTCGCTGTGCATCCGCGAAGTGCGGCCCGAAACCGCGGACGCGGTCTCTGTCGCTTTCGAAGTCCCGCCCGAGCTGCGCGACGCGTATCGCTTCACCCAGGGTCAGTTCGTCACGCTCAAGACCCATATCGACGG
>NZ_JAYMRY010000312.1:0-419 GCF_038900695.1 Paraburkholderia sp. JHI2823 | reverse complement strand
TTTCTGTTCCTTTGACATTGTTGTCTTACCATTGATTTGGTAAACGACCCTATCTTTGGATGTTAACGGGACGGGCGCGGGTCATTGTATAACTATGATTAGCAATATTGCAAAGTATCTTAGAATTTTTGAGGGACCAAGATCATTTTGTAAGGCAACCTTGAATAGCGTCATCGAGGGACTATGATCTTATATTTTTTTTATTGTTTTTTCTAAGACGCCTCACATGCATATCATGACCATTTTTCATAAGGCAACAAGTGGAATTACCCTAGGGGTGCAAGTGTTAATAGTGTGTTTGAATTGCATGTATTTAGTCTTTGATTAGGGGTTGTCTACTTGTTGTTTTTATCTTCCCATACAAATCCTACTTTACTAGCATTTATATGAAAGTGATAGATTGCAGAAAGTAAATATCC
>NZ_JAYMRY010000311.1:0-420 GCF_038900695.1 Paraburkholderia sp. JHI2823 | reverse complement strand
CTAACTATGCTTTGTACTTAAGTCTTTTTCCGATTTTCCTCCTTTTTCATTCGGACAGTCAAATTAAGGCAATGGGAATTTTTGATGATCATCACACGCACAAGACTAATCAAGAAATTTTTTGTTCAGGCACCAAATAAGTGCTTTTGCTCCTTTTTAATTTCAATTGAAATTTTCAAAACTTTTCAGTTTATATATTGTCCTTTATGGACGACGTTTGGGGATCAACCTCCTTTGGGCTGAATAACCTGGTGATGGCTACCCAACTTAGCGAGCCATTTTCCTTTTACTGCCTTTTCATTATTTGGTCTCAGCTTTATTTATTTGTCAACCAATAAACCTTGCATGTGAACCTATATTATGCCACACTATAAAGATAAACTAATCAAGGAGTACTTCTCAGGATTCAAGCATTATGGT
>NZ_JAYMRY010000310.1:0-420 GCF_038900695.1 Paraburkholderia sp. JHI2823 | reverse complement strand
ACAGATCGCGATGACAGAGACGGCGCCATGGCAGGCGTGCGTGGCAATCGCGTCGATGGCAATGGTCCGCTGCTCCGTGGCAGCCGTTCGATCTCGCGAGCTTCGATTTCTTGGGTTTTCAGCGCACACGCTGATCAACCTACTGTTCCTACTGCCTGTAAAGGCGTACGCCTTGTGTACGCTCAGCAACAGCAACTGGCTGTCCCGCGGCGTGGCCGCCGGCGGTTGTAGCGCGGGGCACGACACTGAAATGGGCACTACTGCGTCAACGGACGGCGGGGCCCAGCGTGACGGGCACCGTCGACAGTGGACTGAGCGGGCATTCACGGAATCTGATGACGTTTTCCGAAACACATGATGTCGACGTCCTCGTGCTCGTCGCGAGATCTTCCTGCAGAGAACAACCAATTGGATTTCCGG
>NZ_JAYMRY010000309.1:0-421 GCF_038900695.1 Paraburkholderia sp. JHI2823 | reverse complement strand
GGGCATCGACTCGTCATGTCAAACCGGCATCAAAGCGTGCGTGTTCGATGTCTTCGGCACCGTGGTCGACTGGCGAAGCGGCGTCGCGCGCGAAGCGCAGCCGTTTCTGAAGCGCTACGCACCGAATCTCGGCGCGTCCGACTTCGCGGACGCATGGCGACGCGAGTATTCGCCCGCGATGGAAGAAGTGCGTAGCGGACGCAGGCCGTATGTGCGCCTCGACGTGTTGCACCGGGAGAACCTCGTCAAAGTGCTGGCGCGGTTCGGCATCGCCAACGTTCCCGAGCCGGACATCGATGAGTTGAACCTCGCCTGGCATCGGCTGGACCCTTGGCCCGATTCCGTCGGCGCATTGCAACGCTTGAAGACGCGTTTCATCATCGCGCCGCTGTCGAACGGCAACATTCGCCTGATGGTGGAC
>NZ_JAYMRY010000308.1:0-422 GCF_038900695.1 Paraburkholderia sp. JHI2823 | reverse complement strand
CCTCAGAATGAGCAGGACGGATTTTTGGCGAGTTCGGTGAATTCACGCCAGGCAACGAACCGGGCAGCGAGCTGCTTGTGATAGAGCGCGGCGCGCAACAGACGGCGTTTGAGCGCGAAATGTTGCCGGATCGGACCGAAGCACGAGAGGAATTTCTGTGTGCGTTTCGGGTCGCGAAAGCCGCGCATGCGACGTTCCCGTTCGCGCGTCGGTTGATGGCTGTTCTCGGCCCGGTTGTTCAGCCGGGCTGCAGCTTTGACGAACACGTGCTTCACGTTCGCAAGCGCCGGGATTTCGGCTTTGGCCGCCGGGTAGCTGCGCAACTGGTCAGTGACGATCTTGCACGGAACCGGACTCGAACGCAGCACACGCTTGAAGAAGCGTTTGGCCGCGGCTTTGTCGCGCCGCTTTTGCAGTAGGAC
>NZ_JAYMRY010000307.1:0-424 GCF_038900695.1 Paraburkholderia sp. JHI2823 | reverse complement strand
AGATATCAGGCCATTTGCAACAGCGAGAAATTCATGGCTCTTCTCTGACACAGTTGCGGGCGCGAAGGCGAGCGCCATCGTCTACAGCCTCGTGCTGACGTGCCGGGCCTGCAACGTCGAGCCCTATGCATATCTGCATCATGTGCTCAACGAGCTACCGCAACGAGCGCCCGGGGCTGACATCGGCGACCTGTTGCCTTTTAACTTCGCCAAACGAGTGACGCTCGCTACAACCCGCCTCTGAAGCACCTCAATCTGAGGTCCAATTCGCATTCTGCACGAGCTCCGGCACAGGTCGGCCATCGGTCGGCAACGTAGGCGTGCCCGCTATCGCAACGCGGGCGCCAGCGCGACCTCGGCTAAAATAGCGCGGTGTTCGTTCTCGCATCAACCAGCGGAAATCATCCCATGACCAGGACAAATC
>NZ_JAYMRY010000306.1:0-424 GCF_038900695.1 Paraburkholderia sp. JHI2823 | reverse complement strand
CCGACACGACCTTCGACCGCCTTATCGAAGTTGGACTGTTCAAGCCGGTATCGGCCACTGCCTAGCGCAGTGATGGTGAACTTCTCGCCCTCCAGAGCTTCAGGAACGTCAAAGCTCGAGACCTTCAACGATACGTCGCCCCATGCATATCCGGTTCCTTTGAGGATGGCCGGTTCGGCCATCTTTTTGGCGTGCCGAGCCAGCCAGTCTCCGATCAGCGGAAGGCGCCGTGGCCTCGCGTCGATATCGAGCCCCATTTCTTCAACGGTTTTTCCAATCACCATTCTCGACTGGAGGATTTCCATTTCACCCGTGGCTTCTGTCTTGACATCGAACATGCTGGACACATCGCCCAATGGACTCTTGGCAGCATTGGCCGCCATCGTGTCTTCGACCTGGATGAGGATATTGGCCTGATACACCG
>NZ_JAYMRY010000305.1:0-425 GCF_038900695.1 Paraburkholderia sp. JHI2823 | reverse complement strand
CAGCGCAGATCGGTCGGCGCAGCCTGCGTTTTGTAATGCGCACGCAATTTGCTCAGCGCTGGAATTCTTTGGTTTCGTTCTGATTGATACGGCTCAAAGCCACGCCGGTTGGACCTCTCGCGCCGATGCACGCTGTACGAGTGACCATGTTGGTGCAGCGACCTTCGCGGTGGTTTTTTGTGGCCTGTGTGCGGCAGCGCA
Organism: Paraburkholderia sp. JHI2823; assembly: GCF_038900695.1. Taxonomy (NCBI): domain Bacteria; kingdom Pseudomonadati; phylum Pseudomonadota; class Betaproteobacteria; order Burkholderiales; family Burkholderiaceae; genus Paraburkholderia; species Paraburkholderia sp. JHI2823. The sequence continues at coordinate 224 of NZ_JAYMRY010000305.1, read as the reverse complement.
TATTTGCGCTCGCTCACGCGCTCGTACATTGACCGGGGGATGTCACGTCGAGCCGCCAGGAGAAGGTGTCTCTGAAATGGCTTGGCGAATTAATTCATTGAGTGGAGTTAGGACCCGATACCATGGCGAGCGCATACGGTGGGAAACAGGCTGCAGCAGTTATCGTTGGCACGCAATTGGGCGGGTTGGGCGTTGCGAGATCACTCGCTCACGCGCAGGTGCCC
>NZ_JAYMRY010000304.1:0-426 GCF_038900695.1 Paraburkholderia sp. JHI2823 | reverse complement strand
CGATAGGCATCGTGCTGCGCATTGAGGTTGGCGTTGTTGACGTTGCGATTCAGGTTCGCGGTGTTGACGTTGGCATTGCGGTTCCAGTTCGTGGTGCCGCCGTTGGCATTGATCCGGTTGTTCACATTGATGTTGTTGTAGGGGTTGACGTTGACGTTGACGTCGTGCGTATTCCAGTTGAAGCCGCCCCACAGCGACTTCGCGACCGCGACGCCGGCGCCGAACGCTAGCCCCGCGGCGAGGCCGCCCGCGAGCGCATAGCCCGGAGGCGGGGGCATATAAACGGGCGGGTACGCGGGGTACGGCCATGCGCCGTAGACGACCGTCGGGTTGTAGGTCGGCACGTACACCACTTGCGGATTGGCCGGCACGATCTGGATCGTGCTTTGCTCGACGACGACCTTCTGCTGCTCGGTCGTCTTCAGA
>NZ_JAYMRY010000303.1:0-426 GCF_038900695.1 Paraburkholderia sp. JHI2823 | reverse complement strand
CTCCTCGCGCATCCCGTCGCCTCGCGGCCGCAAGGCATGCACCTCGCGCAGCGGTTCGCGAAGCAGGTTCATTGCTCTCGCAGAGGCATTCAATGACCAACAGATGTCACGCGCTTCTCGCCTTTACCTCGCTCCTGCTCGCCGCGCCGCTCGCGTGGGCGGGCGGCGGCTACAACTATCCGACCGAGGGCCGCGTCGAATACGTGCTCAGTTGCATGGACGATAACGGTCACGATTTCGCGAACGTCTACAAGTGCTCGTGCGTGATCGACAAGATGGCCGCGTCGTTGCCGTACGACGAATTCGTCGATCAGTCGACCTTCTCGAAGTACGCGACGCTCGGCGGCGAAGGCGGCGCGGAATTCCGCGTCGATCACGCGACGGCGCAAACGAAGCGGTTCCGTACGCTGCAATCCAGCGCGTATC
>NZ_JAYMRY010000302.1:0-428 GCF_038900695.1 Paraburkholderia sp. JHI2823 | reverse complement strand
TCTCCCCATACAACAAGGGAAAACACACCACCTTCATGAAGCAGCGAGGAAATCTGCTTTCAGTATCGTTCGTGGTCATCAGGGTGCTGATGGTGAAAGCAGCCATGATCTAAAATCAGATCAAACGTCAGCTCGCGCCCTTGATTCATCGACCAGGACATAAAATCTTGATGATAAAAATGGACAGGAACCTCTTTTCTCTTCTTTAATCCTTGCCATTCCTCATGCTCATAAAGATCAATGCCGGTATATGCCGACAGTCCTTGTAAATGTTCAAGAGCCCTGCCGTTCCCGCAGCCGATATCCAGCACCGAAGCAAGTGCATCCTTTTCCCTGGAACGCCATGCCTTCAGAGACATCACAGCAGCGTCTGTTAATGATGGATCAGTGGACCACATATCTGTTCTTTGCTCATAGTGTTCTTGAAA
>NZ_JAYMRY010000301.1:0-428 GCF_038900695.1 Paraburkholderia sp. JHI2823 | reverse complement strand
ATATAACACCATTTTTTATAGCCAAAATATACAGATTTTACAAAGAGGTTCATGCGGAGTACCGTAGATGTTTAGGATGTTAATACCTTCCCTTTGCATAACCAACCCCCTTACTTTGAATTTTCCCCCTTCTTTTTTAGGTTATTCGCTCTTTTCCCATTCCTTTGGAAACAATAAAGCACGGTGGAGATTTTTATTTTGATTTGTATAAAGTCTAGTCAATCCAATGGCTTAGTCTTGAACATTTCTACCTCTACAGTTACCAGTGGTTTCCCGTGCGATTGTAATCAGATTGATTATAGTAGATTAAGTCCTTTAGATCAGGCGAAATCACCTCAGAAGGGTGGACTGAACTAGCCTGGGGGTTTCTCAAGTGAACCAAGATATATCGTGTGTTCTTTACATATGCTTATGCTTTAGAATTTATG
>NZ_JAYMRY010000300.1:0-428 GCF_038900695.1 Paraburkholderia sp. JHI2823 | reverse complement strand
TTCTCTTCTGGCTCTTCCAATCTGAAGGAGAGCTAATCATGGGTTATATGAGATTCCTCCACGGGTTCCGATCAATGGAACATTAGGATACTCTCCATATTAATCAATGACGGCCACCTCATCTAAGCCTCTGAGAGTCCAAATAATGTCTTTATCAGTAAGAGACATTATCCTATGAGCCCAGCCCCTTCCTTCTTTATTCTTCAGTACGAACTTAGGGAGGTGCAAAATAAACCACCATGCTAATAAAGGAGCACAACACATTAAAGTTCCTCGCTTTCATGCGGTACGAGTAGAGAGTTGGTAAAGGATATCACCCAAGAGAGTGTGTAAAGGGTTCCGAGAGATGAAGATCCTTATAGCGTTAACATCAACAAAGGTGTCAGGATTTGTAAACAATACCATACCATATATTAATAGAGCCAGAA
>NZ_JAYMRY010000299.1:0-429 GCF_038900695.1 Paraburkholderia sp. JHI2823 | reverse complement strand
CATTTGGAATCGCCTGTTGATGCGCTGGCTATGCATCGTCTGATCGTTCTCCGAAGACCTCCGCAGTGTGTTCGCCGAGTGCCGGTGGCACGCTCCGATAAGTGGCCGGTGTGCGGCCCAGCTTGATCGGCGAGGCGATGCCGCGATAGGTGCCCCTTTCGACCTTCATCGCACGATGGGCTGAATGAGGATGTGCGAGCGCCGCGCCCAGCCCCAGCACCGGCGCGCACGGCACGCCGTGACGCATGAGCGTGTCGGCCAGCTGCGGGCCGTCCCACGCGGCAAAACGCTGCTCCAGCTCCGCGCGCAACGCGGTGCGATGCTGGCTGCGCAAACGGTTATCGGCAAACCGCGGGTCGTTGGCGAGCTGCCCCGCCTCGATCAGCCGGCACAACGCCGCGAACTGCATGTTGTTGCCTACCGCGACGA
>NZ_JAYMRY010000298.1:0-429 GCF_038900695.1 Paraburkholderia sp. JHI2823 | reverse complement strand
GTTTACCCACATGTCTGTGAACGAAGCTGCAATTTTCTGCTTGTAAACGAGAGGGCGCGATGTTAACTTTGGCCATCCTCATGCACGCGGCGCTTGCGACCCAGTCTTGGTCCCCGGCCAGACAACCAGCTGGACCATTCGCATTAGCGCGCCCACGAGAAGCAGAACCGAAATCCATAGCGCCCCGTTGTGCAACATGCGGGTGGCAACGCCACCGAGCACCGCGCCCGCGAAAAAACTGAAGCCGGCCATTCCGAGCAGTGATGCATCCCGCAACGCTGTCCTGTCATATCTTGGAATCAGGCCTTCCAGCAGCCTCTTCGCGGCCCGTCGCAGATTCCCGGTCGTCATGACCGACGTATAGGACAGATTCTCGAGATGGGTAAACGACAAGGTCTGCAGCGTGGCGACGAACGAAATGCCCGGAAT
>NZ_JAYMRY010000297.1:0-429 GCF_038900695.1 Paraburkholderia sp. JHI2823 | reverse complement strand
GATGTAAATGATTTAAATCCCATATTGATAATCATATCATAAGTACTAGACACTGAGGTCAAACATCACATAATCTCATACATATCCAAATAAAATAGAGTAATAACAAATATCTCTCAAAATAAATCAAAACATGAGTTTGAATGTCCCATGTGTTACATGGACCGGAAAAATTACTCACTACCTATGAATAAGCAGATAAATAAGGATCCAACTCCTTCTCTAATCCTGGCATGAAGTGCCACTATCTCTGGTACCTAAGCGATGTCGTATAAAATATCATTCTAACAGAAGGGTGAGAATTCAAATCATTATGAAAATATATAATTATAAACAATGTAAAATATACATACAATGATAGAATTCACCACACTTCACATAGTCATGCATTTGACATAAACATAAATCATCATACATATTCTCATATAC
>NZ_JAYMRY010000296.1:0-430 GCF_038900695.1 Paraburkholderia sp. JHI2823 | reverse complement strand
CATTTAGATAAAGGTAACCTCCGTTGTGAAAGATATCCTGATACTTGCCCAAAGCAGACTTCGGCTTCATATTCTCACATTTACCATCCTTCGCAGAAAATTCCAAACCAGCTATATTCTTATTCACCAGCGGATCAACAATCTGCCCCCATACTTTACTAGGGCCATTACGCACAACCTACTGAGCATCTTTGAATGAAGCCATGGAATTCTCATTCTCCCTTACATTATCAACGGATAAATCTTGGAGCTGAGTTCCAACAACAATTTCATCTGCTTCCACAATAATGAAAGAGGATAAATGAGATATTAACAATGTCTGTTCTCCATTTATGATAACCACCTTTCCTTCACGAACGAACTTCAGCTTTTGGTGAAAAGTTGAAGTGACAACCCCTGCCTCATGTATCCATGGTCGTCCTAGTAAACA
>NZ_JAYMRY010000295.1:0-430 GCF_038900695.1 Paraburkholderia sp. JHI2823 | reverse complement strand
ACCGGTGATCGTGCATCTGGAAACGCCGTCGCCGTTCACGCCGCTCGGTGCGAAAGGGCTCGGCGAAGGCAACAACATGAGCACGCCACCTTGCATCGCAAATGCAGTGGCCGATGCACTCGGCGTCGAGGATATTCGCTTGCCGCTCACGCCCGCGAAGGTGATGCACCTGATCGGCATCGACGATCCACCGCCTTCGCGTCCCGAGTTACTCGAAGCGGCAGCGACCGCCGCGCCGAACAAGGCGCTCGCAGGCGGCAAGGCGCTGACGGCGCGGGGCACTGTCGATCTCGACGCCAAACCCGAAGCGATCTTTGCGGTGCTGATGGACCCGCAGGCGCTCGCGAAGGTCATTCCAGGCTGCCACGCGCTCGAAGCGACCGGACCGAACCAGTATCGCGCGGATGTGACGGTCGGCGTGGGCATGATC
>NZ_JAYMRY010000294.1:0-431 GCF_038900695.1 Paraburkholderia sp. JHI2823 | reverse complement strand
CTCAAACAAATGTTTAATTTCTGAACCATCACCTGAATATCGGGGCCAATATTCCAGAACTCAACTGGGATTCGAAATGCACAATTAACTGAGCATAAGACTGAAGAACGTCATGAAGAACAGGTGGGTACAAATAAATTTTGAGCCTTTATCCTTTGTTTCTTAAACCGTGAACCAGGACACGTTACAACCCTTAAAAGTCCTAGCTGAAGCATGAGTTAGTTCGAAAGCATACTGTTACAAAAGGTATCCTGACTCCTGTAAGGCTTTACTCTCAATCCTGAGTTTGTATTTTCTTACAAAACTTCTTTAATTGCTAATAAACGCATTTTCAAAACTTCAAGACAAGCATAAACTTTGCATTATTTGAAAATCGTTGTTTGCATATGGCTATTTGTTTGACAGCGGAGAAATTCACACAATAAATATCC
>NZ_JAYMRY010000293.1:0-431 GCF_038900695.1 Paraburkholderia sp. JHI2823 | reverse complement strand
CATCCTCCACGATTGGGATCTTGCGCAGAAGATGGAACTCCTCGCGAAGTGCTACGCGGCGCTGCCTCCCGGAGGGTGCCTGATCGTCTACGACGCGGTGATCGACGATGAGCGCAGGCAGAATGCCTTCGGCCTTCTGATGAGCTTGAACATGCTTATCGAGACGCCTGGCGGTTTCGACTATACCGGTGCGCAGTGTTGCGCATGGATGAAGGAGGTCGGCTTCACACAGGTGCGTGTCGAGCCGCTTGCCGGGCCAGATTCGATGGTGATCGGAACCAGGTAGAAGCGTCTGGAGCCGACGCGCAGTAACCCTTGATCCGGAGATCGGCGGAGTCGCTCTGTTCCGGGCGCGACGCTGGACTGCCAGGCTGGTGCGCAAAGTTACCCGCGTATGTCATTCCCGCGTTTACGGCGGCACTACTTCAGAC
>NZ_JAYMRY010000292.1:0-431 GCF_038900695.1 Paraburkholderia sp. JHI2823 | reverse complement strand
ATTGTTGTTAAGGCGGGTGACTGAACGTGTGCCGCCAGTGGCGTGGGCTAGAGAGGCCAGTGCTAGAGAGGCCAGTGCGCTATCAGTCGTGGCGTCCAGACTCGAACAGGAACCACACGCGCTGCTCGGCTTCGTCGATCCAGTTTTCGAGCAGGCTCGCGGTCGCGACATCGCCGTATTCATCGCACAACGAATGCGTTTCGCGCATATAGCCGGCGAGCGCCAGGTTGTCCTCGCGCAGTTCCGCGAGCATGTCGCCGGGCGTGACGAAGTCGGCATCGTTATCGGCGATACGTTGCAGCTTCGTGATGTGGCCGGCCGAGCGCAGCGTTTTGCCACCGATCTTGCGGGCGCGCTCCGCGATCGGATCGGTCGTCGCGTAGATCTGGTTCGCCTGGTCGTCGAGCAGCAGGTGATAGTCGCGGAAGTAC
>NZ_JAYMRY010000291.1:0-431 GCF_038900695.1 Paraburkholderia sp. JHI2823 | reverse complement strand
CTTGTATTCGCGTCGGTATGCAGGCGTTGCCCCTGTGCGGGGCGGCACCTACTTTTCTTTGCCGCGGCAAAGAAAAGTAGGCAAAAGAAAGCCGCTCAAACCGCCAGCGCCAGCCACCATTCACCTCTCGCCGTAAATGGTGAATGGCTCCGGAGCGTCCGTCACCACTCGCCCACCAACGGAGTGACAAGGCACTCATCCTTCCGGCGGCGCTCTGCGCCCCGAATGGCATAACCAAACACCGGTGGGGCACATGTGTTCTCGCGAACGCTGATTCGTCCCATCCGGTTTCCCATGCAGACTCTTCCGCAGCGCGCGTAGCGAGCAGCGGGATGAATGAGCGCCTTGTCACTGGCTTTGAAGGTGCGAGGTGACAGACGCTCCGGAGCCATTCACGATTTACGACGAGAGGTGAATGGTGGCAGGCATTG
>NZ_JAYMRY010000290.1:0-432 GCF_038900695.1 Paraburkholderia sp. JHI2823 | reverse complement strand
GAATTTAATTAAAACAATAAAGCAAATTAAAAAAAGAATAAAAAGGAAAAGAAAGTAAAATAAAAAGCAAGAAGAATACAAACAGCAGGGGGTATCTAGCCCCTTTGGAGGTGTTGTTAGAGTAATTTGGGCCCATGGGACAAAGGCCTGTTTGAGTTTTCCACGTTTGAGTGTGCATGGTTGACTAACGCACATGGTGATCTGCAAAGTCTGACCATTGGATTGGTCGTGTTGGGCGCGTGGCAAGCAAAGATATGAAGCTGCATGGTAGGCCCTGGGAAGTGTGCTACATAGAATCATGTTAGAAAGAAAAATATTGAAGAAAGTGGGGGGACCTGGGTATCGAACCCAGGTCCCAACGTTTACCAGGTTAGTGCCTTGCCAGTTGTGCTGCTTGCGTTCTTTGTTAATATAATGGGATATGAATAATAT
>NZ_JAYMRY010000289.1:0-432 GCF_038900695.1 Paraburkholderia sp. JHI2823 | reverse complement strand
GCCCGGTACCTCGATGCCCTCGGCGCGCCACTCGGCGAGCTGGCGGCAGGCCTCGTCCAGCACCCAACCATCGAGCTCCGTAATCAGACCGCTTTCTTCCGCGATCGAGATGAAACGGTCCGGCGGCACGGTTCCGAGCTTCCCGTCGGCCCACCGGACCAGCGCTTCGACGCCCCGCAGCGTTCCCGTCACATCGACCTTGGGCTGATAGGCGACGCTCAGTCCGCCCGCTCGCAACGCTCGTTGCAGCGCGATTTCCAGTTCGAGTTGTTCTTTGGCCTGACGCTCATAGACCGGGGCATAGAAATGCACCTGATTGCGTCCAGTGCTTTTGGCCTGGTACATCGCCATGTCCGCATTGCGCAGCAGCGTATCGGCGTCCTGCCCGTCGTGCGGATACAGCGCGACGCCGATGCTCGCGCTGTATCCGCA
>NZ_JAYMRY010000288.1:0-434 GCF_038900695.1 Paraburkholderia sp. JHI2823 | reverse complement strand
ATGCATTTCATGCATTGCATATAATTAATCATGTACCTTTTTAGGAAAGATGGTTATCATCAACAATTCAACAGTTCAAGATTAAATCCATGAAGTTATACATGTCATATCTGCAGACAACTAATGGAAAATCAGTTCCTGAAACCAAATGGGTCAACTAATCTACGGGATCAAATGAAGTAGCCCTACTACCTAGACTTTATCTCGAAGTAACGCTACTACCCAGGTTCCTTCTCATAGCCCTACTACCCAGGCTTTATATCGAAGTAACCCTACTATCCAGGTTCCTTCTCATAACCCTACTATCCAGGCTTTCATATCGAAGTAACCCTACTATCCAGGTTCCTTCTCATAGCCCTACTATCCAGGCTTTATATCAAAGTAACCCTATGATGCGTCCACAAGTGCACGGAAATATTGAAGTAATATAAAAG
>NZ_JAYMRY010000287.1:0-434 GCF_038900695.1 Paraburkholderia sp. JHI2823 | reverse complement strand
CGCATCGTGTCGCGCGGTGTTGTCCATCTGAAAGTCTCCTGCGAAGTGGTCGTCGAGAGGATACGGATCGTGTGCTCATCATGTCACGCAAGATCCCGGCATGCTTGAGGCATGTCAACGTTCGAGGAGTCCGAACGGGTCGGCTTGCAGTGGTGCGCCGACAACGGCAGATCTGTGCGAGCCGTTCTGGATCAACGATGCGCACCGTCTTGCCGTTCGAGTGCACGAGGTCCTCATGCTGGAACTCGAGCGTGCTCGATACGCGCAATCACGCGCGACAGGGGGCGGGTGCATTTTGAGCGTGTACCGTGTGCCGCTCCTGCGCCGTGAGGCCGCATTCATTCAGTGCAGCAGCTCTCAATGTGCCATGAGCACCGGTACCGTCATCGATTCGAGCATCGTCCGGGTAACGCCGCCCCACACCCGCTCACGCG
>NZ_JAYMRY010000286.1:0-435 GCF_038900695.1 Paraburkholderia sp. JHI2823 | reverse complement strand
GCCACGATAAGCTGTGGACTGGCCGCCATCCCACAGTTTGCCGGCGCGCAAACCCAGGCCGCCTCGACCACCGCCACCAATCCGTTGCCCCAGGCCGACAAGGATTTCGTGCAGGCAGCTAGCATGTCATCGTCCACCGAAATCGACGCATCCAAGCTCGCAACGAAGAATTCGAGCGACAAGGACGTGAAATCGTTCGCGCATCACATGATGCTCGATCACACGAAACTCACGATGCAATTGAAGATGCCCGCCCCGCACGGCGTCACCGTGCCGAAAGACAATTCGGACACTACGATACTGACCTCGCTCAAGAATCTGCAAGGCAAGGCGTTCGATCAGGCGTATATCCAGAAGGTCGGTGTTCAGGGGCACCAGGATGCGCTGAGCGCATTCAAGAAGGAAATCTCGGATGGCCAGAACGCCGACCTGAAG
>NZ_JAYMRY010000285.1:0-436 GCF_038900695.1 Paraburkholderia sp. JHI2823 | reverse complement strand
GCGTGACCGTCGTCGTGCCACCCGACACCTTGACCGCCGTCACCGGAAAAACCACGCAACCGTTGTCGCGCGACCACTTGAAGCTTGGCGCGTTGCCGGACGCATCGTTGCTACCCGTGTTGATTTCGACCCGATACAGCTGGTTCTCGATACCGCGATAGCCAGCCGTGGGCGAGACGGTGCAGGGATCGGTCGAGCTCCGCGCCGGTTGCGTGCGTGCGCGCAGCAACCCACGGTTGCCGATTCGCAGGCCGGCCGAGATCTGCTGAGGCGTCATGCAGGTCTTGCCATCCCCGTTGTCGGGCCGCGCCCACCTGATCTGACACACCACGCGCGAGCGCACCGCGGTATCGATGCCGTTCAGGGCGAGTTCGCTGATCGACGCATCCTCGATCGACGTCGTCAGGCACTCCCAGACATCGAGGTAGTACTGGTA
>NZ_JAYMRY010000284.1:0-436 GCF_038900695.1 Paraburkholderia sp. JHI2823 | reverse complement strand
CGGTTTCGAAGTCGTCGAAGCCTTACTCGCGCAGTCAGAACGCGGCAATCGCAAACTAACGAATTGACAGTAAGCAATCGGCCGCTCGAAGGGGAATTCCCACGATTCTTCGAACCTTTTCCGCTGCCCAATCGAATGCGCGGTCATCTTTGTGATGCTCAATCCCTAGTCCGGCACAGTGCATAGCTATAAAAATGGCTAGCGTTCAGGTCGTTGGTGGTCCAAGATAATCATCCGAAGACGGAATGAATAGCCGGCACCTCTCTCAACTCAACGATCACTGCTGCTCCCTTGATCTTTTGACGTGCAATCCTTCTGATTCAATCGAGAAGGCGAGACGATTTGCGCGAACTTACTACTCAGTACTGTAAAGGACTCCAAATAATCTAAAAGGGTTTTTGGTTTTTTACCCTTGTACTCGGCGTATCAGCTCACA
>NZ_JAYMRY010000283.1:0-437 GCF_038900695.1 Paraburkholderia sp. JHI2823 | reverse complement strand
ATCGCCGGGGTCAGCCCAGTGCAGTCATCCTCGACGGCCGTACGCTGCAGTCGACGTGCGAGAGCGGTCCACGCGCAGGCTATGACGGGTACAAGCGTAAGAAAGGGAGCAAGGTGCACATGGCGGTGGACACATTGGGGCAACTGCTTGCGGTGCATGTGACGCCGGCTAACGAACAGGAGCGTGCACAGGTCGGTGAACTGGCGCGACAGGTCCAGCAGGCCACGGGGCAGACAGTGAATATCGCGTTCGCTGACCAGGGCTACACCGGCGAAGAGCCTGCACAGGCCGCGCTCGATGAAGGCATCGACTTCAATTGGTCAGGTTGCCGGAGGCGAAAAAGGGCTTTGTACTGTTGCCGCGTCGTTGGGTGGTGGAACGCAGCTTCGGCTGGCTTAACCGCTTCCGCCGACTGACCAGAGACTACGAGCGCTTGC
>NZ_JAYMRY010000282.1:0-438 GCF_038900695.1 Paraburkholderia sp. JHI2823 | reverse complement strand
CCCTGCGCGCCGCCGTCGGTTGCATCGCCTAGCACGGCGGCGAACAAGGCCAGTTGCGTGCCGTCCGGCAACGGCGCCTTCAACGCGGCGACCATCAGCGACGCAAGGCGCGTGATCAGTTGCAGATCGTTCATCGACTTGCCTTGCGAGAACTCGGCCATCAGGCTGTCGGTATCGGTGCCGGCGAGCACGCCCGACACCGCACCGATCGCGAAGAGCAGCCGCCCGCCGAGCTCCTCGCGCGGCAGATGCGGCAGCGCGCGCTGAAACGCGTCGAAGAAGCGCAGGGCCACCGACTCGTAATGCGCGTTCAGAAAGTCGCGGATGAACGACGACGGATCGGTATAGGCACGCCCGAGCAGGCGCAGAAACGTGTTGCCGCCGACACGCGGATCGCGCGACAGACGCAGCGCCGGAATGAACATCGCGCCCAGCAGG
>NZ_JAYMRY010000281.1:0-438 GCF_038900695.1 Paraburkholderia sp. JHI2823 | reverse complement strand
GTAGAGGTTATGCAGCATAAGTTTGAATTTTGAATTTGTTCATCACAAAATGACTTGTAATTCAAGTGATAAAACCCTAACTTCATATCTTCGATTCTCCCTACTCAAAAATAATCTCAAGGAGTTCTGGGACATTTTGGAAAGCTTGCAATGTTCTCTATAACCTATATTTGAATCACTTTTGAAAATTCCCCTTGGAACTATATGAAAAAGTGTCATGAAGTTGGGTCAAAATCCTGACCAAATTAGGGCAAAATTTCACTAAGTGTTTTTGTTTCATGACCATGTATTCTTAAACTTATAACTTGTGATCGAAGCACTTTTAGAAGGAGTTGTGTGAATAAAAGTTGTAGATTTCATGGAGATATACAAATTTCATGTTGGAAGTTTCTTTTGAATCATCTTGCATCATGGTGAAAATTTTGCTCAAAGTTGTGA
>NZ_JAYMRY010000280.1:0-439 GCF_038900695.1 Paraburkholderia sp. JHI2823 | reverse complement strand
AGAAGAGTCTGAGGAGGAGGATGCCAACGATGGTTCGACTGCTGGGACAGAGTCCAATGCAAATAGCAGCGAAAAAAGAAGACATCAAAGTGGACTTGGATGACGATGAAGAAGATAATGAGCACGAAACGAATGAAGGGGATGGTGACACAACCAACAAACCCATGGAAGACGAAATGGACGTAACTCCCCTGCGTGTGGAACTCCCTCAACCGTCTTTGTCTCGAATGACTGACGAGGAGCTTGCACTCCTGAGACGAAATGACCCTATTGGGTACATGAAGGCGAAGCTGGCTCAAAGGGACATTCCACTTGCTAGGGCTGGCACAAGTTCGACTAGCCATCCTCTGCCCACAGATGAAAGAATTGTACTTCTTAACAGGATCAGGAGAACAATTCTTAATGTGGATATATTCGAAGTGCTCAAACAGGATAGCAC
>NZ_JAYMRY010000279.1:0-440 GCF_038900695.1 Paraburkholderia sp. JHI2823 | reverse complement strand
GTATTAGAGCGTGTATCAAAAATTATTGTAGACCGCCTTGGCGTTGATGAGGCTGACGTGAAAATGGAAGCTTCATTTAAAGAAGATTTAGGCGCTGATTCCCTTGATGTAGTTGAGCTAGTTATGGAACTTGAAGATGAGTTCGATATGGAAATTTCTGACGAAGATGCTGAAAAAATTGCAACAGTCGGTGACGCTGTGAACTACATAAATAGCCAGCAATAAGCGTAACAAAGTCCCGTCTATTTTCATGGCGGGACTTTGAAAATTTATGTTAGTTTCAACATATTCAGCTGATCAATTGTCAGCCTTTTTCAGATGCTAAGGAGCACGGTTTCCTTGCATGTAGAAAGAGAGACTCCATATAATCAGTATCCTTAAAGGCGATGACGCCTACCTGGAGGTTGCTATGCCAAAACACTATAAAGACAAACAGAAAC
>NZ_JAYMRY010000278.1:0-441 GCF_038900695.1 Paraburkholderia sp. JHI2823 | reverse complement strand
GCTATATGCTCCACCTCCGACACAATACTGGAGGCTTTATCATGGAAGTGGTTGATAAAAGTGGTGTAGGTGGGTTTTGTAGCTGCAAACCCAATAACATCTTCAGACAAATCCTCATGATCGAAATAATCGCCAGTCGATCGAACACCGGTAATTGCGGCTATGTCGAAGAGGGTGGGGGTCACCATCCCACAGGGAAGATGAAAGGTAAAATATGCTATATCCCAGAAATATAGCGAAGATACCAACATGAGAGGATAATAAGACAATCCTGTCTTCGACAGCATCACCAAATCGTAAATTCCCATTTCCTTCCAGACGGAGGTTTGTGCCTTCTCCACCTTATTCAACCAATCTGAATATTCTGAGGAGAGGTTAGGGCATGATCGAAAGATTCTGGTCCCTTTGTTCATAAATTGAAGGTTAATGTCATCCGTAGTC
>NZ_JAYMRY010000277.1:0-442 GCF_038900695.1 Paraburkholderia sp. JHI2823 | reverse complement strand
CCAATATATGTTTATTCTTAATCCGGATTCAAATCGTCCGTCTCTACAACAACCCAAACCCAAATAAAGAAAGCAATCATCAACATCAATTTGTAAAACGAGTTTCGCAACACCACGAGCACTAAATGTACATATAATAAAGGTAAATATACATACAAACTCCAAAAAATAGAGATTACAAAGAGAAGATAAGAATATGAAACAAACATTTCTTGGTTTGTCAACACCAATCGATGAGAAATTTGACCTCGGATCATCCAGATGCAAGCTCCATTATTATTTTCAAAGTTCTAAGCTATCAAAGAATGAAGGTGATGAAGTTGGGAACAAATACCCCAAAACTCCATAACCTAGAAATGAATGAAATGAATGTTATAAAATAAAATTTAACAGGCCGCGCTAAACGGCCTCAGCGCACTAAGCGGGCTGCCTTAATTTAACA
>NZ_JAYMRY010000276.1:0-442 GCF_038900695.1 Paraburkholderia sp. JHI2823 | reverse complement strand
GATATAGGTATCGAATCTCTTAAACTCTTCATGCAGACATGCCCTGGCTAGATACAGGTGTCGAATCTACAATCAGTCACTCACAGATATGCCCTGGCTAGATACAGGTGTCGAATCTAGAAATTTTCGTCTACAGATATGCCCTGGCTGGATACAGGAATCGAATCTCTAAACTCTTCATGTAGACTTGCCCTGGCTAGATACAGGTATCGAATCTACAATCAGTTACTCACAGATATGCCCTGGCTAGATACAGGAATCGAATCTGGAATTCTTCGTCTACAGATATGCCCTGGCTGGATATAGGAATCGAATCTCTAAACTCTTCATGCAGACGTGCCCTGGCTGGATATAGGTATCGAATCTACAATCAGTTACTCACATATATGCCCTGGCTAGATACAGGAATCGAATATGGAATTCTTCGTCTACAGATATGCCC
>NZ_JAYMRY010000275.1:0-443 GCF_038900695.1 Paraburkholderia sp. JHI2823 | reverse complement strand
GGATATATTTCTGCCCTATCGTCAATCCCGGCGGCATGTGGGCATCGACGCGCGCAAATCCGCGCGGCGTCGACCTGATGCGCAACGCGCCGCAAGACGCCGACGCGCGCGGGCCGCTGCTTGCGGGCGGCCAGCGCGTCGGCGCGTGGCTGCCCTGGTATCGCGGCCGGGCGGGCGAGCCGCTGGACCCCGAGGCGGCCGCGCTGCTGCAAGTGGTCGCAACGCAGCTTGCCGCGCGGCCGCTGAGCATCGCGATCGAGTGCCATTCCGGTTAGGGCTGGAGCGTCAGCTTCTGTTTTCCGTACGCGCGAACCCGCCGGCTGATGCAGCATCTGCCCGAAATGTACGTGTTGCAGAGCATGTTCGAAAACGCGCATCCGCATCACGGCTACACGTTCGAGCCGCAAAGCCCCCAGTATCTGCTGCACGGCGTTCTGTGGGAC
>NZ_JAYMRY010000274.1:0-443 GCF_038900695.1 Paraburkholderia sp. JHI2823 | reverse complement strand
AATATGTACAACAAACTAAGTTCCATAATGACAAGGCTACCATCCATTGGAGTAACAAAAATCTCGACAATAGACTACCTTCCATAATGACAAGGCTACCATCCATTGGAGTAACAAAAATCTCGACAACAGACTACCTTCCATAATGACAAGGCTACCATCCATTGGAGTAACAAAAATCTCGACAACAGACTACCTTCCATAATGACAAGGCTACCATCCATTGGAGTAACAAAAATCTCGACAACAGACTACCTTCCATAATGACAAGGCTACCATCCATTGGAGTAACAAAAATATCAACAACAGACTACCTTCCATAATGACAAGGCTACCATCCATTGAAATAACAAAATATCGACAACAGACTATGTTCCATGATGACAAGGCTACCATCCAATGGAATAACAAAAATCTCGACAACAGACTACCATCCATAAAGA
>NZ_JAYMRY010000273.1:0-444 GCF_038900695.1 Paraburkholderia sp. JHI2823 | reverse complement strand
ACGGTATTCTGGATCGCGCTGCTGCTGTATGTGCGTCTGTTCAAGCCGCTCTTCATGCTCAGGCGTCCGTACCGGATCGCGCAAGTGCGCGCCGAACGCGGCGACACCACCACACTCGTGATGCAACCCGACGGCCACGCGGGTTTTCGCTTCAAGCCCGGCCAGTTCGGCTGGCTCAACGTGTGGGGCAGTCCGTTCAGGATCACCGGACATCCTTTTTCGTTCTCGTCGAGCGCCGAAGCCGCGAATGGCCGCGTCGAAATGACGATTCTCAATCTCGGCGATTTCACGAGCCAGGTGAAGACGATAGAGGCGGGCCGGCGCGTGTATCTGGACGGACCGTATGGCGCATTCACGATCGGCCATCCGACCGACATGCACGTGCTGATCGCGGGCGGTATCGGCATTACGCCAATGATGAGCATGATCCGCACGCTCGCCGAT
>NZ_JAYMRY010000272.1:0-445 GCF_038900695.1 Paraburkholderia sp. JHI2823 | reverse complement strand
CCATGTTTTCCTTTTGTGAATACTTGTGGTGTGCCTTTACCATGACATCATAACATCATAACATCATAACATTGCATACATCTTGCATAAGGACTAACCATTTCAAAGATCTCGAGGGTCTTCGATGCAGGGTCACATTGAACCAGACGTCTACCAAAGGACAAAAGGGTACCCCTCTAAACAAACACCGTCAAAGATCAAGTGCAACAACTTGAATTAGGGGCTATGACCCACTTGACATGGTGAGCTTAATTCTCGTGGAAGGACATCCACTGATACGAAGTTCTCCAATCAAAACTGTAAGTGACTACTAACATTTACCCCGCGAGATCCTTGAAAACATGCATCCATACATCATGCATCATATCATGACAGGTTTCTCCCATACAAGTCTCCTTATCTTCCTACTGTTTACTTCAGTAGATATGGCTCTAGAGCATACTAT
>NZ_JAYMRY010000271.1:0-445 GCF_038900695.1 Paraburkholderia sp. JHI2823 | reverse complement strand
GGGTATATGATGATCAGATCGATCGCTCAATCATAGGCCATCTGTCCGCAATATTCCTGACTTGCGAGTAAGCAGGCGTAGAGCGCTTTTGTTGCGATGCCGACAGAAATCGTCGGAATTGTCCGGTTTGTGTGTTGGTGTTGTCGGTGAATGTCTTGAGGCGCCTTTCAAAAGTTGGCGTTGGCCTTTTGGTATAGATTTCGCGTAGACGTTACCGAACCGAATGACTCTCATCGAGTGCCGCTATGCGTAAATCATGAAATCGACGCTGGTAGGCCCATCAGCTGGGCGTCGACCTGCAGCTCCTGAGCAACCGGGAGAAGGCGATGCTGGTTGACGCCCGGAGACAAACCTATGCGCTGCCAGCACTGTTCGCCGTTCTAGGTCTTGCACGTAGTTCCTACTTTTACCACCGGGCACGAGTCTGGAGAACGACTATGGGTAC
>NZ_JAYMRY010000270.1:0-446 GCF_038900695.1 Paraburkholderia sp. JHI2823 | reverse complement strand
CCGAATAGATCTCGTCGATCCACCGACAGTAGTCCACGAGAGGCTGCCGAACGCGTTGCAGCGACTTGGCCGCGCTGTGACTACTGCTAATGTCGAAGACGGTCGAGAACGCCAACGCCCCGGTGCTCATCACCGAGCTCGCCGGTACCTCGATAGAATGCAGCCAGTTTTCGTACGCGCTTTGCGCCCACGCGCGCACGATCGGCGCCGACGAGTTTCGCCCATAATCGACCCGCGACAACACCAACGACACAAAGTCGTATTTCTTGTCCTTCTCGAATTTGATGAAGCTTTTGGACACATCCGAGAAGAGTCGCCAGAACGACAGCGAGCTGATGAAGTCCAGGTTTTCGGGCACCATCGGCATCACCATGGCATCCGCGGCCATCAGCGCATTCAGGTTGAGGTACGACAGCGACGGCGACGTATCCATCAGGATGTAGTCG
>NZ_JAYMRY010000269.1:0-447 GCF_038900695.1 Paraburkholderia sp. JHI2823 | reverse complement strand
GGTCTATATGTAAGTACCCTTTTGAAGTTTCAGCTGACTCAACCTGTCCTAGCAATAGTAACTGGGTTCTAGAGATCTCTGATTAACATTTTCCAAGAAAAAGCATAAAATAAAGACACAATTTGGGAATAAAAAACAACTTTTATTATTGATTTTAAAGATCAAAACAATAGATTTGCCCATACAATATCAATACTTTCACCTTGGGCAGAGTAAAAGATTTTAGAAAAGATTAACAAAAAACAAATTACTTTGAAATATGAACGCAAGAGGGAACATCAATAGTGATCCAGTATTGGACTCTGACTCCATGCGTCACGTAGTTCGGCATCTCTTGCTCTGCTTCGCCTTTCGTAATAGCATTAATCCTAGGAACAGTTGGATGAAGGTAACCTCTGATGTGAAAGATATCTTGATATTTGGCCAAAGCAGACTTCGACTTCATAT
>NZ_JAYMRY010000268.1:0-447 GCF_038900695.1 Paraburkholderia sp. JHI2823 | reverse complement strand
ACCGAGAAGCAGGCGGCCTCACTTGGCGAGACGGCCTCCGCGATGGAGCAGCTGACCGCGACCGTGCAGCTCAACGCGAGCAATGCGGAACAGGCGAGCGAACTCGCGCGCGGCGCGTCGAACCTCGCCGCGCATGGCCGCGACGCGGTCGGCAGCATGATCGAAACGATGCGCGCGATTCACACGGGCTCAGCGCAGATGACGGGCATCATCAGCACGATCGAAAGCATTGCGTTTCAGACCAACATCCTCGCGCTCAACGCGGCGGTCGAAGCCGCGCGTGCCGGCGACGAAGGCCGCGGCTTCGCGGTCGTGGCCGGCGAGGTGCGCAGCCTCGCGCAACGCTCGGCCGCAGCGGCGCGCGAGATCGGCGCGCTGATCGCCGATTCGACTTCACGAGTCGAACGCGGCGCGGGACTCGTCGAAGACGCGGGCGGCACGATGCAG
>NZ_JAYMRY010000267.1:0-448 GCF_038900695.1 Paraburkholderia sp. JHI2823 | reverse complement strand
GCTTCGACGTGCGCACGGGCTGCATGCCGGGACCAGGCGGATTGAGTGTGACGACCTTCCCGGTCGAAATAGTGGATTCAAAGGTAGTGGTGAGTCTCGACAGTGCAGCAACGTAGGCCCGGCGCGAGACGCCACAACCAGTCAGGAGACGGAAAGATGCAAGGCTTGATGATGCAGCAGCCGCTGCTGGTCTCTGCGCTGCTCGCGCACGCGGAGCGCCATCACGGTGAACAGGAAATCGTGTCGCGACGCGTGGAAGGAGACATCCATCGTTATTCGTACCGGCACCTCGCGCAGCGCGCGCGCCGCATGGCCAATGCGCTGTCGACGCTCGGTGTCGGCCAGGGCGAGCGCGTCGCGACGCTCGCGTGGAACGGCTATCGCCACATGGAGCTGTATTTCGCGGTGTCGGGCTCCGGTTCCGTGCTGCATACGCTGAACCCGCGGC
>NZ_JAYMRY010000266.1:0-448 GCF_038900695.1 Paraburkholderia sp. JHI2823 | reverse complement strand
CTGTCATGCTACGCGGGTCGCCCGCTGTCGCTGATCTGGCGGTACATCGCGCGGCGCAAGCTTGCGCACGGCATCCTGCTGCTCTCGATCTTCGCCGCGATCGGTTGCGCACTCGCGGCACAGTATGGCATCCGCAATCTGATCGATGCTTTGCCCGCTGGCCACGTTCATCGCGAGCGCGGCGTGCACGCGTTTATTGTGCTGGTTGCGCTGATTTTTGCAGACAATCTGCTGTGGCGTATCGCCGGGTGGATCTCGGCGCATACGTTCGTCGCTACGACAGGCGACATCCGCCAGGACATGTTCGAATATCTCGCCGGCCACGCGCCGTCTTACTTCGCCGACAAACAACCGGGTGTTCTGTCCAGCCGCATGACGTCCATGGCGACTGCGGTCTACGTGCACGAGAACGCGCTCGCCTGGTCGAGCTTGCCGCCCGCAGTGACAG
>NZ_JAYMRY010000265.1:0-448 GCF_038900695.1 Paraburkholderia sp. JHI2823 | reverse complement strand
CAGGTTGCCGGTGCGTTGCGGGGTTGCGCGTAGTCGTAGGAGTGGATGAGAATCGGCGTCTCCTTAGACAGACTGCCGGCCCCATCGCGCTTCTCCGCTAGGGATGCGAAGCAGGCTAGTATCGTATTCTGGAACGCGGCCCATCCCTCTGGTCGCACGTAGTGACTGCAATCGTCAGCAACCGGCACACCAGCTCTTTCATCAGGCGTACGGAGCAGTCTTAACGCCGATTTGGTTGCATCATCTTCGGTAGGCGGGGTGTTGATGGCGGCAATGAGGTCGTTACCTCCAGCCGAAAGAAGCAATGCTTCCCACCGCCGCGCGTTCCCGCCATAGAGCAGACTGGCAAAGGGAGTTTCATCGTCCCACTTCACCATTTGCTGGAGTGTCTTTCCTGGGCTTGCACAGGAGACGACTGCCGAAGACTGGTCAAGCGAGACATTGAAGA
>NZ_JAYMRY010000264.1:0-448 GCF_038900695.1 Paraburkholderia sp. JHI2823 | reverse complement strand
CTATTGACCATAAAGGGCGAGCGACATGCGTGGTTAGCACGCGTGGAGTTCTGCAACGGCAAGGTCGTTCACGAGACCAGAATTTTTCGATCCCTTTGAGGCGCCGGATCGGCGGAGTCGATGGGTTTAGCAGATCCCGTGACAGTCAGTGCCATCTGGAAGAAGGCACCTTCACGATATGCACTTGCAGCCACCGAGGCATACGGTAGCATCTCAGGTGTCAGGCAATCGATGCATCTGCAGCTGGAGCGAGCACCAATACTGAACTGGTGCACCGTAATCTGCTTCCCCTCCTGTGGAGGCGAGCAAGTTTTCTCGTGGAGATCATTCGGAATTCTGCCTGCGTCGCGTGCAATGATGGTGTCTTGCGACGCAACTCCTGCCCGTCAATCAGTGCTCGATTCTGTTCGGCGAGCGATTCACCTGCGCAACAGCTGAACCTCTGCAC
>NZ_JAYMRY010000263.1:0-449 GCF_038900695.1 Paraburkholderia sp. JHI2823 | reverse complement strand
GCATGCACCCTGATTGCAGCCCTTTTTTGTGCCGAACAGGTGCAACCTCTCACGAAGCAGGTCGAGCAGCGATGTCCGAGGATCGAATTCCAGCTCGATCTCGTTGCCATTGATGACGAAATGCATGCTTGCTCCTCTTGAGTTCGGACTCGTGTGGTAAAGCTGAAGCCTTGAAGTCTGCGCCTCTGCGATGGGGGAAAGCAATACCGAGACGCGCAGCCATGCGCGCCATTGTCGACAAGTCCAGGATCGTCACGCCGGGTAGCAGGCGATCGCGTTGCAGCCACCGCTGGCTGCCCGGCACGCTGACTACCGACCCGACAACGATCGTGCTGGACAGCGCCCTGACCAGAAACGGCGTTCTCACCTGCATCTGTTGCACAATCCGCCGGTGTGAACAAGATCAACCCGATGAACGCGATCTGTTTGCAACGTGCACAGCCGTCAAG
>NZ_JAYMRY010000262.1:0-449 GCF_038900695.1 Paraburkholderia sp. JHI2823 | reverse complement strand
CTCCCATCCAGCGCATCGAGCAGATGACGCGCCGCGACCGTGCCGATCTCGCGCGTGTCCACGTGCATCGTCGTCAGGGGCGGCCGCGCTTCGCGCGCGATCGCGAGATCGTCGAAGCCGGTCACCGAAAGCTGCCCGGGAATCGCGATGCCCAGTTCTTCCGCTTCCCGCAACACGCCCAGCGCAATATGATCGTTGCCGCAGATGACCGCCGTCGGACGCGGCCCCGGTTGTTGCCAGAGTGCGCGCAACGCCCGCCGGCCAAAATCGAGCGTGGATTCACCTTCGATCAGATGCTCGGGCCGCACCGCGAGACCATGTCGCTCGAGCGTGGCACGAATGCCCGCGAGGCGCGCCTGCACGCGGTCGTTGTCCCGTGTCGGCTGGAGGCAGACCGCGAATGACCGGTGTCCGACCGCGACGAGATGCTCGGTGATCTCCTCATAGGC
>NZ_JAYMRY010000261.1:0-450 GCF_038900695.1 Paraburkholderia sp. JHI2823 | reverse complement strand
GTTGGGTACGCGCTGAAACCTTCAAGCTGCAGGACATAAACTATGAACAGGCTCCACAGAACTTCAGCAAGCTGCTGAAAGAAGTTGAAGGTCCAGTCATGAGTCAGCTACTGAAGGAGGAAGTTCTCTTTCTGGATAGTGAGCCATGGTCTAAAAAGCGTCCAGCTTCCAAAGTTCAACCAGCAGAAGATCAGACAATTCCAACTGAAGACTTTAGTCAAGCAGAAGATGTTGCAGAAAGCTCTCAGAAGCATATTGTTTCTGAAGTCTCTCAAGCTGCTTTGGACAGGCAGACTCTTGAAGAGCTGAAGCAAAATGATATTCGTCTGCAGCAAAGAATGGATGAGAATGATCAATGGATGAAGGAAAGGATGGACGTGCAAGACAGTAAGATTGATACAGTAGTCAGCATGGTGCATCAACAGAAGGAAACTGCTGATCAGATTAAGA
>NZ_JAYMRY010000260.1:0-451 GCF_038900695.1 Paraburkholderia sp. JHI2823 | reverse complement strand
TTATGGGATTCGTCAAACAGGGGCAAGGTCAGGTTGCAGTCAAGAATGCTGCGGTCAAAAAGGCGACTGCAAAGAAGGCGCTGCCGGTAGCAGGCAAGAAGAAATGGACGCAAAGAGCGCCGGCCGAAGCGGAGGGTGGGGGTCAAGGTCGAAGATGAGCCGGTCGGGCTTGTCCACTGTCATACACAGCCGGTAGCGAGGGGGTAAAAAGTTGTGTGTAAACGGTCATTTGGCAGGAGACTGCCATCACCAGGAGCATAGATGACCGTAGCGAAACGCAATAAAAAAGAGAAGCCCGATCCTGAACTCGTCAAGCTGGCAGACAGCCTGCTGGCGAACTACCAGAAGCCAGAGGACCTGATCGGCGAGAATGGCCTGCTCAAGCAACTGACCAAGATGCTGGTGGAGCGGGCGCTCGAGACGGAGATGTCCGAGCATCTGGGCCATGGCA
>NZ_JAYMRY010000259.1:0-451 GCF_038900695.1 Paraburkholderia sp. JHI2823 | reverse complement strand
GTTTCCGGCCGCGCCCGAAGACGCGCATCGGGCGGCGCTGTGGGTGCAGACGCGGGCGCGGGCTTTTGGTGGCACTAGCAGAAAGGTCGGCGTGGCGGGGCATGACGCGGGCGGCCAGCTTGCCAACTGTCTCGCCTGTATCGCGCGTGATCGCGGCGACGTGCGGATCAGCGCGCAGGCGCTGTTCGGACCGATGCTCGATCCAAGCCTGACGCGGCTCGGCGACGAGCAGCGGCTCGGCTCGGACATCACCGCGCGCGAGTGCGCCGCGTGTTATCGCGCGTATCTGCCGCAAGCGTCGCAGCGCATGCATCCGTATGCGGCGCCGCTGGAGTCGTCGCGGCTCGCCGGCTTGCCGGCCACGCTGATCGCGACCGCGCAGAACGACGTGCTGCTCGTCGAGGCCGAGAAGTATGCAAGCAATCTGATCGACGCGGGCGTGCAGACCCAG
>NZ_JAYMRY010000258.1:0-451 GCF_038900695.1 Paraburkholderia sp. JHI2823 | reverse complement strand
GATCACGCCGATGAACGACAGCCATTGCAGCGGCACCACCGAGAAGCCGGTGACAAGGTCGAAATTCAGGCGGATCAGCGAGTACAGCGAGTACTTCGATTCGCCGGCGAAGCGTTCCTCGTGCGCAACCTCGATTTCCACCGGGTTCTGCGCGAACGTGTACGCGAGCGCCGGAATGAACGTGTTGATTTCGCCGCAGCGGTTGATCGTATCGATGATGTGGCGGCTGTACGCGCGCAGCATGCAGCCTTGGTCGGTCATCTTGATGCGGGTGATGCGCTCGCGCAGATGATTCATCGCGCGCGAGGCCTTGCGCCGCCACAGGCTGTCCTGGCGCTGCCGGCGGATCGTGCCGACGTAATCGAAGCCCTCGCGCATCTTCGAGACGAGCTTGCCGATTTCCTCGGGCGGATTCTGCAGGTCGGCGTCGAGCGTGAGCACGATGTCGCCG
>NZ_JAYMRY010000257.1:0-452 GCF_038900695.1 Paraburkholderia sp. JHI2823 | reverse complement strand
ATGCTGGCCTGTTACTTCATCCTTGATGGCTCATGGCGCCTTGGCCCTACTCCGTTACCGTCAGGCCCCTGAGGCCCCTCAAGCACCGTTCGGCGCCGTGACCGGCGCCCGGTTGAAGAAATAGATGCCGTGCGGCGAGCGACCCACCGCGATCGTCTGGATCAGCTTGCGCGTGTTGAGATCGATGATGCCAATGTGCTTCGCGAAGCGGAAGGTAACCCACAGATAGCGTTTGTCGGCGGAAAGTTCCATGTCGTCCGGTCCGGGCATCAGACCGGTGATGTCGCCGACGTTGGTGAGCGTGTCTTCGTCGATGATGCTGATCGTGCTAGCTACCCGGTTCGACACCGCGACGTGCTTGCCGTCGGCGAGTGAGCGGAAGTTGTGCGCGCCCTTGCCCGTGTGAATCGTCTTGACGACCTTCTGGTTGCGCCAGTCCACCACGGCGACGT
>NZ_JAYMRY010000256.1:0-453 GCF_038900695.1 Paraburkholderia sp. JHI2823 | reverse complement strand
TGCATGATATGTGTTTATGCAATGCATTCAATGGTTCTAAAGTTCAAATTATTTGTAGACAAAAAGGAACACACGTTATCATTAAGAAATAATTATTCATTACATCAAAGCCTCAAGGGCAAAATATAACAAAGTAAATCAATCCCAAAAGACACTGCGCATCCTCTTTGGAGCAATGTAAGTGTTGAGAGTCTTTTCCTCGTGCAGTAGACGCGTGAGCTCCAAGACCTTCTTCTCATTGGCATGTAGATTGGCTTCAAGAGAATTCCGTTCTTCCTTGAGTTGGATCCAACTCTTTTGCATTTCTTCCCATGATGTTGGCATGTCAGGATGTAGGATAGTGTATGGAACTTCTCCTTCCTTAACAGGCTCAATAATCACCGGGAGAATGGAAGGATAAGGCATCATAAGACTTTGAGCACAGGTTCGTACCCACTTGAGGTAAGTCTCAAG
>NZ_JAYMRY010000255.1:0-453 GCF_038900695.1 Paraburkholderia sp. JHI2823 | reverse complement strand
CACGATGACGGGATGCCAATTAGCACCCGTCAAAGCAAGGACCCATCCTTAATCGCGCTCGGTGAAGCGATTCGCCGCCACCGCGAAGCCAAAGAACTATCGCAAGAGCAGTTGGCGTTGCTCGCTGACGTTGATAGAAGCTATGTCGGTCGCGTTGAACGCGGCACCAACAATGCCGCCACGTTGACGCTCAAAAGACTGGCGAACGCACTCGACATATCGCTGGCCGAGTTGATAGCCGAAGCCGGGTTATGAAACAGCCGCGGTTTGCGCGGCTGCTGGTTCCCGTTCCCGCACGATGGTCCGTCGGCTGGCCTTCATGCGCCGCGCGACTTACGACGATCCCAGTCAATCAGTGCGCACGGCACGCCATCCGGGCCGATACCAGCCAAAGCAGGCTGCGTCGATGCCATCGATTCTCGGACCCGCATGATGGTCTGACGGCTGTTCTTC
>NZ_JAYMRY010000254.1:0-453 GCF_038900695.1 Paraburkholderia sp. JHI2823 | reverse complement strand
GCTCGTACACGGCACGTGCCGCGTCATTGCCGATATCGACGACCGTGAAAGGCACGCCCGCGCGTTGCGCCGCGTCGCGCAGCGTTTCCACATCGAGCGATGCGTCGAAGCGCAGCAGCACGAAGCTCTCGCCGAACAGGTCGAGCGTGGAGCGGCCGGGCGCGAGCCACACATGTGGCGCGCGATGGCCCGGACGCGAAGTCTGCACATAGGTGCTGATCGTGTCCTCGGGCTCCGGCGTGCCATCGGGGACAACGATCGACGAGCCTTCGTACCGGAAGCCCAAATGAATACCGATCGTGTACCACTCGCGCTTCATCATCGCCGTGTAGGCATCGCCGAAAACACGGCGCGCCTCATCGCCCGCTTCGCCCGACTCGAACACGGCGGGGCTCAGATTCTTGCGTGGCGTGAGCATGAGCTTGAGATTGTTGGTCGCCTCGTTGACGTTGC
>NZ_JAYMRY010000253.1:0-454 GCF_038900695.1 Paraburkholderia sp. JHI2823 | reverse complement strand
CCCAAAGGCAGGGAGCAGTACCCAGCATGGTTTGCCGAGAGCGCCAGCAACGTGCGCGATCGCCGTGTCAACACAGATTGTCAGGTCCAACTGGGCGACGATGGCGGCTGTGTCGGCAAAATCCTTGATTTTCCCTCCCAGTTCGACGAGAGGCTGTCCGGCGGACGCTTGCCGGGATTCATCGCCTTGCCCATGCTGCAGACTGACGAATGTCAGCCCCGGTACCGACCACAGCGGAGCCAGGTCCGATATGTCACGCAGGGAACGGTTGCGATCGTTTCCGTGTGTTCCCCTGCCTTTCCAGACCAACCCGATTCTTAATCCCTCAGCGGGTAGTTCATTCCGCCAGTATTCCAGCCGCGCTGGCGCCGCATGCACATAGGGCAGGGAGCCGAGTATCGTGTCAACGGTCGTCCCGAAATGCATCGGCAGACTGAGCGGAAACGTCCAGTAG
>NZ_JAYMRY010000252.1:0-454 GCF_038900695.1 Paraburkholderia sp. JHI2823 | reverse complement strand
CTGTAATAGCAACTTATCGCAGCCCTCAAGACACGCGTGCCCTGACCGTATGTGGCACCTGCCCGCTGATAACACTCGTGCATAATCGCGCTGCCGGCACGAAGCTTTTCGCACGGATCAAAGGCGGTTTCGTACGACAGTCCGTACCGGGCGAGATTGAACCGCTTAACCTGCCCCAAACCGACGCTGAAATTGATTCCACGAGCCTCGAGTGCTCGGGCCGTGGCAACGGCCTCTTCGGCGTCGCGGGGTTGTCGCGTGAGGCGGCCGCCAACCACGCCGATGGCATACGGGTTAAAGCCCGATTCTGTCCGCACGACCGCTTGCATCGTGACCGGTTGCACAGATGGCGCGCACTGCTGGGCTAACACGGTGAAGTCAAGCATGGATGCGCCCACGCCAGCCAACGCGCGCGGCCACGACCGACGCGGCTATAATGAAGCGAGCCATTATT
>NZ_JAYMRY010000251.1:0-454 GCF_038900695.1 Paraburkholderia sp. JHI2823 | reverse complement strand
TGACCGATCGCAATCGCCCCGCCGTTCACGTTGATCTTCGACGTGTCCCAGCCCATCTGCTTGTTCACCGCGAGCGCCTGCGCCGCGAACGCCTCGTTGATCTCCATCAGATCGAGATCGTTCACCGACCAGCCCGCACGCTCCAGACAGCGCGTCGACGCCGGCACCGGGCCCATGCCCATCACCTTCGGGTCCACCCCGCCGCTGGCGTACGCCTTGATGCGCGCGAGCGGCGTGAGCCCCAGCGCCTCGGCCTTCTTCGCCGACATCACCACGACCGCCGCAGCCCCGTCGTTGATGCCCGACGCGTTGGCCGCCGTCACCGTGCCTTCCTTCGAGAACGCGGGCTTCAGGCCCGCGAGCGAGTCGGCCGTCACGCCGTGGCGCACGAACTCGTCGGTGGCGAACTGCAGCGGCTCGCCCTTGCGCTGCGGAATCGCCACCGGCACGATCT
>NZ_JAYMRY010000250.1:0-455 GCF_038900695.1 Paraburkholderia sp. JHI2823 | reverse complement strand
CCCATCTGCGTGTTCTCGCGCGACGGATCGCCGACGCGCAGCTTGCGTGCGCCTTCGACCAGACGCTGCATGAACGTGTCGTAGATCGAGCGCTGCACGAACAGGCGCGAGCCCGCGATGCACGCTTCGCCTGACGAGCTGAAAATGCCGTACAGCACGCCGTTGACCGCATGATCGAGATCGGCGTCGTCGAACACGATGGTCGGCGACTTGCCGCCGAGTTCGAGCGACACCGGCATCAGCTTGTCCGCCGCGATGCGCGCGATGCCGCGGCCCACTTCGGTGCCGCCCGTGAACGACACCTTCTTCACGAGCGGATGACGCACGAGCACGTCGCCGATCACCGAGCCCTTGCCCGGCAGCACGCTGAGCACACCCTTCGGCACGCCCGCTTCCTCGCAGATGCGCGCGAGCGCGAGCGACACCAGCGGCGTGACTTCGGCGGGCTTCAGCAC
>NZ_JAYMRY010000249.1:0-456 GCF_038900695.1 Paraburkholderia sp. JHI2823 | reverse complement strand
ACGTATCTCCGAACACTGCTGATCCATGGCGCGCGCGCCGTGTTGAGTCACGCCAAGGATGCGGGCACCTGGATTGAGGAGATGCGCAGGCGTCGCCCAGCGAATGTCGTGATCGTCGCGCTCGCCAACAAGATGGCACGGATGATCTGGGCGGTTCTGGCGCATGACCGTCCATACCAGAGGGATTACGTGAGCAGGAAGCCGGCATAGGCGGTAATCGATTCGCGAACAACTAACTTGCAATCAGATTGATACGTCCAAAGGTTGCGCAGGCGCCGTATGTGATGACACACCAGGTCGGACCATGATCCACGAAACCTGAAGGCTCATACGAGCTTCGAGCTCGCACGGAGAATGAGGCATGGGTCAGCGGATTTCATAGTGGGCCGCAGCGGATCAGGCTGCAACAAGCCCGGATATAGAGCCGCGATCAACCTGTTTCCCAGAACACACGAG
>NZ_JAYMRY010000248.1:0-456 GCF_038900695.1 Paraburkholderia sp. JHI2823 | reverse complement strand
CACGGCAGGATCCGCGACACGGTGTCGATCAGCGAACGTCCAGCCACAGTCGAGGACCGCGCAGTGCCGGGGCATTGGGAAGGTGATCTGCTTTGCGGCAGCGAGAGCAGCCAGATTGCGACGCTCGTCGAACGCCACACACGCTATGTCATGCTGGTGAAGATTGCCAGCAAGGACAGCGAGGCGGTAGCCGATGCGCTGATCAAACATACCTGCAAATTGCCGCAGGAACTCTACAAATCGCTAACCTGGGATCGCGGCACGGAGATGGCCAGTTACAAGCGCTTTACTGTTGCTACTGACGTTGCCGTCTACTTCTGTGATCCGCAACATCCCTGGCAGCGAGGGTAAAATGAGAACACAAATGGACTGTTGAGGCAGTACTTCCCGAAAGGCGGCGACCTGTCGGTGTATTCACAGGCCAAACCCAATGCTGTGGCAAGACGCCTCAATGAA
>NZ_JAYMRY010000247.1:0-457 GCF_038900695.1 Paraburkholderia sp. JHI2823 | reverse complement strand
TGACAGGCCGATGCCCGAGAAAGCCAGAATCCCCACCACGGTCGACGCGAGCAGAAGCCATTGGCTCTGCTTCAGAATTTCGGTCGCCGCCGCGAGATGCGACATGCCTCGCTGCACCTTCACGAGCATGCCCTCGACCACCACGATGCTGTTGTCCGTCAGCATGCCCATCACGATGATCAGCGCGCCGAGCGAGATACGCTGCAGCTCGATGCCCGCCGCGTACATGACCAGCAGCGTGCCAAGAATCGACAGGAACAGCTCCACGCCTAGCACGACGCCCGCTCGCCAGCCGAGCGCGATGCCGAGCGCGACACCGACGATCGCCACCGACAGGAACACGTCGAAGATAAAGCCGCGCACGCTGTCGTCGACGACCTGCGGCTGATCGTAGAGCGAATACAGTTTGATGCCGATCGGGCGGTCTCGCTCGAGTTCGGCCAGCTTCGCCTTGATC
>NZ_JAYMRY010000246.1:0-457 GCF_038900695.1 Paraburkholderia sp. JHI2823 | reverse complement strand
GAGTACGACCGTGACTCCGGTCTGGTGATCGATGTTGCCGAGGTGGCGAAAGCCGTCGGCAGCGAGTACGCCAAGGTCAGAACCCGCCTGCTGTCTATTCCTGCGGAACAGGCGCCGCGTCTCCATCGGTGTAAGACGCCGGCTGAATTGCAGGACATGCTGCAGGAGGTCATCACCGAAGCACTCGAATAGCTAACCCGTGACGGAGCAGGCAACCCCACATAGCACGCGACGATACGCGCGCGGGTATGACGCTCTCTATGCGGGTCTGCTGGCGGCTCGCCGCGAGAACCTGCTTCCACCTCCGAAGTTGCGGCTCAGCCAATGGGCCGAGCGCTACGCAGTCCTGTCGCGCGAAACGAGCGCTCAGACGGGCCGCTTCCGCGCTTTCGGGTATCAAACCGGCATGCTGGACGCTGTGACCGACCCCTCGGTCGAGAAGATCAGCGTCATGAAG
>NZ_JAYMRY010000245.1:0-458 GCF_038900695.1 Paraburkholderia sp. JHI2823 | reverse complement strand
CCCCTTAGGTGCTCGCATGAGCCGGGGCGCCACTGCCTTCGATTTTTCATCCGACGGGCGAGACTTAGAGTGCCGCGAACGCTAGCAGCGGCTTGGCATCGTGTGCGGAGCTTTCGGCGGCCGTGAAGGCTTCGTGTGCGCGATCAAGGTGGTAGCGGCGCGTTGCCGGCGGCTTCAAGGTGCCCTCGGCCATACGATCGAGCAGACTGCGCAGCATCTGACCGCCTTCACGTGCCCCCATGCGTGCGAGCCACGAAAAGATGAACCAGCCGCGAACCTCGGCAGCCGAGTAGACAAGCGCTGGGGCGAAAATCGGCATCTCAAACGCTGCGGGGTCAGTCTGACGATGCGACGACAAGGCTCCATAGACGAGCATGCATCCATTCGGGGCCAATTGACGCGCAAGCGCGGCGCCCGTGCGGCCGGCGACGCAGTCAATCGCCTTCGCGATGCCATTG
>NZ_JAYMRY010000244.1:0-460 GCF_038900695.1 Paraburkholderia sp. JHI2823 | reverse complement strand
ACTTTTTATTGCCGAAGCTCTTTCAAACAGGATCTCATGACTATCTATCAGGCGTTGAACACCTTTTTCTAGCCATTCGCATCCATTATTTTGTAGAGCACATCAATTACAGTCTTTGAAACAACCAGGGAAAACCTTGGCTCTCAACAAATATTCTTTAACAATGGTCAGTGGAGTAGTCAAATCTTCAACGGAGGAAACAAAAGCAGTTTCTTCAATTGCATTGACACCTTTGCCATGATTTGGAATTGGCGCAGTTATAACTTTTAGAGTTGTAGATGGATCAAACTCAATAGTCTTATTATCTATGAGGTCTTGAATCTTGCATTTCAGAGCCCAACATTGATAAGTATCATGTCCGGGGCTGTTAGAGTGATAGGCGCATTTGGTGTTTGGATTGTATTTTGGAGG
The DNA here is from genome assembly GCF_038900695.1 of Paraburkholderia sp. JHI2823. Taxonomy (NCBI): domain Bacteria; kingdom Pseudomonadati; phylum Pseudomonadota; class Betaproteobacteria; order Burkholderiales; family Burkholderiaceae; genus Paraburkholderia; species Paraburkholderia sp. JHI2823. The sequence continues at coordinate 49 of NZ_JAYMRY010000244.1, read as the reverse complement.
TGAAACATTGGGATTTGATGGTGGATCACGCAATGTTACCAAGTTAGCC
>NZ_JAYMRY010000243.1:0-460 GCF_038900695.1 Paraburkholderia sp. JHI2823 | reverse complement strand
ACATTGCCGCAACCTGCGCCGTCGTCAGCATCGCCGTGCTCAGCGACGCGACGCTCGTACCCAGTGCCTGGATGTCCTTGGTGGTCAGCGCCTGCGACTGCGCCGTGCTCAGGCCCGAGAGCGGGAGCCCGGTGACCGCCGCACTGCTGAGCGCGCCGATCTGCGTGGACGACAGCGGCGACACCGCGTTCGACGTCAGCGAACCCACCTGGACCGACGTGAGCGCACCCACCTGGGTATTGGAGAACATGCCGGCTGTCAGCGCCGCGACGTTGGTGCCCAACGCCTGGATGTTGGCCGTCGAGATCGCCTGCGTCTGCGCCGTGCTCAGCGGGCCCGTCAGCGATTCGATCTGCGCGGTCGTCAGCGCTGCCACCTGCGCCGTCGAGAGCGACGACGTCGTGAGCGAGGCCACTGCCGTGCCCAGCGCCTGGATGGTCGCCGTCGAGATCGCCTGCGT
>NZ_JAYMRY010000242.1:0-461 GCF_038900695.1 Paraburkholderia sp. JHI2823 | reverse complement strand
ATCGATAAGCGTCCGCCCGCGCTGGAGGGAGTTGCAGGAGGACGTGGGACGACGGTGTCGGCGCAGGGCATCGAAACCGTGGAAAATGACGACATTGCAGTATTCAATATGACCTTCGAGTCCGGGGCCATTGGCACGATTGTCGTTTCCCGTGTTGCATTTGGCCTGCCCAATTCGATGGAGTTCGACGTCTTCGGTACCCAGGGGCGGGCCTCATTCGATCTGGCTCGCTCCGGTGAGATCATTGTGGACGACACATCAACCCCAGAAGGATTCAGCGGGCCTCGTCAAGTATTGTCCAATCCAGCTTTCCCCTATTACAAGGGTGGATCATCCATGGATTTTGCTGGTGTTGGTCGCACTCAGATTGAACAATTCACCTACCAAGCGAGGGCCTTCCTCGACCAGGTTTGGGGTTGGACGAAGGGTTTCCTCCGGTGCCGTCCTTTGCGCACGGGTAC
>NZ_JAYMRY010000241.1:0-461 GCF_038900695.1 Paraburkholderia sp. JHI2823 | reverse complement strand
ACCCGCGAATATCAGTGTGACCCACCGTCGAGATTTACTGCTACGTCGCCCTCAGGAAATTCACATGACACGTACTCGAGAGGCTGAAAACCAACTTCCCATTGACACGTGAAGTCATATCAGTCCATTGAACCATTGAAATTGCACCGATCTAATAGTGCATGAGCAAGATGAATCTGAGTGAGACCGAGCGCGAAGAACTGATGTCGATGGCCGTCGGCCACGTGAGGCGCGCGCGGTTGATCCTGCTGCGAATTTCGGGGAAGCTGAACGCCCGTTTCGGTGAAGTCGAACAGGCCAGGAGGGAGGTGCTGCGTAGTGCTTAGATTGTACCGCGGGTGTTCGAGATCAGGCTACTTTTTGATCAGGTGCGTTCTTCTTGCGCATCGAATCGCCCTTCAACGGAAGCTTGTGAGCCTGATGGACGAGGCGGTCGAGGATTGCGTCGGCGAGGGTCGGGT
>NZ_JAYMRY010000240.1:0-462 GCF_038900695.1 Paraburkholderia sp. JHI2823 | reverse complement strand
GATCAACTGAAGCAATTGCTTGTATTTCCGGCGCCATTGTCGAATGTCCCGCGCAGGTATCCCCATCAAGCTGAAAATCAGCTTGAGCATCACGTCGCTGGTTTCGCGCAGGATGGCCACCTCGCCCATATCGCGCCACTGCTGCACCTGCACCTTCAGGAGTGACGCAAAGAGCTCGCCGATCCTCGCCTGGTTCAGACCTTTCGGCAGGAACGCCGATTTGACCGCGTCACGTGCCCGCCGGTGCGCCTCACCGTCCTGGGCCACCAGCGTTCCGCCCATCAGATCTGGCGCTATTTCGCCGATCAGCGCCGAGGATACATCCCGGTGGCGCAACAATGCGAACGCGTCTGGATGCACGCAGGTCAGCATCCTCCCGGCAGGACCGAAATCGAGCCAGAAGTGGTTGCCGAGCATGGTTTCCGCCCGTTGCAAGAGGGCCGGTAGGTCGCGCACAATGGC
>NZ_JAYMRY010000239.1:0-465 GCF_038900695.1 Paraburkholderia sp. JHI2823 | reverse complement strand
GACTGGGATGGCACGCTAATGGATTCGACCGCGCATATCACGCGTAGCATCCAGGCTGCTTGCCGCGACCTCGGCCTGCCGGTTCCCGCCGACGAAGCGGCGAGCTACGTGATCGGCCTCGGCCTGCGCGACGCTCTGCAGATTGCCGCGCCGACGCTCGCTCCAGCCGACTATCCGCGGCTTTCTGAGCGTTACCGCTTTCATTTTCTGGTAAAAGACCAGACCACCGAGCTGTTTCCCGGCGTGCGCGAGATGCTTCAGGAGTTGCGCGACGTCGGCTATCTGCTCGCGGTCGCGACTGGCAAGAGCCGCGTTGGGCTCAATCGCGCGCTCGATCAGGCACGCCTGACCAGCCTGTTCGACGGCACGCGCTGCGCTGACGAAACCTTCTCGAAACCGCATCCCGCCATGCTGCACGAACTCACCCGCGAATTGGGTCAGGATACGGCGCGCACAGTTATGATC
>NZ_JAYMRY010000238.1:0-466 GCF_038900695.1 Paraburkholderia sp. JHI2823 | reverse complement strand
GCCTGGCATACTTGTCGTAAAGCCTGCGCGCGCAGTCGCTGGACAACAGGAAGTTGTCACCCATGAATTGGTTCATCAGTCAGTCTCTCGGTTTCAGCGTGGCCGGCACAATGGCCGGCCGCCGCCTAGGGGTTCAGGACCCGCTCAGGAAGATTGCAGCTCGTTGGCGGGTACGGCCGCCGCGTTCGCGCTGCGGCACATCAAAGCGCCCAGCGCAAGAATCGCGAGTGCGCAGCACAGGTACAGCAGGCGCCCCCACAGCGGATTCGGGATGGCCAGCATCGCGAGCAGCCCCGCGCCCATCATCAGCGTGATCCGGCCGAGTTTGAGGCGCTGCAGGCGGTCGAATTCCGACTGCGATGCGTCGCTCACCACTTCCCGTGTGAAATCGTGGTAGAAGCTGTCCAGTTGCGCGCGCCGAGCTTCACCCGGCTCCCGGTAGAACAGCATGGTCAGACAGAAGAAC
>NZ_JAYMRY010000237.1:0-466 GCF_038900695.1 Paraburkholderia sp. JHI2823 | reverse complement strand
CCCCGTACAGGCACCCACCTGGCGGCGGTTGCTGAACCCTCTCCAGAACAGTTCGAGCACGAGGCGTGACGCTCCCACTTCGCCAATCCCTTTCAGATGCGCGAGAGCGTCGAGTCGCGGGCGCGCCAGCGACACCCGTTCGCATTCGCGCAACAGCCGCTCCCGCAATTCGGGCGGCAGCGGCGCGCCGTCATGGCACTTAACCTCGTCGCGGGAAAGCCGCCCGGCGAAGTTGCTGTGATCCACCTGCGTATTTCGGCGAAGCCGAACACGGATTTCGGTTGAAGTCGAACAGTGTTTCCGGAGGAACATGAACAGCCGTTTCGGTTGAAGTCGAATGGTTTCGGAGAATTCCGGAATTGGTGTTCGGTGCTCCGAAACGCGTGTTCATCTTCCCGAAATCGGTGTTCAGCCCGCCGAAATGCGTGTTCGGTGGACCGAAACGAAAGGTGCGGTTTCGGTTGGC
>NZ_JAYMRY010000236.1:0-466 GCF_038900695.1 Paraburkholderia sp. JHI2823 | reverse complement strand
ACGTGCCGGCCAACGCGGGCCGCATGGTGTGGGAAGCCCTCATGGAAGCGGGCGCCGAATTCGACATCACGCCATACGGCACGGAAACGATGCACGTGCTGCGCGCGGAGAAGGGCTACATCATCGTCGGGCAGGACACGGACGGTTCGGTCACGCCATTCGATCTCGGCATGGGCGGCCTCGTCTCGCAGACGAAGGACTTCCTCGGCCGCCGCTCGCTCAAGCGCTCGGACACGGCGAAGGAGGGCCGCAAGCAGTTCGTCGGACTGCTGACCGATGACGCGCAGTACGTGCTTCCCGAAGGCGGACAGATCGTCGCGCCCGATGCGCAAGCGCGGCCCGACGGCACGACCGCGATGATCGGCCACGTGACGTCGAGCTATTACAGCCCGATTCTGCAGCGCTCCATCGCGCTCGCGGTCGTGAAGGGCGGCCTGAACAAGATGGGCGAGCGCGTGGTGATTCC
>NZ_JAYMRY010000235.1:0-467 GCF_038900695.1 Paraburkholderia sp. JHI2823 | reverse complement strand
ATATATTCCTTGAGGGTTTCTTCGCTTCTCTGGACGATAGCCTCAAGGGAGGCCTCAATCTTTGGGTGTCGACGAGACGCTGTGAAGGAGCTGATGAACTGGTTCTTGAGGTTTCTCCAGGAGTTGATCGACCCTGGGGCGAGATTCTTGTACCAGTCCATTGCAATTTTCCTCAAGGTCGTGGGGAACAAACGACATTTGATCGGTCCCCCGATGTTGTGATAGTCGAGCATTGTCTTGAACCTGTCGATATGGTCCATAGGGTCTGAAATGCTATCATATTCCTCCAGTTTAGGAGGTCTCTCCATTCCCTTAGGAATGTACACCTTCGTGATTTCTTGTGATAAGGGACCACGGGGGTCGTCTTCGTCACTCCTGTAGGGAGAGTGGGAAAGGGACCGGTTGTAATGGCGGTCATAGTGATGGCCTTGATCTCGGGGAGGATCCCTTTGTCGAGGTTGCATTTC
>NZ_JAYMRY010000234.1:0-467 GCF_038900695.1 Paraburkholderia sp. JHI2823 | reverse complement strand
ACTTACTAATGCACACTTGCACACATTTCATAGTTTGGTCTTGGGCTTTTCTACAACGACAACTATTCGATCAATTATTTCAATTGGTCGTTTAGAATACAAGTGCCACGCTAGTCCCACTTTCTAGGAGCATGCATATAGCCACCTTGTATCGGATTTTGATTTTTATCTTATCCATTGAAGAAACTTATCTCCCCTTGGTTTACATACCAAGCATCTTCTTAAAGGGTCTCATAGTTGAGTTTGGGCATGGCCATTCTCACGAGGTTACTCAAGTCTTTCCCTTGGTTAACCATAACCCGAATCAACCACTTTTGTCCATATACCAAGTGTTTCCATGCACAAATAGTCTCATGGTTGAGGGTAGGAGCACCTATTCTCACGATATTAATCAAGTTCACCCCTTGGTTAATCATAACCCGATTCAATTCCCATACACCAAGCATTCCATTCACACCTTTCATGAT
>NZ_JAYMRY010000233.1:0-467 GCF_038900695.1 Paraburkholderia sp. JHI2823 | reverse complement strand
CAGCATCCACGCCGACACGACCCTCACTACGCCTGGGCTGGCCTCGACGTGCACCACGCGACCGCCGCTTCGCTCCTCGACGTCTCGTACCTTGACGCGACGCCCATACAAGGGATGCCAACGGTAATGGACTTCAACTTCCTGCCCGATCTGGGCAGAATGATCGCGAACTTGCTGTCGGCAGGGCCAACTGGCTGTTCGCCGGCTCACTGCGAGCGGGCCAACGCGCTGCCGCCATCATGAGCCTGTTGCGCTCAGCACAACTCAATGGGCACGAACCGCACGCCTATCTGAAGGACGTCCTCACGCGATTGCCGACCCACAGGGCCAGCGACGTCGCAACATTGCTGCCTCATCGCTGGCAGCCGACAGTTGCGGTCGCTTAGCTCAATTCGTCAAGACGGGTTTGCTGGCCGCTTACCGACAGTGGCTGCGGTGGCCGACCGAGTTCAAGGAAGGCTCATACC
>NZ_JAYMRY010000232.1:0-467 GCF_038900695.1 Paraburkholderia sp. JHI2823 | reverse complement strand
GCTTATATTGAAGAAGTCATGGAAGAAGTACAGAAAAAAGCCAAAGTAGATGTATCAACAGATGGATTAAAAATCTATACTTCTCTTGATCGAAAAGCTCAGGATCATCTGGATGACATCATCAATGGGGATTCAGCCGGATTTACGAAAGGTATGCAAGCTGGAGTCACCCTGCTGGATACAAAAAATGGTGAAATTCGAGCCATTGGTGGTGGTCGTGATGTGCCAGCCGGCGGCTTTAACTATGCCACTGATGCAAAACGCCAGCCGGGATCTACAATTAAACCAATTTTAGATTACGGTCCTGTAATTGAAAACAAAAAATGGTCAACATATCAGCAAATTGATGATGCGCCTTATACGTACTCTAACGGTACACCAATTAACAACTTTGACAGAAGACACTTAGGGAAAATGTCGATGAGAAGTGCTTTGGCACAATCACGAAACATCCCTGCTTTAAAAGC
>NZ_JAYMRY010000231.1:0-468 GCF_038900695.1 Paraburkholderia sp. JHI2823 | reverse complement strand
CGACCCAGGCGACCTGGACGGATACGACGCCGCCGCTCGCGCCGAGCGTGAACGTGGCGACGAATCCGGACGGCAGCCTGACGGTGTCGGGCAAGGCCGAAGCGGGCAGCAAGGTGACCGTGACGAATCCGGACGGCACGTCGGAGACGACCACGGCCGGCGCTGACGGCAGCTACTCGGTGACGACGCCGGTGAACCAGCCGAGCGGTAACGTCGTGGCGCATGCCACGGACGCGGCCGGCAACACCGGCCCGGATACGACCGTGTCGTACAAGGACATCACGCCGCCGCTCGCGCCGAGCGTGAACGTGGCGACCAATCCGGACGGCAGCCTGACGGTATCGGGCAAGGCCGAAGCGGGCAGCAAGGTGACGGTGACGAATCCGGACGGCACGTCGGAAACGACCACGGCCGGCGCTGACGGCAGCTACTCGGTGACGACGCCGGTGAACCAGCCGAGCGGCAACG
>NZ_JAYMRY010000230.1:0-470 GCF_038900695.1 Paraburkholderia sp. JHI2823 | reverse complement strand
CCTGCGCGTACAGCGCGATCAGCGACAGCGAGATGACCGTCAGCATGTCGATTGCGACGATGCGGTCGACGAGGGTTTTGCCGATCACGAGACGGATCACGCCGAACAGGATCGCGAAGAAGATCAGCACCGCGGCGATCCGGAGCATGATCTCAGCCAAAGATTTTCTCCAGATGCTTTTCGAACGGCGCGACGAGCGCCTCGGTCGCTTCGTCGATATCGGTCGTCTTCACGTCGAGCCAGTGGATGAATAGTATGTCGTCCCGAATATCCATCACGAGCGAGCCTGGCGTGAGCGCAATCGAATTGGCGAGCGCGAGACGGCCGAGCGGGGTTTGCAGGCGCGTGCGAACCTTGACGATGCCGGGCTTGATATCGATACGCGGCGAGTACACCAGCGCCATCATGTTCAGATTGGCGCGCACCAACTCGGTGACGAAGGTCGCGCTATAGGCGACGAAGTGATAAAG
>NZ_JAYMRY010000229.1:0-471 GCF_038900695.1 Paraburkholderia sp. JHI2823 | reverse complement strand
CCACTTGTACCTCCTTCCGGTGTTCCTCGGTTCCTAAGTTGACAGTTTCCAATGACTCTTCGTGAGGTAAGATGGCCCTTTCCTCTTGCTGTAGAAGTCTGGCTAGTTCCCCTGGTACTTCATAACCTTCGTCATCTTCATACTCGACTTGATTGACCAGATCTTCAGAGTTATTGAAGGATGTAGCAGAATAGTCACCCATGGAATCCAGAGTGGATGGGTACCTGCATTTGTGAGTGTGGGTGTGTGTAAGGGATAGCCATCCTTGAAAGAAAATGCAAAAGGAAAGAAAATGAACATAAGCAGTTTATCAAATGAAAAACGTCCAATGAATCATTAAGCATGGCATATGAATATGAAAAATAGTCAAAACCCTTACAAGTGGACCTACATGCCCCGGGCAAGGCAGGAGGTGAAAAGATAGTGTACGGATTGTTTGAAAGTAAAATATTACAGACCAAATAGGAAATG
>NZ_JAYMRY010000228.1:0-472 GCF_038900695.1 Paraburkholderia sp. JHI2823 | reverse complement strand
ATGTTCACCGAACTCGGCACGCCCGTGCGCGCCACGCTCAAATGCTCGTTCAAGCAATGGCGCTCGAACATCGACGATCGCAAGAAGCAGAATCTGATGTCCGCTGACGTCGCCAAGGTCTGGACCGTCAAGCGCGGGCAGACGCTCGCCAGCATCGCCGCGCAGGAGTATGCCGATGCGAGTCGCTGGCGTGACCTCGCGGCGGCCCACGGCATCGACGATCCGCTCGCGCTCGCGCCAGGCTCGACGATCCTGCTGCCGCCGGTGCGCCCGAGCGCCTCGCGCGTCATCAGAGCGGAGGACATCCTGTGAACGCGCGCACCGGCTTCGATACGCTCGCGCCCGAGTTTGGGCTGAAGATCAATGGCGCGCCGCTGCCGGAAGCGGCGACGGCCGACCTGATCGACGTGTGCGTGCTCGAGGATGTCGACGCCATGAGCATGTTCACGTTTTCGCTGACCTGCTGCGACAC
>NZ_JAYMRY010000227.1:0-472 GCF_038900695.1 Paraburkholderia sp. JHI2823 | reverse complement strand
GTTGAAGCTCGTGCTGACGAGACGCGGGCTTCAGAGCTATGGGCTAGACGCCGTCCCCCGACCGGTTCTCACCGGAAACAGATGACTGAGCAGAATGTGGAGTTCTGTGCACCCCGTTGTCAGGGCCTTAGAGTATCCACTGTTGAGGATGTACACACTCCTACGGAGAAGGTACAGACTTCTATTGAGGAGGTACAAGCTCCTACTGAGGAGGTACAGGCTCCTACTGAGAAGGTACAAGCTCCCGTTCCTATTGTGAAGTTGTTAGTTGAGGAGTACATTGTGGATCCTGTGGTGCATAAGGTTAAGCAGGAGGTTGTCGTTGAGCGAATTGATGAGGTGTCCTCCACTGATACAAACACCACAACTCGTGCGTCTGCAGAGCCATCAATACACACTGATGGAGGTTTCCCTGGAGGACCTTCAGACAAGTCCATGTTGACAGGATTTGCGAACCATGTCAGTTATAGAA
>NZ_JAYMRY010000226.1:0-473 GCF_038900695.1 Paraburkholderia sp. JHI2823 | reverse complement strand
GTACCCGCCAGGGCCTTCTTCCGGACCGCAAAGGCCAAGCGGATTCGCTCGTGGCTGTACAGCGTCTGCCGCGTGTAGCTCAGACCCGCGCGCCGCTTGACCGCCGCAATAAGTGCATCCCACGTCAGCCGGCCGCTCCAGCCGTCTAGCACCCCAACGATGGTGGCAACGACGGTGTCATCAAGATTCTTCTCTCTCACACGGGTCATGCCGCCGCCTCCTCGAGCGTGGTTGATTCTATGGACAACGGCAACAGTGCGCGCGCTTGGGCCGCGTGCTCAAGCCGGGAGGGCGTGTCTGCCGGCATCAGCTGGATGACTGAGCCGCGCGGAACAGACGGGTTATCCAGCACGTCAAGCAGCGCCGTGATCCGCACGAGATGGGCCCTGTGATGTTCCGTCCATTCGCTTGCCCCGAATACCCCTTCGGCTTCAGCCTGCATTGCCATCGCCAGCAGCCGCGTGGCCTCGGCA
>NZ_JAYMRY010000225.1:0-473 GCF_038900695.1 Paraburkholderia sp. JHI2823 | reverse complement strand
GAAATGAACCTGTCGCCGGCGGTCAAGGTGCCGTTGCTCGCCACCGGCAATGCGGAGCGCCTTCGCACGTTCGCGCCTTACGCTCAAGCGCTGGCGCGTCTGTCCGAAGTGCAGATCATCGCCGACGAGGCCGCGCTCGACGCCCAGGCGGATGGCGCGCCGATTGCTATCGTAGGAACCGACAAGCTTGTGTTGAAGGTCGAAATCGACGCTGCGGTCGAACGCGAACGGCTGTCGAAAGAGATCACGCGGTTGAGCGCCGAAATCGTCAAATGCAACGGCAAGCTGCAGAATCAGGCGTTCGTTGCGAAGGCGCCGGCGGCGGTCGTGGAACAGGAACAGAAACGCCTTGCCGAGTTCGAAGCCACCGTCGGTAAGCTGAAAGCCCAATTGGCCCGCTTGCCGGCCTGATCGACGCGCCCGCCCACCTCAAAGGCGGGCAAGGATTTAACCAGAGGACTCAGGGTATTCAC
>NZ_JAYMRY010000224.1:0-478 GCF_038900695.1 Paraburkholderia sp. JHI2823 | reverse complement strand
GCATTCGGGAAGGCATCCAAATGTCCGGCGCACCGCGCCGCACCTACCGACACTGCGACATGAATCATCTCGAGTCGCTCCTGCAGACGGGGGACGGCACCACGCCAATCATCGTCAGCGACGGCGTGTTCAGCATGGAAGGGACGATTACCCCCTTGCCGGACTTGGCGATGCTGGCCGAGCGCTATGGCGCCATCCTCTATATCGATGATGCGCATGCTACCGGCGTGCTAGGCGAGCATGGCGGCGGCACTTCGGAACATTTCAGTTGCTACAGCCCCCATATCATCCAGATGGGCACGTTGAGCAAGGCATTTGGCGCCATTGGCGGGTTCGTGGCAGTCGATCGCGATATGGCTGACGTGATCCGGCTTACCAGTTCCGCCTATGGTTTTACCTGCCCGCCGCCGCCGGACCAGGCTAGCGCCCTACTGGCTGCGCTCGACCTGATGGCCGAGGAGCCGCAACGGCGGCAAAA
>NZ_JAYMRY010000223.1:0-479 GCF_038900695.1 Paraburkholderia sp. JHI2823 | reverse complement strand
GCATTCTTTGGCCATTGGATTGAGTTTCATGCATAAGGTTTTCTACTTTGGCCAATTGGCTTTTGGCTTTTGGCTTTTGGCCATTTGTGTTCTGGCTTCAACGTTCCCTTAATCTCTGGCTTAATGTCTGTCTCGCCATGTATTGGTGTCATGCATAAGTTTTTCTAGTCTGGCCATTTGGCTTTTGGCTTTTGGCCATTTGGCTTTTGGCCTCAACGTTCCTTAATTAACCTGCCTGGGATCCTGTCTAAATCTGCAGTGTTGAATCTCACAAACACATCAAATAAAATCATAAAATGCAAATAAAGCCAATATATGAAGAAATTTAATGTTTAGGCACAATATGACATGTATGAATGATTATACCCTTTTGATCATGGAGATCAAATCAACCTTACCCTTACTGGAAAAGTAGTGACCTGGATGCTTTTATGCCTTACTGGAAAATTAGGATCATGGAGATCAAGTCAGCCTTACCC
>NZ_JAYMRY010000222.1:0-479 GCF_038900695.1 Paraburkholderia sp. JHI2823 | reverse complement strand
CCTACTTCGTCATCGATGACTTGGCGCAACTGTTTGGCGTCGCGCAAACCGACTTCGCGCCGCTGCTGGCGAGACTCGCCAACGCGCCCGCCTACGCGGCAGGCGACCTGGTCGAAGGCGACTGCGTGATCACGCGTGGAACCCGCGACGGCTGGCACACCAGCGGCGACGTTTGAAGCGGAAGGCGACGCACACCAGCCCCACCCAGCGTGGCGGCGAGCGTTGCGCGGTCGTGAAAAAATAACGGATTCGCCCGCCTGCCGGCGAGCGTGTTCGACCTGCGAGGTAACACCATGATCCAGAAACTGACTTCCGACGAGCGCACCCAGCAACTGGCGAAACTGACTCGCTGGGAAAGCGTGGCGCAGCGTGACGCGATTCGCCGCACGTTCGAATTCGCCGACTTCAACGAGGCCTTCGGCTTCATGACGCGCGTCGCGATCAAGGCGCAGGAAATGGATCACCATCCCGAGTGGTTC
>NZ_JAYMRY010000221.1:0-480 GCF_038900695.1 Paraburkholderia sp. JHI2823 | reverse complement strand
CATCTGGACCGATCGTATCGACACGCGCTATGGAACGGGCTTCGACGTCCTTTTCATTGCCGGCGGTCATGGCGCGCATGAGGCGGCCCGCGACCAGCGCCTGCTCGGCTGGCTGCGCTCGGTGCAGGCACGCACTCGTGCGATCGAAACCATCGGCGAAGGGCGGCTCGTGCTGGAGGCGGCCAATCCGGGCGACCCCGAGGCGCTGCAAATCGGCCGCTACGGCCGCGGCGGGGCGGACGCTATCCTCAGCGCGTCCAACGATCGCAATGACGGCGCCCGCAGCGCGCTCATGTTCATCAAGCGCGATCTTGGCGCAGAACTGGCGCGCAGCGTCGCCGAACGCGTGATGCCTGGCATGGCTGCGACGTGGGTTCCGCTGCCGGCCGAGGGCGGCACGCTGAGCGTGGCGGAAAAAATCCGCGCGGCCGCGCGCTGGATGGAAGCGAACTGCGACCGTCCGGTGTCGGTTGCCGACGC
>NZ_JAYMRY010000220.1:0-486 GCF_038900695.1 Paraburkholderia sp. JHI2823 | reverse complement strand
GGACAACCGGATGGGGACACAGCACAGAACAGGCAACCCTCACCACAACCCGGAAATAAACCGGCCTGCAGTAGGTTCTTCTTAATGATCTTTAAAGGAGTGGCTAGATCATCCACAGAAACAGCATAAACGTCTTCATCAACAGCATTTACCCCGTGTTGAGGCATAGGGGCAGTAACTACATTCGGTTTTGCGGGCGCTTCGAATTGTATCTCTTTAGCATCGATAAGGTCTTGCACCTTATTCTTTAACGCCCAACAGTCATCAGTGGCATGCCCCGGGCTGTCTGAATGGTAAGCACAACGGGCATTCGGGTTGTACTTAGGAGAGGTAGTGTTTGAGAACTTTGGCGCCTCCTTGACAGTCACCAAATTGGTGGATAGCAACTGTGGCAGGATTTGCGATAGGGTCATGCTTAACCGGGTAAACTCTCTCCGGGGTCTATCAGCCCTTTGAGGATTGTTTGGCCGAGGAGCGGCAGCAGGC
>NZ_JAYMRY010000219.1:0-488 GCF_038900695.1 Paraburkholderia sp. JHI2823 | reverse complement strand
CAGCTTCACGTGCAGCGGGTCGGTGGTCGACTTGAGCTCGGCAAGCGCGGCGGTCTGATCGCCCTGGTCGGCGAGTGCCATCACCTTCGCGACCGAACTCATATAGGCCGGATAGGCGGCGTCGAAGTCGCTCAGCAATTGCTTCTGCGCGTCGGTGGTCGCGTGCTTGCGCTCGTAGTCGAACGCCGACAGGATCGCTGCTTCACCGCCGTGATTCAGGCGCACCGTATCGGCACGGCCGGCCGGCTCCGGATTCAGGATGTACGAATAGAGGCGCCGGAAGTGCGAGGCCGCCTGCCACGCGGCGGTGCCGTCGTCGCGCACCGGCACGAATTCGCGGTCGTACATCTCGGTTTGCATCGTCGCGACTTCGCGCACCTTCAGCACACCGACCGTGCCGACGATGGCCGTCACGAACGCGCATAGCATCAGCGAGCCGACCAGCTTCTGGCTCAGTTTCAGATTGGAAAACCACTGCATGTCGGGAA
>NZ_JAYMRY010000218.1:0-489 GCF_038900695.1 Paraburkholderia sp. JHI2823 | reverse complement strand
CTCCGCAGGTATCCTGAGTAATGACGCGACACGCGGCTGATGCGATCGACACGGTGGTCGCGCGGGCTCGTGCCGTATCAGCACCTTGGCGAGCAAAGATGCGCGATCGTGCTCTGAAAGCGATCCGCGCCGATCGGCTTCAGCAGACACGCGCTCCAGTACTGCGCGTCGTGGTCCGAGGGCGGCACCGCGGTATGGACCAGAATCGGTACGTCGACGGATCGAGGCATCGATTTCAAACGGCGGCATAGGTCCGCGCCGTCCATGATCGGCATCATCCAGTCCGTAACAATCAGGTCGGGAACGTGGGCGACGACACAAGCGAGTGCTTCGGCGCCGTTGCTCGCGCAACTCACCTGATACCCTTCGCTTTCCAGAATCAGCCGCCATGCGGCCAAAATCTCCGGTTCATCGTCCACCAGCAATATCGAATACATCATGGTTTGCAGACGGAATTCGCTTCTTTGTCTGATGAGAACGCCGCAAGAC
>NZ_JAYMRY010000217.1:0-493 GCF_038900695.1 Paraburkholderia sp. JHI2823 | reverse complement strand
GTCTTTCGCTGGCTAGTCCCGGGAGCGAAACCAGCAAGCCCTTCACTGAACCGTCTGACGCTTGAGATCCGCAACGTCTAGAACTTCATACCGACGCCAAAACCAACGATCAGCGGATCGATATGCAAGGTGCCAATTGACGAGCCACCAAGTGAAGCGACCGTCTTCATCCAGATCTACTTGATGTCGACGTTGAAGAAAAGACTCTTTGATGCTTGCACGTCAATCCCGACCTGCAGTGCCGGACCAACGCTGTGATTCTTTATGGAGACAGGTAGACCTCCCGCGTGCAATCCGTTGTTATAGAAGAGCGTATAATTGAGTCCCGCACCAACATACGGTCGAATGCCTCCTTCATGATTAAAACGATATTGCAATAGCAATGTCGGCGGTAGCACGGTGACGCCGCCAAGGTCGCCCAGAGTCGACGTCAGATGATGACGCGAAGTACCAAGAATCAACTCGACGCCGATGCTGTCGCGCACCATATAAG
>NZ_JAYMRY010000216.1:0-493 GCF_038900695.1 Paraburkholderia sp. JHI2823 | reverse complement strand
ATCTGCGCGCTGTTGCCGATTGCGCCAACCAGCTTCTGCGCGTCGATGGCGTCGAGCAGGTCCTTGATGGCAGCCTGCTTGGCCGGGTCAACCGGTGCTGCTGCAGCAGCCGGAGCTGCGGGCGCCTGGTTCTGCAGCGCTTGAGCCATGGCGAAGGTCGGCACGATGGCAGCCAGCAACATCAGTTGTTTGAATCGTTTTTGCATCATTACTCCCTAAGAGAAATTAACTTGTACCGCACGCTGCGCGGGAAAGCGTACCGGCCCGATACGCGATGACCCGCAGCGTAGCTTCAACGTATTAACTGAGACTGAAAGCTGCTGGCACGGATCAAGCCGCGCCGCTGCCCTCACCGCCGTTATCACCTTCAGTGGAGCCGTCGGAATCGTTTTCCGACTCGGCCTCGGCCTCAGCCTCAGCCTCAGCAACCTGTTGCAGACCGGACAGCTTGGTCCCTTCGTCAAGGCTGATGAGTGTAACACCTTGCGTAGCG
>NZ_JAYMRY010000215.1:0-498 GCF_038900695.1 Paraburkholderia sp. JHI2823 | reverse complement strand
CCCAACAATTTCCTTTGCGACTCATCGAGCAACGCATACCGTATTGCGTCAGCTTGCGCTGGAAGTCGTCGCTGGCATATTGGGCTACCCCTGTCCGAATGATGCAGCGCGCCGGTCTCGGGCCGGCGTCGGAACCACGCCATCGTCAGCGCATCGGTCACGATGTCAGCCGTCATGCGCGGCTTGATCGACCAGCCGACGACTTCCCGATTGAACAGGTCCAGCACGATCGCAAGATACAACCAGCCCTCATCGGTCCAGATGTACGTGATGTCCGACGTATAGACCTGATTCGGCGCTGTCGGCGTGAAGTTGCGCCCCAGCAGATTTTCCGCGACCGGCAGCTTGTGCTTCGAGTCTGTCGTGACACGGTAACGTCGCTTGTGCCGAGCCCTGATGCCATTCTCGCGCATGAGCCGCTCAACCCGCTCCTTGCTGGCCGGAAAGCCGCGTGCGCGAATTTCCTCGGTCATCCGTGGCGAACCATAGGCGCCCTTG
>NZ_JAYMRY010000214.1:0-502 GCF_038900695.1 Paraburkholderia sp. JHI2823 | reverse complement strand
ATAGGATTGTATGAAAAGAATGCTTGAAATTTGAAACGGTAGATCACCTAATGTGCAAAACTAAATAACTGAAAAAAGTTCACATGCACATGTTCACTCCTAGGGTTTGCCTCACTCCAGTTGCCTTCAGAACAGTCATTAAGCAAAGGAAATTTTAGTGGTCGCCCTCCTGTCTAAAAGATCAAATGTCCCATTCGAATGTATCCTCAGAAATGTTGCTTCAGAAACGTTGCCTCGAAAAGATCTTAAGACTCCAGGGTTACTACTAAAGTTTTCTAACTATTGCTTTAGTGATTGTATTTATCCCTTTCGAATGTCCCTTCCAACTCCAACGACGGTTCTACCTACTCCTTAATAGTAGGATAGCGATGTCTAAAGGAAACGAGGACGAATAATCTTTTTTCGAGTAGGTAGAATCTTAAGTACTTGCTCAAACAAATAAACTTTTCACAGAAACACCTTTCAAAACAAACTTTCAAAACAAACTTCGTCACATTCTTGA
>NZ_JAYMRY010000213.1:0-504 GCF_038900695.1 Paraburkholderia sp. JHI2823 | reverse complement strand
CTGGCGACGGCCAAATGGAAGGTGGCGCTGCACGACGGGCGACGCGAAAAGCCAGCCGTGCACACGGTCGGACAACCGCAGGCTGCGGCGCGCCTGCAGGCGGTGCTGGACCTGATCGAGGCGCACAAGCAAAAGTGGTTATTGCCCGCAGACGTACGGATTGTCGTGATCTATGAGGCCGGGCAGGACGCATTCTGGATCTGTCGCGCGCTACAAGCCCGACACATCGACTGCTACGTTGTCGATCCGGCCAGCATTCCGGTCGAGCGCCACAAGCGGCGCGTGAAGACCGACCGGCTTGATGCCATCAAGCTGGTGATCAATCTGCGCGCGTGGCTGCGTGGCGAGCGCGACCGCATGCATGTGGTTCACATGCCATCGCCGCAGGACGAAGCGTCACGGCACCTGATACGCGATCGCGGGCAACTGCAGAAGGAAGTGCTGCAGCATCGCGACCGTATGCGCAAACTGCTGATTACGCTCGGTTGCTGGGATGAGGTGGAT
>NZ_JAYMRY010000212.1:0-511 GCF_038900695.1 Paraburkholderia sp. JHI2823 | reverse complement strand
CGACGTTGGTACGCAGGGATCAGGGGAGCGGTACCCATTTTGTGGACGCCATGAACGGGCTTTTGATAGTTATCCACGGCCGGGCGGCGGGTCGCCTGTTACGACCACGACGTCGACCGGCCGTGGGTAACTCGACACTCATTATGACGTGGGTTCCTCCTTGTGTTGATTCCCGGCGCGCCAGCGCCGCTCGAATTCACTCGGGCTCACGTAATCCAACGACGAATGCAGGCGGTCAGTGTTGTAGTACGCGAGGTACTCCGTGATGGACAACCGGGCCTGTTCGCGCGTGGCGTAATGCTCTGCATATACGCACTCAACTTTTACCGTGCCGTTGGCCGACTCCATTGGTGCGTTATCCCAGCAGCTCGCCTTGCGGCTCATGGAGACGGTGATGCCGCGTGTGGCGAGGACCTGGCGATACTCTTTTGCCGCATACTGCGCCCCCCTGTCAGAATGATGCATGAGTTCGCCTGTGGGGTGGCGCCAGTCCAGCGCCATGACCAGCGCC
>NZ_JAYMRY010000211.1:0-511 GCF_038900695.1 Paraburkholderia sp. JHI2823 | reverse complement strand
AGTCAGACTTCATCTTCTTCCTCTTGTTCACAAAACTCGCGTTCTGTACATCAATGGCGATCTCCTGATTCTTTGATTTTTTGACAAAACTCATAACATGAAACTTGTAGAGCATCAAACAACGATTTCAACCATATAAAAAACTTAATCTAACTCTCAAAGACCAGAGAGAATTTCTATGGCCCTAATTCTTAACCTAGTTTTTTCAGAAAGTTCATGGATGAAATTCTCCTAGCACGATTAATGTAAATGAAAACTAAGCATATGTATGGCTTCAGGACTATGAGTACTACATTTTTTATTCACAAACCTAAGCTTAATGATTCCTAAATAGAGAGATAGAAAGTTGGAAAATACCTGCTTCAGTTGAACATGAGTATGGCAATGTAGAGATTTTCAGTGAGGCTTGAGATGCTTGTGAGCTTGTCTGAACTTCCTCTAACCTTCCCCAATGCTTAGTTGGCTTTGTACTTGCTTGAATAAGCTTGTAGAAGTCAACCTGCACAAACAG
>NZ_JAYMRY010000210.1:0-518 GCF_038900695.1 Paraburkholderia sp. JHI2823 | reverse complement strand
CATGCGTCCGGCGCGCGAATTGGCGCGCCGCTTCGGCGTTTTTTCGGTCGAATCCGCGTTTCGCGCGACCGCTCGAGCCATTGTCATTGAGCCGCGGGGTCTAGCAGGCCTGTGCCAACCATTTTTATCGCGGCGCGCCCATCGGTGCTGCGCCGCCGGTCCGCGTCGCGACGCGTCAAAGGGACGCTGCCGGAAGCAGCGCCCCGCACGCGGCGCGCGGACCACGCAATACAGGACACGATTTTCATGAATCCAGCAGTCAAGACCTACAAAGGTTACGAAATTCACCCGCTCGTCTATCCGCGCCGCCCCGCGGGCGCGCAAGTCACCCGCAGTCCGGGCGCCGGTTACGACGCGTCGGTGCGGATCTGCCGTGTCGGCGCCAATCCGGCGGCCGAGGGCCGGGTGTTCCGCCTGCAGTATCTGTTTCCGTTCGACGGCACGGGCAAGGCACGCATCGCGTGCATGGCGCATGCGGAACGGCTGATCGACGGCCAGGTGAACGGCCAGTCGGTCTC
>NZ_JAYMRY010000209.1:0-523 GCF_038900695.1 Paraburkholderia sp. JHI2823 | reverse complement strand
GCTTGTATCTGTCAGCAGCAGGAGGGTATTGTTCGTCATTGTAATTCGTCTCGTTGTCAGAGACTGCAGGACTGGGAGCCCCTCCCCCTTGGGGACTGTCTTTCTCTGTAGAGGAAGTAGTTGGATCAGCCTCGTTATGGAGTGTGTTCCCAAACCTGCGTCCAGTATTGAACAACGCAGTCCTCTTCTTCTTCTTCTTCTTTAAGAGCAGAGCCTTCAACTCTTGTTGACCTTGGGCTAGGCTTAGGACCATCTCTTGGAACTGTGCACTTTGGGCTTGAAGGGCCTTGAGTGCTTGCTCACTGGAGGAGTCTGGATTCATGATGACTGTTCAAAATAAACAGTGAAGGAGATTAAGCAACCTGTGAAGTAGGGTACCTGCTATGCATATGGTGCAATGGAATGCGTATGTTTTATGTTTTCAAAGACAAACAAGATTCAACTTTGTAGACAAAAGAGGAACACACTTCATTAGATTAAAGTTTTCAATTGTTCAACAATTTGCCCTTAGGCATTACAGGAA
>NZ_JAYMRY010000208.1:0-530 GCF_038900695.1 Paraburkholderia sp. JHI2823 | reverse complement strand
GAGTCTTCCATGTTCATGTATGAAGCTTTGACAAAAAGGGTGTTTTTGTTGACCTTTCAAAGTGACCTATAATGTCAAAATTCATAACTTCTTGTGAGTGCATATTTTGAACTTGTGAGATGAAGATGAATTGCAGGGCATTGCATCCTATTCAAAATGAGCTTTGGATGGGTCATTTCTAATAAAGTATGAGAAAGTTATGCTTGGTCAAAGTTGAGTTGACTTTTCCTACAAAACCCTAATTTAGCAACTTTTTGGATTTTGACGAATTGTGAGAAATCCTTGAGGAGTCATGATCAAACATTGATAAAATGATGAATAATACGTCAAAATGAGGTTGTTGATCAATAATCTTAAAGTTTGACTGTATGTGGGCCACAGTTGACCTTTGCCCTAGCATAGTCGATTTTCGGGCCTTTGAGCAATTGACTGAGCAAACTTCTTGTGCAAGGCATGAAACTTGGCATGGATGATCTTGAGAACATATTAAGGAAATGTAAATCATTTGGGACCCTTGAAACTCAAACCAG
>NZ_JAYMRY010000207.1:0-531 GCF_038900695.1 Paraburkholderia sp. JHI2823 | reverse complement strand
ATATCCCACAGATCAGCATCATGTGCCAGAAAGAAGCTTTCAATTCTGTCTTTCCAGTAATCAAAGTTTTCTCCATCAAAGACTGGAGGTTTGCCGCTGAATCTGTCTCTGTCCTCATGGTTGTCATTGCTGGTGTGAGAATAGTTTCATGCCATTGTGTTTTTCTGACGCTGGATCTTGTACTGACACGGTTAAGTGTTTTAGCTCAGAACCAGGCGCTCTGATGCCAATTGAAGAAGTGAAAAACACAAGAAGTGGGGTTGAATTGTTAAAACTTGAAATCAAATGCAGACAACACGTTATTTTTATACTGGTTCGTTTGATCTCAAACTACTCCAGTCCACCTGTCAAGGTGATTTCGCCTCTATCCAACGAGGTCTTAATCCACTATATTCAACTGAATATTACAAACTGCTTTAACAACTGCTAAAGCCTTCTTGATGCAAACCATAACCCGGTTTGTAAAGGAAACACTTTCTTACAAAGAAGATAAATCTAGGTGTGTGAATGTTTTCTACAAAATTGTATCAC
>NZ_JAYMRY010000206.1:0-540 GCF_038900695.1 Paraburkholderia sp. JHI2823 | reverse complement strand
CGTTGTTGAAGTTAAAGTCGCCCAAGGCTCTCTTACCATTCATGCTAAGGAAGTAATCATCCCTGCAACGTGTCAGGTACTCATTTTCTGTTTTGCAGGTATGCAGGTTCTCGCTAAGGAATCTCCTATGCAATCAACATCCAGATGGCATCTATAAGCCCATCGTCCAATCCAGCAACATCCAGATGGCATCTATAAGCCCATCCCCATCATTGCCAACATGTGAGCGCAAATTTCCGGGCACTCTAGTGTCCAATCTCCTTTTACCCTCGAGTCACGAAAGGCAAGCATGCCAATCTAACTCTTCGGGTTCAAGAAGATTGAACAGGGGCAACTGTTGTACCCCAAAATTTGCCCTCCCATATTCCTCAAGATTGGTCAAGAATGATTTTCAAATGGCTCAAAAGCTAGACAGTCACATCATCTCCTAAGACAGCTGAAATTAGGGTTTTGGTTCTTTCAAGGAATTTGGGGTTTTCAATGGTTCAATCAAGTCTCATAGGCCTATATACATTCTCAAACACCTACATGCCAAGTTTC
>NZ_JAYMRY010000205.1:0-547 GCF_038900695.1 Paraburkholderia sp. JHI2823 | reverse complement strand
ACCGTGACCACCGTCGACAGTCGCGGCGAAGCCTCGCTGCACCCGGTCTTCGCACTGATGCGCGCCGCCTTCGCGGACGACCTGGCCGCGTTTCTGGCCGCCGGCGAGCGCAAGGTCCGCGCGTGGTACGCGCGCCACAAGACGGTCGAAGTCGTCTTTGCCGACGAGCGCGCGTTCTACAATGCCAACTCGTTACAAGAACTCGCCGACCTCGAACGTAATCGAGACCCCGGCTGACATCCGCTCCGGCCGCACGGCAACAGCCGCGCCCGTCTCCGGTCGCGACGCCCAGCCATTCATGACCACGCTCAACGACTTTTCACGCTGCGTCGCGCAGTACGATCCTCACGCGCTACCCGTCGGGGCCGCTCAGGCGATTGTCCGGCAGTGGGCGACGCCCATCGCGGCCGTCGAGCGCGTGGCATTGCGTGATGCGCTCGACCGCGTGCTCGCCGCCGACATCGTGTCGCCGATCGACGTGCCCGCGCACGACAACTCCGCGATGGACGGCTACGCATTCAATCACGCGGCGCTCGCGGCCGGCATG
>NZ_JAYMRY010000204.1:0-555 GCF_038900695.1 Paraburkholderia sp. JHI2823 | reverse complement strand
CGCCCGTGCTCGCGATCATCAAGACGACGCTCGAAACGGAGCCGCGCAGCGCGTTCACGCTCGTGTACGGCAATCGCAGCGTCGACGCGATCATGTTCGCCGAAGAGCTGGAGGACCTGAAGAACCGCTTCATGAGCCGCTTTCGTCTCTATCACGTCCTCTCCGACGACCTGCAGGACGTCGAGCTGTTCAACGGCATGCTCGATCAGGCCAAGTGCGCGGCGTTCCTCGAAACGCTGCTGCCGGCCGACGAAATCGACGAGGCCTTCATCTGCGGCCCCGGCCCGATGATGGACGCAGCCGAGGCCGCGTTGAAGGACGCGGGGGTGCCGCAGCAGAATGTTCACGTCGAGCGCTTCGGCTCGCCGCTGCCGCAAGCGGGCGTGCCGCCGGTCGAAATCACGGAGAACACGCCGGCTGCGGACCTGGAAATCGTCATCGACGGCAAGAAGCGCAAGATGCGCCTGCCGTACGAAGGCGTGAGCCTGCTCGACGTCGGCCTGAAGGCGGGCCTCGCGCTGCCGTACGCCTGCAAGGGCGGCGTGTGCTGCACCT
>NZ_JAYMRY010000203.1:0-557 GCF_038900695.1 Paraburkholderia sp. JHI2823 | reverse complement strand
ATCCAACTCTCCTGGGGGAATTGGATTGGACTTTCTTAGGGACTTTTTGAACTGCGGGGAAGTGATTCCGTTGAATATTTGTTATGACGCCGGGGAACAATCTTTAAACCAAGACTGCCGGGGATGCTTGTTAAGAATGTTCGTATATTGCTTGGGGAATGTTGAGATCTGCTGGAGGATACCCAACTTCCTCAAGGCTTCCTGTGGACTAACTCTGCTTGGGGAGAGTATCGTTGATTTGCTGGCTCACTCTTTGGGGAATTAAGATATATTGGTTATTTTCTTCAGCTGAACCTACCTTGGTACCTTGATGGACAGAGCAATTAGATCGCTTAGACAACTCATTATTGCCCCTGTTTCTAATGTTACCTGTAATTAATCCTTTGTTTCGTATGCAAATATTTATGATTAACAATTAATGTCAAATGCATATATCAAAAAAGAACATTGGACGTTCTTCGCAAGACAAAACAGAAAAAGGAAAAACAATTTGTAATATGTCTGAAAAGTGAGCTTGTATTGATTTTGAAATATGTCTGTAAATAGGCGTTTTTGTA
>NZ_JAYMRY010000202.1:0-561 GCF_038900695.1 Paraburkholderia sp. JHI2823 | reverse complement strand
AGACCGGCGTCAGTACGACGCTTAATGCTGTGCGCGAGCCGTATGCGGGGAAAGCTCGCACGTACGGTTCTTCGGGGGCCGCGTTTCCGAGAGGGAACGCGGCTACCCTCTACAAGCAGGCGCTCCCATTGAAACGGAAGTACTCCGATCCATCGCGGCGAATCCGGTGCAATTCATCCGGTTCAACTGCCTAGCGGCATCACCAACGTGCTGGCCTACACCGACAGCCCGCAGGCTACGCGTGACACGACGTCGACGGTTCTGTTGCAGTAAGGGTGTCGGGACGAGAAATGTCGATATGATAAGTATTGCGTATGACACAAGGGAGTAAAACTGCCGGGAAGCAGACGACGGGGCTTTGCCCGCACATTTCATCTGTCCTTTCCTGATCATGTGCATTACCTCGAGGCCGCCGAGAATGATCCTCGCACGGTGGAAGTTCTTGAATCCCTGCATCGGCCGGGTCCGGCGTTTGATAGCCCGATGGTCCTGTTCGACAATGTTGTTCAGGTACTTGATCTGGCGGACCTTGATCGGTGTCTCGCGATCGGCATTCACCGC
>NZ_JAYMRY010000201.1:0-565 GCF_038900695.1 Paraburkholderia sp. JHI2823 | reverse complement strand
GAAAACGCGAGACTCTCCCTTCGGCGTCGTTTGTGCAAGATGCCTGAGGGAGATCCCCTCCGCCACATCACGCAAGCCGCTCAAAACGCCCCGAATTCCCATCGACTTGCGTGCTCATGCTCAAGGCGGCGTAGCCCGGCACACGAGTAACCCGCGAACGGACTACGCAACGGATTGCATCCGACTTGATATTCGCGGGTTGAGTACCGCATTACAAATGAGCCTGCCGCTTTCTAGCGCCGCAAGCCGTTGAACCGGATGAATTTCACCGGATTCGCCGCGATGGATCGGAGTACTTCCATTTCGATGGGAGCGCCCGCTTGTTGTACTGACGTATATAACGCATGAGCTTTTTGTCGAGATCCTTGGTGCTGGTGAATACGCCGCGCGCAATGACGTCGCGCTGGATGCGGGCAAACCAGTTCTCGACCTGGTTCTGCGTTGTTGCAGAAATCAGGCTGCTTCGCGGGGTCTTGACGTTTACGCGCAACGCTCGGGTTGACCAAAATGTTAACTTCACTTCGAACTGCGTAGATTCTTGCTTTTTTCGCCGAGAAGATGCGCA
>NZ_JAYMRY010000200.1:0-568 GCF_038900695.1 Paraburkholderia sp. JHI2823 | reverse complement strand
GCGCGCCGCATTCTCGCGACGCGCCCGAATCAGGAACGCATCCCATGCAAACGCGTATTCGAATCGCCGCGCTCGTCGTCGCGGTAGCCACCTCGGCGCTCGGCTGCTCGGCGCAGGCCGACCAGACTACCGACAAGATCAAGTCGGCGCTGCAGTCGCGCCTCGGCATCGACGCGAGCGACATCAAGGGCATCACCAGGGCGCCGCTGCCGGGCCTTTACGAGATCAATCCCGGCACGCAGATCGTCTACAGCGACGCCAACGGCGACTACGTGCTCAACGGCGAACTGATCGACACCAAAGCGCATCGCAATCTCACCGAGGCGCGCCTCAATGAGCGCAACAAGGGCGATTTCGCGAAGCTGCCGTTCGAGAACGCGGTCAAGGTCGTGAAGGGCGATGGCAAGCGCAAGATGGCCGTGTTCTCAGATCCGAACTGCACGTACTGCCATCAGCTCGAAAACACGCTCAAATCCGTCGACAACGTGACGGTCTACACCTTCCTGTACCCGGTGCTCTCGCCGGACTCGACGGCGAAGGCCAAACAGATCTGGTGTTCGTCCGACCG
>NZ_JAYMRY010000199.1:0-570 GCF_038900695.1 Paraburkholderia sp. JHI2823 | reverse complement strand
AACTTGACCGCGATTGCACAATGTTTTACAGGCTTAGATCGGTAAATTCGGCAAAAGACTGACGATATGGAAATCGCACTTCCAGATTTAATCTAAAGCAGTCTCTCGTGAGGCCGGCGGGGCTTTAACGCCGCTCAAAGGAGCGTGATTAAAGGAGCGCAATTCGGTCCCGAATGGTCAGTGTTTTTCAGAGTCACTTTTCGTTGTGGTGTCACCGTTGAACAGAAAACGGCCGCATCAAGGTGCGCTCGTGCAACGGGAGGATAATTGCGGCTGATTTAAGGCCTTCTATCAAAGACGCATGATTCATACATCATATTCATACGGGGCCGCAGTGATCCCGATTAACATTTCGACCTCGGTCCTGGAAAAGACCGAATATGCAAAACCGGAATTGAAACGACTGGAATCAATTACTGAATGCTGGCATAGCATCCGCCGAGCAGCGGTAATTTCTGCTTTAACGCGGCGATAATCCAGACAAACCGGAGAGAGACATGCTGAGCCCCCATGAATTTGCCACCCTCATGCTGGTCCAGGCCGCGCCTGACCAGATCGATCTTGACCGCG
>NZ_JAYMRY010000198.1:0-572 GCF_038900695.1 Paraburkholderia sp. JHI2823 | reverse complement strand
TGTCCACGGCGCAGCTTGAAAGCCTGACGGGCACGCTGAGCTCGGTGCAGACGCAGGCGATCTCGACGGCGACCATCCAGGCGCTGGGCACGGCAGTGGCCTCGCTCACGACGTCGTCGCTCACGACGGCGCAGGTGGCAGCGCTGACGACCGCGCAGATCGAATCGCTGACGGGTTCGCTGAGCACGGCCCAGACGCAGGCGATCTCGACGACGAACATCCAGGCGCTGGGTACGAACGTCGCGTCGCTGACCACGGCCATGCTGTCGACTGCCCAGGTAGGTGTGCTCGTCGCCGGCCAGGTATCGGCAATCTCGTCGGCCCTGTCGTCGGCGCAGGTCGGTGCGCTCAGCACCACGGGTGTGCTGGGTCTGAACCTTTCGGGCCTGAGCACGGCGCAGTCGCAGGCGCTGACCACCAAGGACATCCAGTCGCTGGGTACGAACGTCGCGTCGCTGAGCACGGCGATGCTGACGACGGCGCAGGTTGCGGCAATGTCCACGGCGCAGCTTGAAAGCCTGACGGGCACGCTGAGCTCGGTGCAGACGCAGGCGATCTCGACGGCGACCATC
>NZ_JAYMRY010000197.1:0-576 GCF_038900695.1 Paraburkholderia sp. JHI2823 | reverse complement strand
GTTGGCGAAAATCCGGCGCCGGACCGGGTAGCGCGTTCGGGGAAGCTCCACATGCAGGCAGCTGCGCGTCCAGGCATCGAATGACCGTTGACCGCTGTGGAACCGTCATCTGGATGACCGACGAACAGTACCGGCGATCGGCCGTTCCTGGCCGCCATCGGAACTACAGGCCGAGAATCGTGACGCAGCTATGTCTGAAATGATTGTCACTGGTCCAGGTCTCAATTTGCGAAATCATCGCGCCGAGGGCGACACAGTTCGTGTTCAGATTTTCAGTAAATCTTTCTTTTGAATCGGTGAAGATGAAGCCGATCCGCTGCAGCATGGCCGGTCTGGAGGTCTCCACTTCCAGACTACTCCGGATGTCTGCTAGGGCTTTTATTATTTTTTTCCAGTCAAGCATGCTGATTTGAGTGAATGCGTAGGGATCGTAAGTCGACTCGTATTTTTTGATCGTCGGTTCAATATACCCAAATACCTCTTCCTCGAAGAACAGCGAGCCATCGTTCCAGCATCGATTCGCGTAGGCGCCTGCCATGACTTCGACATAGGCAGTACCTTCCAACGATGACCGGT
>NZ_JAYMRY010000196.1:0-578 GCF_038900695.1 Paraburkholderia sp. JHI2823 | reverse complement strand
GCAAAATGGTCAAAATTAGGGTTCTGATTGAGAAAGGGCAATTCCTGATTTTTGACCTAACAAATGGTCAATTGGTTTAAGGCACGATCTCAAGAGTCCAATTGCATCATTTTTGACCTAATGAAACGGTACAAAACATTGCAAGTCCATTGGATTTACAGATAAATTTTGTAGTCAACTGATCAAAAGTCAATTGTACACTAAAAAGTCAAATTTTGACTTTTTGGTCAAAATTAAGTACCAAGGGTCACAATTCATCAAGACACGTCAAAATGTGAAGCTTGGTCATCAAGAAATCAAAGATTGAAGATTAGGGTTTAAAATTGAAAATTTTCTTAACTTAGAAATTTTTCTAAGTATAGAAAATTTCTTATTTGTTCTCAAATTTAGGCCATTTTTTCACCATGATACAAAATCATTCAAAGGAAGTTTCCAACATGAAAGTTGTAGACCTCCATCAAATATACAACTTTGCTTCACAAATTTTTCCCTAAAGATGCTTGGATCTCAAGATATAAATTTATGAATACATGCTCATGTACTAAATAACTTAGTAAATTTTTTGCCCTAATTTAGGC
>NZ_JAYMRY010000195.1:0-578 GCF_038900695.1 Paraburkholderia sp. JHI2823 | reverse complement strand
ATCGCCGCAGGACGAAGCGTCACGGCACCTGATACGCGATCGCGGGCAACTGCAGAAGGAAGTGCTGCAGCATCGCGACCGTATGCGCAAACTGCTGATTACGCTCGGTTGCTGGGATGAGGTGGATCACAGCAACTTCGCCGGGCGGCTTTCCCGCGACGAGGTTAAGTGCCATGACGGCGCGCCGCTGCCGCCCGAATTGCGGGAGCGGCTGTTGCGCGAATGCGAACGGGTGTCGCTGGCGCAGAAACAGCTCGCTGCGCTCGAGAAAACGCGGCAGGCAAGCCTTCCCGCACCGGCGCGCCAGCGACTCGACGCTCTCGCGCATCTGAAAGGGATTGGCGAAGTGGGAGCGTCACGCCTCGTGCTCGAACTGTTCTGGAGAGGGTTCAGCAACCGCCGCCAGGTGGGTGCCTGTACGGGGCTGGTTCCCCAGCCCTACGACAGTGGCGAGAGCAAGGTCGACCAGGGAATCAGCAAGCAGGGCAACCGAAGAGTGCGCGCGTTACTGATCGAGATGGCGTGGTGCTGGCTTCGCTACCAGCCCGACAGCGCCCTCACGCGCTGGTTCAACGAGC
>NZ_JAYMRY010000194.1:0-581 GCF_038900695.1 Paraburkholderia sp. JHI2823 | reverse complement strand
CCCACTGATTTTGATACAATGAAGAGATCTTGGGCGCAGCTAAAGGAAGAACGAGATTTTTATCGGGAAAAGTTCAACGAACAGGAGCGGAAGGTCCAAAGGCTGACTAAGAAATTGGAGGAAGAGCGGGTTCTGAATAACTACATCAACACTGAGAAAAGGAGGCCATGGGAGCACTGATGGGCTTTGGATATTTCCTTTTATAGATTTTATTTCCTTTCCAGTATTTTTCATTCCTGTAATGCCTAAGGGCAAGTTGTTGAACAATTTGAAATTTTAATCTAATGAAGTGTGTTTCCCTTTTTGTCTACAAAGTTGAATCTTGTTTGTCTTTGAAAACATAAAACATACGCATCTCATTGCACCATATGCATCGCAGGTACCCTATTTCACAGGTTGCTTAATCTTCTTCGCTGTTTATTTCAGCACTCAAGCATCATGAATCCTGAACTCACTACCGAGCAAGCTATCAAGGCCCTCCAGGCCCAAAACGCCCAATTCCAGGAGATGGTCATGAACTTGGCCCAAGGACAACAAGAGCTGAAGGCTTTGCTCCTGAAGAAGAAAAAGAAGAAGAGGAC
>NZ_JAYMRY010000193.1:0-584 GCF_038900695.1 Paraburkholderia sp. JHI2823 | reverse complement strand
GCGGCTGGAGTCGCCGCTCGTTGGGGCCGCGAATCTGCTGAAGGCGCAGGAGGGGCGCGCCTCGAAGGCGTTCGCCATGCGCGAGCTGCCGTTTCGCGACCTCGTGAACGTGCGTGGCGAACTGGGCTATCCGGCGTTCGTCGCGGCGTTCGCAAGCGTCGTGGGCTGCCCGCCGCCTTCCACGCCGAACACCGTTGCGCGCAGCGACCAGTACGACGTGCTCTGGCTCGGCCCGGACGAGTGGCTCGTGCGCTCGCTCGCCCCGGTACAGACCGGCATGCTCGAAGCGAAGCTCGTCGCCGTGCTGGGCGAGGCTTATGCGGCGGCCGTGGATGTGGGCAGCGGCTACACGGTGGTCGAGATCGAAGGCACGCGTGCGCGTGACGTCCTCTCGCGCGGCTGTCCGCTCGATCTGCATCCGCGCATGTTCCAGCCCGGCCAGTGCGCACAGAGCGTTTATTTCAAGGCATCGATCGTGCTGATTCCGACGGGCGACGACCGCTTCGAGATCGTCGTGCGCCGCAGCTTCGGCGACTACTTCTGCCGCATCATGGTCGACGCCGCGGCGTCGGTCGCGCCATGAA
>NZ_JAYMRY010000192.1:0-585 GCF_038900695.1 Paraburkholderia sp. JHI2823 | reverse complement strand
TGGAAAATAAACTCTCGGTGAATGTGTCGGCGCCGCGCATGATCTTCGGGGGCAAGTGGGGGCCTTCTATCAACGCTTCATTGGTCTTCCGCGATGACGTGGCCGCCGGTACTTCAGCAGCCTGCTAAATTCGGTGGGGGAGGCGTTGGTTTGAATTGAAGAATTGCAGTGCGGCCGTTCGTAAGATCGTACGAGCAGCTAACTACCGCTTCCAACCAACTATCACTATCCTTCGCGGGATAGAAGGTAGCAGAAAAAAATCTCATGATGCTATCCGCCTCGTCCGGCGCAACGCCCAACCACTTTCCCTCAGCTTCGTTGGGGAATGCTTTAGCTGTATAGAAAATTCCGTCCTTACTAATCTCAGGGCGGACTGGGCAGCGTTCGAACGTTTGAGACGACGCGTACCACGATGCGCCAAGAGCGATGGTAAATGCCAAAATTCTTTTCTTCATAGACTAGGGAAGGTCTTATGTGGACGCCTCCCGGATTGCAAACAGTGTTGCGATTTTTGGCTTTGAGGTAAAGGCAGCACGCTTATGTCCGGCCCGTTTTCGCAGGTCGTTATGCGCCTGCAGGCCCTAA
>NZ_JAYMRY010000191.1:0-590 GCF_038900695.1 Paraburkholderia sp. JHI2823 | reverse complement strand
GGTTATATGTCATTTTCAGGGTCGAGTGGTTCCACCATCTTATTTTGTAGCTCCAGTGAAGCCTCGCGGGCCTTCCGCTCGATTTCCCGCCGGGTGTAGGTTGCGGCTGTGCCCGACGTCTCCGACCAGCCCATCATCTGCGAGCGTGTTTTCTCCTCTTCTGCTGGGCTCATACCCTTCGCATCTGCGGTCTTTGTGAAGTTGTAATTGTTGGTGTGCCGCAAAAGGTGCGGAAATAGAGCTTCGAACTCAGGGTGTTTCGTCCTCAATGGCTTGAATATCTCGTTCAACGCACGCAGCGAGAGCGGCGCCCCGCCGTTGGCCACAAACAGAAATGGATGCTTTCGCGCGGCCGGATAAAGCTGCCGTTCCTTCACGATGTATTGCTGGGTCCGCCGCACCAGATCATTGCTGAGGGGCAGCATGCGGTCGCGTGTCTTCGCATTCGGTG
Source organism: Paraburkholderia sp. JHI2823 (assembly GCF_038900695.1). Taxonomy (NCBI): domain Bacteria; kingdom Pseudomonadati; phylum Pseudomonadota; class Betaproteobacteria; order Burkholderiales; family Burkholderiaceae; genus Paraburkholderia; species Paraburkholderia sp. JHI2823. The sequence goes on along the minus strand of NZ_JAYMRY010000191.1, from coordinate 139 downwards.
CGTTAGGGCGTGGATCGCTTGGGTCATCAGGGCGTCGCGCGATGAACACTTCGCACTTCCTGAAGTCCACGTCGCGAACCTTCACGCCGAGAAGTTCGCCACGCCGGGGACCGAGGCCGATGAACCAGCGCACGATGAG
>NZ_JAYMRY010000190.1:0-594 GCF_038900695.1 Paraburkholderia sp. JHI2823 | reverse complement strand
TGCGCGGTTCGCTGGTATTTCCGGTTCAGCCTGAGCCTGCGCGACGTCGAGGAGTTGCTGCTCGAGCGTGGTGTTGTGGTCACGTATGAGACGATCCGTTGCTGGTGCGACAAGTTCGGCGCCAGATTCGCCCAGTGCGCCAAGGCGGCGCGGCGCAAGCCGGGCAGTTACGTGGCACCTCGACGAGATGTTCGTGACGCTGCGCGGCGAGCCGTATCTGTTGTGGCGAGCGGTCGACGAGCATGGCGCTGAGCTGGACGTGCTGGTGCAAAAGCGGCGCGACAAGGCAGCGGCAAAGCGCTTCTTCCTCAGGGTGCTGCGTTCAAACCCGGTGCCGCGCAAGATCGTGACCGACCAGTTGCGCAGCTATCCGGCGGCGAAGTCGGACATTCCTGAGCTTGCTCATGTGAAGCACGTTTTCGTCAAAGCGGCCGCACGCACGCGTGAACAACCGTGCCGAGAACAGCCACCAGCCGACCCGCAGGCGGGAGCGCCAGATGTGCGGTTTTCGCGATGCGCGTCGCACGCAGGCGTTTCTTTCGTGCTTCGGCCCGATCCGGCAGCACTTCGCGTTGCCCAGACACCAGATGAACG
>NZ_JAYMRY010000189.1:0-597 GCF_038900695.1 Paraburkholderia sp. JHI2823 | reverse complement strand
TCTCGCGCGGCAGCAGGTCCCAGCGAAGGCCCGTCTGCAGGATGAACAGGATGCCCGTGAGCAACGCACGATCATCGAGCGGTTTGCGCCCTGGATAACGGATTCGCCTTGGTTTGCGAGGGGGCAGCAACGGTTCGATGAGTGCCCAAAGTTCGTCGTCGAGTATGGGTTTAGCCATGTCCTTTTCGTCGTCGAAACAATGAAAAGGTTAACAGCATTCATCGAGAGTAAACAGCCCCCTTGTTCATTTTGTTAAGGGTTCTAAACGGGGTCGCACTGGGCGCCACCACAAGCGGGTCCGCAGCGTCCCCTGGGCCAGGTTTTTTGACGGGGTCGTACAGCCTCCAAAATCATAGCGGCCACTGTCCGTGCGCACTTCAGTCTATGCCACAGTGCGTTTCTATCCATGGGGCCGCGACGGGTCGCGATGGCTGTTTTTTAGAAAGCGCGCTCAGCAAGGCGGGACTGCTGGGCGTAAGGCGATGATCGATCGTGATCACGCTCTGCCGGTTACACAGCAGGCCCGGCTGGTAGGCATCAGCCGGTCGAGTGCCTATTACCAGTCGCGTGGGCTCAGCGAAGCGGATCTGACATTGA
>NZ_JAYMRY010000188.1:0-600 GCF_038900695.1 Paraburkholderia sp. JHI2823 | reverse complement strand
CCAGCTGCGCGGTGAGCGGCGCGATGCCGGCTTCGGCCACGGCCGTTTCCACGGCGTCGGTGCTGAAGAACTCGCGCGTGTACGGCATCAGCCAGTCGAGCGCGGCTTGCGCGCGGCGGTGCGATTCCTCGGTGCCGTCGCCGAAACGGATCAGCCACTCACGCGCATGGTGCAGGTGGTAGCGCGTTTCCTTGATCGAGCGCTCCGCGATCGCGGCCAGCTGGGGATCGGCGGAGCGCAGCAGCGCCGTCCACAGATGCGCCATCAGCGAGGCGTAGAGAAAATTGCGCACGATCGTCACGGCGTAATCGTTGGACGAATGCGTCGTGCCGGTGAGCGGGCCGAAGTGCGGCAGCTCGGCGAGCGTGTAGTTGGCGAATTCGCGCTCGGCGCGGAAATAGGCGTAGTCGTCCTCGGTGCGATCGCGGCCGGTGAGCGCCTTTTCGAGCGTGGCGGCATGCGTGTAGAGCAGCCGCGCCTGACCGATCAGGTCGAGGCTCATGTTGGCGAGTGCGATGTCCTCTTCGAGGACCGGGCCGTGGCCGCACCATTCCGTGTTGCGCTGACCGAGGATCAGCGCCGTATCGGCAAGGCGCAGCA
>NZ_JAYMRY010000187.1:0-606 GCF_038900695.1 Paraburkholderia sp. JHI2823 | reverse complement strand
GGATCTGGTCGAAACACTCCCAGTTGCGCGCGGCGCGGCCAATGCCGCCGTAGACCACGAGCGCATGCGGATGCTCGGCGACCTCGGGGTCCAGATTGTTCTGGATCATCCGGTAGGCGGCTTCCGCAAGCCAGGTCTTGCAGACCTTCTCCGCGCCGCGCGGCGCGCGGATCGTGCGGGTCGGATCGAGGCGGGGGTCGGTGAAGTTCGGGTGGTTCATGGCGTCTTCGTCTCTGATGTTATTCAGGAATGCTTTTTATGCGTTTCGCAACGCTTATTGTTCTGACTCGAACGTCAGCGGGCTGTGCGTCGCGATCGCCCCGTTCTGCACGAGACGCGTGAGCGCTGCGATGTCCGGCGCGAAGTAACGGTCGAGGTCGTAATGCGGCACCTCGGCGCGCACCGACTGCATCACGTGCGCGAGCGCCGGGCTCGTGTGGTGCGGCGCGCGCAGGTCCACGCCCTGGGCCGCGGCGAGCAGCTCGATCGCGAGGATGTTGGCCGTGTTCTCCGCGATGTCCGCGAGCTTGCGCGCGGCGAACGTCGCCATCGAAACGTGGTCTTCCTGGTTCGCCGAGGTCGGCAGCGAATCCACCGAGGCCGGAT
>NZ_JAYMRY010000186.1:0-609 GCF_038900695.1 Paraburkholderia sp. JHI2823 | reverse complement strand
CTGCAGGCAGCCGTGACACGATAGCGAAACGAATTTCGCAGGATTTCAATGGCGATTGAAATAACCATCGTCATTGAAATCCTGCGATGGATAGATTTGCACCTTGACTTCGGCCGGCTAATGGGTGTCGCAATAACGCGGTCAGGTAAAATCCGCCGACGACAACGCATGACAATGCATGATGACAAAGACGAAGACGCCATGCAAGACGCTGCCCGCTGGCATTGGCAAGGTACTGAAGCGGCGACACTACCCGCTGGACGTGATCCTGCTGTGCGTCCGGTGGTACGTGGCGTACTCACTGAGCCTACGAAACCTCGAAAAAATGATGGCCGAGCGGGGTATCGAGGTGGACCATTCGAGCGTGCACCGATGGGTTATCAAGCTGCTGCCGGTATTTGAAAAAGCATTCCGCAAACGCAAACGGCCTGTCGGCAAGAGCTGGCGCGTCGATGAGAGCTTCCGCAAGCACAAGCGTCCGTTTGGGAAAAGCTGGCGAATGGACGAGAGCTATATCAAGATCAAAGGCGAGTGGAAATATCTTTACCGGGCAGTGGACAAGGCGGGCGACACGGTCGACTTCCTGCTCAGGGCCAGGCGGGACAAGGT
>NZ_JAYMRY010000185.1:0-610 GCF_038900695.1 Paraburkholderia sp. JHI2823 | reverse complement strand
TTGCAACGTCGCGCCCGAGTTGATGGGGGGCGAACCTGCGGATCGAACTGCCTGGTATGCGGCCCGCGAGCAGATCTTCCTGATCTTCGAGCCAATTGCGCGCGCCCTCGACGAAGTTGCGTCCTCCGGTATCGACGATCGCCCGCAGTACCTGCGGATAGAGCCACCAGCAATTGGCGGGGGACAGCATGTCAGTGCATTGCCGCGCAACGAAGGGTTTTGTCGCGATAAGGAAGTCGAGTCAAACAAATCCGAGATGATGAGGAATACTTATGCAGCCAATGAGTAGAACTGCTGGGCGGGAGTTAGCGCGATGCCGCCGTCTTTCATCTGGCCTTTGACGATCATGTGCATGAACTCGATGCCGCCGAGTATGATGCGTGCACATCGAAAACTCTTGAACCCCAGCATCGGCCGGGTGCGACGCTTGATGGCACGGTGATCCTGCTCGATGACATTGTTCAGGTACTTCTTCTGGCGGACCCTGATCGGCGTCTCACGTTCAACATTGAGCGCCTGTAGCGCCGCCAGATTTGATCCGCTCTTATCAATCGTCACGGTCTCCGGCTCGCCGTTCTGCGCGATCGCCTTTTCGAAGTAGCGCCGGGCC
>NZ_JAYMRY010000184.1:0-618 GCF_038900695.1 Paraburkholderia sp. JHI2823 | reverse complement strand
AACCCGCGAATATCAGTGTGACCCACCGTCGAGATTTACTGCTACGTCGCCCTCAGGAAATTCACATGACACGTACTCGAGAGGCTGAAAACCAACTTCCCATTGACACGTGAAGTCATATCAGTCCGTTGAACCCGTTACACACAAATCCTGAAACATCCGGCATATAGGGCTCGAAATTTGATCTGACGCAGGCATCGGGGGTTGTAAACGATCGCGAAAACGCGTTTACTCTTGCAATTTGCGGCGACGACAAATGGCGCGAGAGCTGAACGGCTGGGCATACAAGGAACTGGACGGCGTGAATCTGGGTGACACGAGGCGTAATCAACGTGCGAAAGCGGTGCTCACGCGACTCGCCGAGAGGCCGACGGCGAGTATTCCGGGCGCGTGCCTGCGTCAGATCAAATTTCGAGCCCTATATGCCGGCTGTTTCAGGATTTGTGTGTAACGAGGTGGGTTAGAATGGGCGTATTAGTGAGTGGCCGGCAGGCCGCGCCCGCAGCGCATGTCGTCCCGGCCATCCGATGGAACTCTGCGCGCGCCGCATTCTCGCGACGCGCCCGAATCAGGAACGCATCCCATGCAAACGCGTATTCGAATCGCCGCGCTCGTCGT
>NZ_JAYMRY010000183.1:0-623 GCF_038900695.1 Paraburkholderia sp. JHI2823 | reverse complement strand
AGTGCTTGATCCAGCGGCATGTTGATCTTGGTGAACTGCCTTTTAGGCTTGTCTGGTTGACGCTGGTGGGGTTGATGTTGAATTTGTGACACTGGAGCCATTTGAGGAGCTCTCCCCTTATCTCCTTGTCTCAAAGGTGGTTGAACAATGACTGGCTTTTTATCCTTAGACGTTTGCCCCAGTTGGTTACCCTGAAGCAGTTGGTTGACGAGAAACCGGAGCTCATCTTGTCTTTGAGCTAAACCTTGAATGGCATTCCTCTGCCCCAGCATTTGGGCTTTCATTGCATCCATCTCCGCTTGTAGGTGTTTTAGCCCATCATCCTCAGCACTGTCCCTGACTAGAGTCTCCATGAGAAGTGTCTGTAGCTCCTCCTGCACCTGGGAAAGATTCAGGAGGATTTCCCCGAACCGAGTCTCTTGAGCAAGAAGGTCCTAGTTATCATGTTGGGAAGCCATTGCTGAAATAAACAACGCAGATGGTAAGTGACCTGTAACAAGGGTACCTGTAATGCAATGACGTATATGATATGCATGCAATGTTTTCAAGGACCTCGCGGGGTAAACAAGAAGATTGTTAGAATTGGGAACCGGTAGCTTGATTGAAGGAACTTCATGTTGTTG
>NZ_JAYMRY010000182.1:0-624 GCF_038900695.1 Paraburkholderia sp. JHI2823 | reverse complement strand
CCCATCCAGACCTCGACAGAATTTGCAGGAAACAACCCATAATCTGCCAGGTTCCTGCAAATGCATCAACAACATTCAGCTTCAAACCCTTGCTGCACAAGGCGCTTCGAGTTTTTCAGGGCCGACTCAGTACTGCTATTGCTGGTTCTGTTGCAGTGAGGCCCACGTTAAAATTGGGTAGCGAATTTTTGAGCTGTGCGATGAAGAAGACGAAGACACCGAGAACCACACTCGCGCCGGGCCTGGCCAAGGTCTTGAAGCGCCTTCACTACCCGCTTGACCCGAAGGAAGGAAAGAATCGATGTTCAAAATACCGAAGCAGGCATATACCGCGGAGTTCAGGGCGCTCGCGGTGCAGCGAGTGAAAGGGTTCTGTCGCGCCAAGGTGCCGGGTTAAAATTTGCGCTCGATCCTGAATGACGAACAGCATGGGCCAGACGAAGAAGACACCACGCGCGACGTTGCCTCCGGGCATCGGCAAAGTTCTCAAGCGACTACACTATCCGTTGGACGTGATCCTGCTGTGCGTACGCTGGTATGTGGCTTACTCGTTGAGCCTGCGAAATCTCGAGGAGATGATGGCAGAGCGAGGCATCGAGGTCGACCATTCGAGCGTGCACCGCT
>NZ_JAYMRY010000181.1:0-631 GCF_038900695.1 Paraburkholderia sp. JHI2823 | reverse complement strand
TCGTTGATCATGACCTTGGCTGCTTCGCGCTCGGCATGCCCGTCAGCGCGCGTCACCCGCGCGTTGACCACCAGGCCATGCCGATTGTCGGTCAGCGTGTGGCCCATGTAACGCAATTCGCTGGCCGAGCGGGTAAGGAGACGGCATTCCTGCCGCCCCCTCCCCAAAGAACCCATCGAGCGACTTTCACCGCAATGGGCTCGCGCATGGCTAAAGCACCGTCATTCGATGCCGGCCCTGTCAAACAGCACAAGTCCTTCGCTAACGTCATATTGTTGGCCCATCTCATCGCTGAGACGAGGGCGCTGAACTGCAACGAGGCAGTCTCTTCCAAGCTTCCCTACGGCGGACCTCAAATACTGGCTCACGACAGCCACACCTCGCGGAAGTTTGCCCCCTTTCGGGTCAGGGCAAAGTCTGAACCCCTATGCGAACCATTACAGCCCGCCGTTCGCTTTCTCCGCGTTCTCTTACCCGCTCCACCAACAGCGCCCCTTGCGGTTTGCCTGCCGTCTCGCAATATTCCGCGAGCTTGGCGGTGAATCGGGCTGATATGATTTTCCGTGTCAAGCGGCTCAGTGGTTTTCGGTTTTCGCATAGGGTACGTCCAGTTTCCTGAGGGCGGCGCAGC
>NZ_JAYMRY010000180.1:0-638 GCF_038900695.1 Paraburkholderia sp. JHI2823 | reverse complement strand
CTTTCCGAGGCAACATTTCCGAACGGGATATTTGATCTTTGTTTAGACAAGAGAGCGACCACTAAAACACCCTATACTTAATGATCGTTTACCGAAGGCAACCAAAGTGAAAGTATACCCTAGGAGTGCGCATGTGCGAGTGATTTGATTTCAGTTTTTATCTTTTCACATTTAGGGTTTGCTAACCATTTTAAAATTAACATACATTCTTGTCATGCAATCCTATTATCATACATCTAGGCAGTTAATATATGTCCAGGAATTAAAAGTGCGGAAATGTAAATCCTATGCTATTACATGGCTTTGGGGATTAATTACATGTCCAAAACTTGGAAAAATAAAGAAAAGCGGTAAATAAGTCCTAGTTAATTTCTATTACATCCCATGAGCAGATACGATAATGTAAAGAATAGTAACGAAGCAATAAACGCGCGCAAAATTGAAAATAACGTCTAAAAATCCTAAAAAATAAAAATCTTTTTGTTTATTTTTATTTATAAAAGAAAGCAAAGCCTAAGTCTACTTAATTTTAATTTAAAGAAAAGGTTAAATTAATTAATTAACTTATTTAATTAAATTAATAAAAAAAATACTAACCTAATGTTTTTTAGTGATTTTATTTTATTGTTAATTTAAAG
>NZ_JAYMRY010000179.1:0-639 GCF_038900695.1 Paraburkholderia sp. JHI2823 | reverse complement strand
ATCTATCCGCGGCCACGCTGCAACGCCGTCTGCTGGCCGAAGGCACGAGCTACCGGCAACTGAAAGACGAATTGCGCCGTGACATCGCCATTGAGTTGTTTTCCAGCAGTTCTCTCACGGTCGCCGAAGTCGCTGCACGGACTGGATTTCAGGAAACCAGTGCTTTTCACAGGGCCTTCAGGAAGTGGACGGGGGCCAGCCCGGGAATGTACCGCCACGGCAGGGCGAACTCTTAACGTTAGAACGCGCCCGTTGTCATGACGGAGCTGGTGCGTTCCGACCTGCTTGTACGTCTGACCTGTCGAAACGGCTCGATCCTCGCTGCCAAGCGCGCGTTGCGCGAAAGCATGGCTGACGGGGCAAGGCACAGTACAGCCGTGCGACCGATGACTCGCATACAGGCGGGCAGCGCCGAAGCGGCATTGCACTCATCCTCACTTGAATTCTCGGGGTGATGGGCAGCCAACGCACGAAGCAGAACGTGTCCACAGACCTCATACAAACTGAGGTCGGCAGGCATGGATTGGTATCCCAGCCAGGCTGACACTGCAATCGCGTTCGGCAAATCAGAACAAGCCTCGCTCCCGGTTGTGCAGAGTAACCGGAGTTGGCTCCACGAGAGCCCCGCACTTGATAACC
>NZ_JAYMRY010000178.1:0-644 GCF_038900695.1 Paraburkholderia sp. JHI2823 | reverse complement strand
TAGGATAACAAACATGTGCGATGGCGAAACATCGGCATCGAACAAATGGGCGCTGGCGAAACATCGGCTAGAAGATAACAAGATATCATGGAAAAGATGGCAAAACATCAATAAAAACAGATGACAAAACATAACACCTAACAATGACATTGAGAATCTAAGTAGGATAACAAACATATGCGATGACAAAACATCGGCTATAAAATAGCACAGTATCATGGTAGAGATGGCGAAACATCAATAAATAGGATGACAAAACATCACACCTAACAATGATATTGAGGATAAAGGTAGGATAACAAACATGTGCAATGGCGAAACATCGCATCGAACAAATGTGCGATGGAGAAACATCGGTAAACCAGGTTTAAAAGCAAAGCCAAGATGCACACATACAAAGTAAGATTGGTTTGTATATTTTACCTTGAAGAAGGGTTCGAGTTTATTAGAAATGTCTTATGATTTTCCAAGAAAACAAATTTTTGTTTTAAGATGCAAAATGCAAAGGAAGGAAATCAAAACAACTAAGGGCAACTAACCTAACACTATCCATAGTGTTATCATACAATGATTGATCCTAAGGTTGAGGATAAAGGAAATCCCTACCTTAATTAACATGTTAATGGAAGCTTAGCTAAACTATC
>NZ_JAYMRY010000177.1:0-649 GCF_038900695.1 Paraburkholderia sp. JHI2823 | reverse complement strand
GAATACATTCTTGTTCTGTTCGCGTCGCGCCCAGAAGTAAAGAGCCGTCCCGGGCGCGTACAGCACCGCGGCAAGCAGAATGAATTTCAGGCCGCCCGCAAAGATCATGAAGGCGGTATAGATCACGGCGATTGAGGCCATGATCAGGTCGCGCCGGCGCTCATCGGCGCGCAAGTCGTAACCGTCGCCACGATTCGCGTTCATGCATCCGAACAGCGCGACGAGCAGGTACGGTATCAACGACATCGCGCTCGTCAGATTCAACATCAGCGCGAACGCGTCGCGCGAGAAGTACGTGCTGATGACGAGCAGCTGCACCACGATGTTGGTCAGCCACAATGCATTAGCCGGCGTCTTGTTGGCGTTTTCCTTGCCGAAGATGGCGGGCATGTCTTCGGTCTTCGCCGCCGTGAACAACACTTCGGCGCAGATCAACGACCAGGCGAGATAAGCGCCGAGCACCGAAATCAGCAAACCTATGCTGACGAAAACCGCGCCCCAGTGGCCGACCACCGCTTCGAGCACCGCGGCCATCGACGGCTGCCGCATCGCCCCGATGTCCGCACGCTCGAGCACCGCATACGGCAGCATCGTCACGAGCACCATCAGCGTGGTCACGACGATGAAGCCGAGAATCGTCGACTGTCCG
>NZ_JAYMRY010000176.1:0-652 GCF_038900695.1 Paraburkholderia sp. JHI2823 | reverse complement strand
CGCTCCAGAAACGTTTCGCGACGTGGCATGGTTGGACTGTCACTGCGGCCGGAGACAGGGTTATCTAATCAGGATAACTACTCGTACGCCACAAAGACGGACTACATCGGCCAACCTGACAGAGCCCCGTCAGCATAGCAGACCGCCTTATTGCGACAGATCCGCGCGGACAGGGACGCGGTGTCGGGAAAATCTGGAGGTCGGGAAACGTTCAGCATCCGGAGATTGTGGCAGGCGGACGACGAAGGGGGCGTGACGCGTTTCGCAAAACGGCGGTTTCAGTAAAAAATTCTGGACTATCGATAATAGGTGTTAGCGACAGGGCTGCACAAAATTTCACCTCCGTGCTGGTCGACGGAGCGATTCGCGTCGGGCCGTCGGGGTAAAATGAATGCCGTCATTGCCTTCACTCGCCTTCAGCGGAAATTCCCCATGAACAGGACATCACGGTCCGTTGCCGTTGCGCACGATCACAATAAGTCCGCCCTGTCGAAAGGGCAAAAAGCGTTCAACGCGGCGATCAGACAGATCGAGAAACGACGCAAGCGGCTTCGCGCCTGGGAATCGGTTACGCCCGTCTTCCAGCAGCAGTACGTCAACGAACTTCTCCCGCTTGAACAGAAATCGTCTGCGCTGCAGATCCGGATGGTGC
>NZ_JAYMRY010000175.1:0-667 GCF_038900695.1 Paraburkholderia sp. JHI2823 | reverse complement strand
CGTCGCGTCGCTGAGCACGGCGATGCTGACGACGGCGCAGGTTGCGGCAATGTCCACGGCGCAGCTTGAAAGCCTGACGGGCACGCTGAGCTCGGTGCAGACGCAGGCGATCTCGACGGCGACCATCCAGGCGCTGGGCACGGCAGTGGCCTCGCTCACGACGTCGTCGCTCACGACGGCGCAGGTGGCAGCGCTGACGACCGCGCAGATCGAATCGCTGACGGGTTCGCTGAGCACGGCCCAGACGCAGGCGATCTCGACGACGAACATCCAGGCACTGGGTACGAACGTCGCGTCGCTGACCACGGCCATGCTGTCGACGGCCCAGGTCGCTGTGCTTTCGGCACCGCAAGTCACCGCCATTTCTTCGGCCCTGTCGTCGACGCAGATCGGAGCGCTCAGCACCTCAGGCGTGGTCGGGCTCACGCTCGCCGGTCTGACCACCGCCGACACACAGGCACTCACGACGAAGGACATCCAGGCGCTGGGCACGAACGTGGCCGCGTTGACCACCGCGATGCTGACGACGGCGCAGGTTGCGGCAATGTCCACGGCGCAGCTTGAAAGCCTGACGGGCACGCTGAGCTCGGTGCAGACGCAGGCGATCTCGACGGCGACCATCCAGGCGCTGGGCACGGCAGTGGCCTCGCTCACGACGTCGTCGCTC
>NZ_JAYMRY010000174.1:0-669 GCF_038900695.1 Paraburkholderia sp. JHI2823 | reverse complement strand
AGGTAAAGGCAGCACGCTTATGTCCGGCCCGTTTTCGCAGGTCGTTATGCGCCTGCAGGCCCTAATGGAATTCGCTGGCGAGGTCCTCATCTGCAAATCGAACACAATGGTTCATCTTCTCTATCGGGTTTTCCTCGCCCCGGTCCAACCTGTTAGCCATCATGCAGCACTTGCTTGCGCTCCTTGAGGAAGGTTTCAGGAACCCGTCATAACATGAAGTCTACGCAGCAGCGGGCGGTGAAGCCTGATAGCCCTGCGTTCGGGCAAGTACCGCCCAGATGGTTCGTGCCAGTTTGTTGGCGACAGCGGCAACGGCGACATTAAACGGTCTGCGCTTGAGCAGGCCGTCAACCCACGCCGATCGTGTGCCTTGGATGATGACCGAGCGGGCGCCGTGCATTAGCAGTGTGCGCAAATAGGTGTCGCCGCGTTTGCTCAGGCCCATCTGTCGTACCCGTCCACCCGTTCCCGTTTGCCTCGGCACCAGACCCAGCCAGGCGGCAAACTCACGGCCGGATTTGAAGGTTCGCGCATCGCCTATAGATGCAACCGTCGCGGTGGCCGTGAGAAGGCCAACGCCAGGGATGTCGGCGACCTTCTGGCAGTCCCCGTTGTTACGAAAGGCGGTAGCGAGCCGACGCTCAAGCACGGCGATTTCCTTGTCGGTGG
>NZ_JAYMRY010000173.1:0-670 GCF_038900695.1 Paraburkholderia sp. JHI2823 | reverse complement strand
GATGCAACCGTCGCGGTGGCCGTGAGAAGGCCAACGCCAGGGATGTCGGCGACCTTCTGGCAGTCCCCGTTGTTACGAAAGGCGGTAGCGAGCCGACGCTCAAGCACGGCGATTTCCTTGTCGGTGGAGGTCGCACTAGCAAGTCCCGGTCTGGCTTGATTCGTCGTCACACTCAATTGCCATCGCAATGTGTCTGTTCGAGTGGTCTTCCCATACTCGAGAGTCGACGCGCTCTCCGATGAAGTCCGGCGTGTGTTCACACAGGTTTGACGCTCATGAAGCTCTCTTCGTGCGGCCGTTTAAACATGCGCAATTTGTGAGGAATTCAACATCATTGTTTGATAGCCGACGAAATTGCGCCACTGGATTCAGATCGTTTGCGGCCCAATTGTGGCACGGAAGCTGCTTCGAGGAAGGACTGGCATAGCCAGGTCGCTGCTCAGCCGCGGTAATGGACATTGTCACGCTCGCCGCCAAACGATTTTTCAAGCACATGCTGCGTTCCTATCCAGTGCCGCGGGAAATCGTCCGACAGACAAACACTTGACGCGAGGACGATGGAAGATTCACCTAAAATCGACAAAAATGGCGCGTACGCGGTAGCGCCTTGGAATGACATCCATGGCAATGCAAGGTGCATTCCCATTGATTGTCAAAGTTGAACTTGATC
>NZ_JAYMRY010000172.1:0-676 GCF_038900695.1 Paraburkholderia sp. JHI2823 | reverse complement strand
GAACGTATATAGCTTGTCGACCTTGACCCAAGGCAATTCGCGACGCTTGCGCGCGAGTTCGGCGCTGGCGTGCATATGCGCTTTTTCGTCGGCGAGCAGCGCGCGGCTCGCGGCGAGCCACTCTTCCCGGCTGCCGATGCGATGTTGCGGTTCCATCTGCGACTCCTTTCCTGCCGATGCAGGGCTTGACCATAAGGTTATGGTTTAGAAACGCTGGCGCGAAAGTCAAGGACAGGTGGGCGCTTTCGCGAAACGCGCTGATCGTGCGCAAAGCGCGTGACTATAAAAAGATACGCGGCACATCGCGGATCGAACCGCGACGCGCCGCGTCAAGGTGGAGACCAACGACTACCTGCAGCGAAACTCAGATCGCCCAGCCGCCGACATAAAACCCGACCAGCACCACCGCGATCGCCACGGTGCCCACATTGAGCTTGCGATACTCGCCGCTGACCACGCGGCCGATCACGAGCGTCGCGAAGCCGAGCATGATGCCGGTCACGATGTTGGCGGTCAGCACGATGAACACCGCGCACACGAGACCCGACATCGCGTCGACCATGTCGTCCATATGCAGCTTGCTGACGTTCGACAGCATCAGCAGCCCCACGTACATCAGCGCGGGAGCGGTCGCATACGAAGGCACCAGCCCGGCAAGCGGCGAGAAGAACATCAC
>NZ_JAYMRY010000171.1:0-677 GCF_038900695.1 Paraburkholderia sp. JHI2823 | reverse complement strand
CCCTGAAAGAGTTCTGAAACAGGGTCCACCGAAAACGGATCAAAACGCGTCAGATTGCTCATTGCCCCTCTCCTTCCATAAGCAGGCCATCAGCTGGCCCAATTGACCGACTGCAAGCCGGCTTGCAGCATCGTCGGATGGCGCCAGGCGACGGGCGAATCGAATGCCGCCGCCTCGCGCATTCACGACGGTCCGCACCGTGAAACCGCACCTTCAGCGTAGTCGCGCGCGGCTTCCCGGGGTTGATCCACGTCAAGCGGTCACGGGCGCCGGCTGGCCTTCAATCGCCTGTTGCAGCATCTCGTGGTCCAGCACGTCACGCTCCAGCAACAGGCGAGCGATCCGTTCGAGCGGCGCGCGCTGTGCGCGAAGCGTTGCCGCGACACGCTCATGGGCATCGTTCAGCACGCCGCGAATTTCCTCGTCGACGAGCCGCGCCGTATCCTCGCTGCACGGCGCGCCGCCCCAAGGCTCGAACCCCGGCAACCCTGGAGGATCGACAGCTTCCCCGAGCGTCGCGAGTCCGATGCGCTCGCTCATGCCATAACGCGTCACCATATGGCGCGCCATCGAGGTCGCGCGATCGAGGTCGTTTTCCGCGCCCGTCGAGACGTCGCCGAACACGAGCTCCTCCGCGACGCGTCCACCCGCATCGCCGATGGCGCGGCGTACCGTTT
>NZ_JAYMRY010000170.1:0-719 GCF_038900695.1 Paraburkholderia sp. JHI2823 | reverse complement strand
CGGAAATCGCCGGGTGTGGGCCCTGTCCACACCGTGCGGCTCTGGCAGTCATGCTAACCCGCGTTTGACTTCCTACGGCAGGCCAGCCTCCGCCTCACGGAAAATCATTCTGACTTACCACGTTCCCCACGCATTACACGACCGAGTTAGGGCCTGCCTCTCCGCCGGTGGTCTAATGGCGACGTGTCCCGTGCAAAAATCGGGACAACCGACCACATACCTTTTGGTTAGTGCCATTCAGCAGCTTGGGCACCTCCGCAATTACGACGTTTATCAGCAGTTCACTTTCGTTGCCCATATCGGTCAGCCTCGCACCTCGACCCCATTGCTGCTGGGAGTCTCCACCCCATAGCTTCACAGCCATCGAGTACCCTTTATGGGGGCACTTTGTCAGGAGAGCTTCCCACCCCACCGTTGCCAGTGACGCAAGTCTCCTCAGGCTACTACCAGTCGCATGATAGGTCTTCTATCGACGCACCCTAATTGGGCACATCGGCCGGACAATAACGCGTGGAGCTTTCGCCCCGGGACCACACCTCCTTTCAATGCTCCTAACGTTGGAGTTACCCGGACACGAGTGTGCGTGTCGCACTCTTGCCTTTGCGATAGAGCCGTGCATCGGGATCGGTCTTGGACTCATGCGTCTCGTTACTACGCTTCTCGCCCTTGAAGTCGCCCCCGCCACCACCTTCGCTGTCCTGATCGTCACTGTCTTTGGG
>NZ_JAYMRY010000169.1:0-733 GCF_038900695.1 Paraburkholderia sp. JHI2823 | reverse complement strand
CTCGACTTGCGTCATCCCGTCGCGCACCGCCTGCACCACCATCTTTCTCAGGTGCGCCTGCGTCGACTGGTCCAGTTTTCGAGCATCGGTTTTCGGGTTCATACCCGTATAACGCATCACGCCTTATAAACCTTACTGCGCGCGCCAACTTGGCATTGCCGCGCTGATCTGCGCGAAGTCCAAGCTGCCGAAGCCCGTAGCCATGTCCCAGCCTGACGTCGCAGTGAAGCCGTAGCCATGGTAGCCGTTGTTGGCTGCTGTCACGTCGTGGTGCAGCGCCGTATTGCCCGGGAGATTCTCATAGAACGCCGGCGTTGGCAGGCTGAGGCGGTTGTTCGTGGCCGATTCGAGCCGCGCCCAGCCGCCCACGAAGATTGGTGATGCGAGGCTCGTGCCGCCGCTTGGCGACTTCATCTTCTGCCCGTTGGAGATGATGTAGGCGCCAGTCGATCGCGCAGCATCGAACGCCACGTCCGGCAGGACACGCTTCGTCACCGAACTGCCGAGCGCCGCGGTTTGCCAACTGGGCGCGGCTTCGTACACGCTCTTGCCCCCTCCCATCGCCCAGATGCGCACCGCGTTGTCGACCAGCTTCCCAGTTTCGTCTAAGTCCGCGTACGCGGCGCCGTCATTCCATACGGTTTCGCCGGCCCACGTCATGGTGCCGGTCGTGGAGAGCATCGTGCCGCCCACTGCGACGACATACGGCGAACTCGCGGGATACTGCACGCTG
>NZ_JAYMRY010000168.1:0-734 GCF_038900695.1 Paraburkholderia sp. JHI2823 | reverse complement strand
AACAAAACTTCATATTTCAACGTGTCTTGATGAAATATGATTCTTAAAGCTTGATTTTGATCCAAAAGTCAAGGTTTGACTTTTCAGTGTGCAAATGACCATTTTGCCCTTGTGAGTGATTTTCTTGGGAAATTTGTAGTTCAAGGCTTGGAATTGGATGGAAGCAAACTTGGGATCCAGGGTGATTCCTTGAGAAATGAGAGGGAAAATTTTGGGGTACAACAGCTGCCCCTGTTCAATCTTCTTAAACCTGGAGAGTTAGATTGGCGGATTTTCCATTTGTGACTTGAAGGTGGAAGATGATTGGACACTAGAGTGCCCAGAAATTTGCACTCAGTGATGTGATGGTTGATGGTATAGGGAATGGGCTTAAAGATGCCATTTGAAGGGATGATGGAAAGTAGTTGGAGATGGGCTTGTAGATACCATCCAAGGATGTTTGTTGAACTGTATGTCGTTGGTGAGTTGAAAGAAGGAACCGGTGTAGGGTTTCCTGATGATGAGTCCGTGTAAAACTGCATCTTGGATTTTGAAAAAGCTGTTGTCGACCTTTTGCTGAAAAAGGTAAATTGTCAGTTGAAACACAAAGTTATGTTGTATGAAATGTATGATGCAATATATGTTATATCAATGTTTATGATATGGATGTAATGAATGCGCATGTAAGCTGATGAGCTTTCTTGCTGAGGATAGATGAATCCTGGATAATGAAATCTTTGACTGCTGTCGGGGAA
>NZ_JAYMRY010000167.1:0-756 GCF_038900695.1 Paraburkholderia sp. JHI2823 | reverse complement strand
GCGCAAGCGGGGCAGCACATGGCATCTGGATGAGATGTTCGTGACGCTGCGCGGGGAACCGTATCTGCTGTGGCGCGCGGTCGATGAGCATGGCACTGAACTCGACGTTCTGGTGCACGACAAGGCCGCGGCCAAGCGCTTCTTCCGGCGGGTGCTGCGATCCAACCCGGTGCCGCGCAGGATCGTCACTGACCAGCTACGCAGCTATCCGGCAGCGAAGTCCGAGATTGCAGAGCTCGCTCACGTGAAGCACGTTTTCGTCAAGGCGGCTGCCCGCGTGAATAACCGCGCCGAGAACAGCCACCAGCCGACCCGCAGACGCGAACGCCAGATGCTCGGCTTTCGCGATGCGCGTCACGCTCAGGCGTTTCCCTCACGGTTCGGCCCGATCCGGCAGCACTTTGCTTTGCCCAGACATCGAATGAAAGCGGCAACTCATCGTGCCGCACTCCAGGAACGCCTCGCCACATGGTACGGTTGGACTGGAACTGCCTCAATCGGTAACGCCATTTAATGAGGATAACTACCGTTACTGGTACGCGTACAGTCTACGTTCGTCAACTTGACAAAACCCAATTCAGCCATGATCGCCGCACGCGAGGCCCCTTCGTCGAGCAGCAGGATTGCGTATTTCGGCGAAGCCGAACACGGATTTCGGTTGAAGTCGAACAGTGTTTCCGGAGGAACATGAACAGCCGTTTCGGTTGAAGTCGAACGGTTTCGGAGAATTCCGGAATTGGTGTTCGGTGCTCCGAA
>NZ_JAYMRY010000166.1:0-764 GCF_038900695.1 Paraburkholderia sp. JHI2823 | reverse complement strand
CAGGTTGCGGAAATACCCCTCGACGGGCAGCGGCCTTCCACGATTTACGCGCCCACTGCCGCTAAATCTTTCGCATTGTGCAATTTCAACGCGAATCAACCTTTTTAAAGCGCTGTGAGGCCGACTTCTGGCCTCATTGGCGCCTTTTCCCGCCACTATGGACGGAACTGTGCCAGGGATCGCATGCGCACGAGGTTGTAGGCTGCCATGTTCAACACGAACATCTGGTCCACCTTCTTCAAGCCGCGCACCATCACCTGGCGCATGCGCCCCACGGTCTTGGCCCACCCGAAGCCCTGTTCGATCAATTTGCGCTTTTGCTGCGAAATGGCATAGCCCGCGCTCGCGGCAATCGTTTCGGGCACTGCCGAACGCCGTCCTGAGGTGTTTTGCGCAACGTGCGGTGTAACCTTCATCTGCTGGCACGCCTCGATGAATTCCTGTGCGTCGTAACCCTTGTCTGCGCCCAGGGTGATTTCTGCACTCGTATCTCCTGCCACTTGTCGGGCGTCGTTGATCATGACCTTGGCTGCTTCGCGCTCGGCATGCCCGTCAGCGCGCGTCACCCGCGCGTTGACCACCAGGCCATGCCGATTGTCGGTCAGCGTGTGGCCCATGTAACGCAATTCGCTGGCCGTCTTGCCTTTGCGATAGAGCCGTGCATCGGGATCGGTCTTGGACTCATGCGTCTCGTTACTACGCTTCTCGCCCTTGAAGTCGCCCCCGCCACCACCTTCGCTGTCCTGATCGTCACTGTCTTTGGG
>NZ_JAYMRY010000165.1:0-769 GCF_038900695.1 Paraburkholderia sp. JHI2823 | reverse complement strand
CTGGCGGATCAGACGCCCGATGAGGCATACTTCGCGACGCTGCCAGCGATCAAATCGGCAGCATGATCGCCCCGGACGTTCCACTTAAAAATCTCGGGACCCTGTCCGAAGAAGCGGCGCCACCTCTCTACTTCGTCCCTTGAACATCATTTAGCTTGCCCATTGCCCCATCGATTTACGTGCTCACGCTCACCTTCACTACCTCTCGCCTTCTTCGCATCCCTTCGCGAGGATTGTGTCTCCACCCTGCGCTAGAGGCCGCGTTGCGACGGTGCGATTAAGGATATTCAAGAGCACGACGGGAGTAGCGGCTGAATGCCGCAGACCGAGTCAAGTATTTCTCGAATAACGTTCTCGAATAACGCGATTTTTGCTAGTCTGCGTGGACCGAAACCTGTGCGACTGGGAGCTGCGCCGGACCCACTTGTCCAAAAAATGTATGAAACTCGGTCCGGCTTGTCGAATGCAGATTACTGGAGCGCGCACCGGCCGCTCTCATTTCCCCACCCGCAATGTTAGGGAAGGTCTTATGTGGACGCCTCCCGGATTGCAAACAGTGTTGCGATTTTTGGCTTTGAGGTAAAGGCAGCACGCTTATGTCCGGCCCGTTTTCGCAGGTCGTTATGCGCCTGCAGGCCCTAACAGGTTGCGGAAATACCCCTCGACGGGCAGCGGCCTTCCACGATTTACGCGCCCACTGCCGCTAAATCTTTCGCATTGTGCAATTTCAACGCGAATCAACCTTTTTAAAGCGCTGTGAGGCCGACTT
>NZ_JAYMRY010000164.1:0-780 GCF_038900695.1 Paraburkholderia sp. JHI2823 | reverse complement strand
TCCTCCTATCAAGATACAAGACTTTCAGCACAAAATTGCACAGTCAAAAACCCTAATTGCACTACAGTCAACTGTAGGGGCAAAATGGTCATTTGACAGTCAAAAGTTCAAATTTTTGGTCAACATCTCATTTTGAAGCCACAAACATCATTTGATCAATGCTTGATCATGATTCTCAAAATTTGGCTCAAAAATCATCAAGATGCAAAAGTTTCTATTTTTGGACAGCTGAAAAAGTCAACTGAAATTGACCAGGGCATAACTTTCACATGGATTATCAGAAAAATTCCATCCAAAGCTCATTTTGAAGAGAAAGACATTTCCTACAATTCATCTTCATATTCCAAGTCCAAGAAATGCTCTCACAAAAAGTTATCAATTTCAACATTATAGGTCATTTTCAAAAGTCAACAAAAAGAGACTTTAAGTCAAAGGCCATAACTTGAGATTGGTAAATCAAAATGACATGGGACCAAAGGCATTGGTTAGAGGACTCAAAGACCTTTCCAAAATGTCCAAGAACATGTTCAAAGCTTAAAAATTGAGCAAGATATGCATTGGAGAAGTTGGGAAATTTTTGTGAATTTGCAAAAGTCAACTTTGCTCAAAACACCTTGTTTTTGCTAATGGGCCTCAACTTTCTTCTTGAAACTTTATCCATGGCCTATGCACGACCCATCAAGCTTAATTAAATTTAATTTCTTATTTTTTATTAATTAATTGGATTTTTAATCAATTTTAATTCATTTAATTAATTTAAATTGTAGGAAAATACAAAGA
>NZ_JAYMRY010000163.1:0-788 GCF_038900695.1 Paraburkholderia sp. JHI2823 | reverse complement strand
GATTCATCAATGTCAGGTATGGAGCGGCGAAGTACCATTCTTCATCCGATACATCCGTTGGGTAGGGTCTGCGTTTTTTCATCCCGCCAGGGTACCAGGTCTGGCCGAAAGTTCATAACACCGTCTAAGCATATCCTATATTGATAGAACACGTCGATAAGGAATGAAGATGGCAACGGGTAGGGTTAAATGGTTCAACAATGAAAGAGGGTACGGATTCATTCAGCCAGACGACGGAAGCTGCGATCTGTTTGTGCATTACTCTGATATCCAGATAGAGGGCTTCAAGACGCTAAAGGAAAATCAAAGGGTAACCTTCGAAGTAAAAAACGGGCCCAAGGGCAGGCAGGCGATAGGCATCCAGCCGCTCTGACCATGCGCTTTCTGGTAATGCCGCGGGAATAAGGAAGGCATGGGTGCAATGCGGCGTCAGGTGGCCGCCTGTAGATGGCGTTTAATCTGGGTGAGGACAGCTGGAACCTAACACTGGTTGATAGCCGAGGTGCCCACAGCGGCGGAATGGTCCGCTGCGCGTGATACGGCAGCTGTCCTCATCGCGAACGCAAGGGTGCGATGCAATCCCGGCACTGCGCACGGTTCTAGGGAAGGTCTTATGTGGACGCCTCCCGGATTGCAAACAGTGTTGCGATTTTTGGCTTTCAGGTAAAGGCAGCACGCTTATGTCCGGCCCGTTTTCGCAGGTCGTTATGCGCCTGCAGGCCCTAATGGAATTCGCTGGCGAGGTCCTCATCTGCAAATCGAACACAATGGTTCATCTTCTCTATCGG
>NZ_JAYMRY010000162.1:0-797 GCF_038900695.1 Paraburkholderia sp. JHI2823 | reverse complement strand
GGTCCCACCCCTTCCCATCCCGAACAGGACCGTGAAACGACTCCACGCCGATGATAGTGCGGATTGCCCGTGTGAAAGTAGGTAATCGTCAGGCTCCTCTACAAGCAAGACCCCGGCCCTAAAAAGCCGGGGTTTTTGCTTTTCCGCTCTCCCTATAAGTGAGAGCGTTGTGGGTTCGGCGCCGAACAAAGTGCTTGACACTTATCGGATGTTCCCCCATAATCATCAGTTCTCTGCGGAGGGGTGCCCGAGTGGCTAAAGGGGGCAGACTGTAAATCTGTTGGCTTACGCCTACGTTGGTTCGAATCCAACCTCCTCCACCAGAATTCAGCTGTAGCTAGTGTTGGGAATCAGTGTCGGGAATCGGCAGATCCTTGCGGGTGTAGCTCAATGGTAGAGCAGAAGCCTTCCAAGCTTACGACGAGGGTTCGATTCCCTTCACCCGCTCCAGCGAAATTAAGTAAATGCCCATGTGGCTCAGTGGTAGAGCACTCCCTTGGTAAGGGAGAGGTCGGCAGTTCGATCCTGCCCATGGGCACCAGCCGGTATCTAGCGGGCCTCAGAAGCCTCGCGTCGAGCAGGCAGCAGCAGCCAGTGATTGTTTGCGCGCCCCGCGCAACGTACGGAAAAATCCTCTTAGGAGTCGAAAATGGCCAAGGGTAAGTTTGAGCGGACCAAGCCGCACGTGAACGTGGGCACGATCGGTCACGTTGACCACGGCAAGACCACGCTGACGGCAGCGATCACGACGGTTCTGACCGCCAAGTTCGGCGGCGAGGCGAAGGCGTACGACCAGA
>NZ_JAYMRY010000161.1:0-800 GCF_038900695.1 Paraburkholderia sp. JHI2823 | reverse complement strand
ACAACGCGCCTCATCTCGTCGAGAAATTCCCGCTTACGCGTGCGTTTCGTTGAAAGATCCAAGCCAAGACCGAGCTGTGTCATCGAGGAACTCCTTTGGTTCGCGCTCTTCCAGGATAGGACAACCAAACTTCAACGCCAGGACTTTTGCAGACCTTCCCTAGGCATCAGCAAGCGGGGTGACACCTATTTGCGCACGCTGCTCATCCATGGCGCGCGCTCCGTGTTACGTCACGCAAGATCACCTAGCGCCTGGCTCGAAGACATCCGCAAGCGCAGACCATCAAATGTCGTGACCGTTGCGCTCGCCAACAAGATCGCACGGACCATCTGGGCGATTCTGGCCCACGGGCAGCCTTACCGGAGAGATCACGTGAGCGTGAAACCCGACTAACTGCCGGTCGTTACACTGAAGATCAACCACCAGGGTACCCGAATGACACGTTAAAAGGTTGCGAAGGCAATCGAGTGGATGACAACACAGGTCGGACCAGGACTCGCAAAACCTGAATGCTGGCAAGAGCTCCAAGCTCGTCGGAGGAATGAGGTGCGAGTCCGCGAATTTCATCGTGGCCAGCAGCCCACACAGCTGCATCAGGCCGGATATAGAGCTGCAATCCCATCCTGTCTCCTCAAACACACGAAAGCCCTTGCAAACGGGAGGCGTTCATATAGCCAGCATGGAACACGATAGCACGCTATACGTCGGCCTGGACGTTCACAAGGATTCGATCACAGTCGCATATGCGCTCGGTTCGGGCGAGGTCGAACTGCTTGGCAGGATCGGGACGACGCAGACCG
>NZ_JAYMRY010000160.1:0-803 GCF_038900695.1 Paraburkholderia sp. JHI2823 | reverse complement strand
TATCTCCTCCAATTTTATCCCTAGAGTGGTTTTCTTGGAATTTTTAGAAAGCTTAGGTTGTCCCCTAAACAACCCTTTTGGTCTCATCTCAATTGAGTCTTCCATGTTCATGTAAGAAGCTTTGACCCAAAAGGTGTTTTTGTTGACTTTTCAAAAGGACCTATAATGTAGAAATTCATATCTTTTGATGAGTACATTTTTGAACTTGATGGATGAAGATGAGTTGTAGGGAATTGTATCCTCTTCAAAATGAGCCTTGGATGTAAAATTTCTGATAAAGCATGAAGAAGTTATGCTTGGTCAAAATTTGGTTGACTTTTCCTAAGAAACCCTAATTTAGCAACTTTTGAGTTTTAATGAATTAGGAGCATTCCTTGAGGAATCATGATCAACCATTGATCAGATGATGAATAATACTTCAAAATGAGGATGTTAACCAAAAATATTGAAGTTTGACTGTATATTGACCACAATTGACTTTTTGTCCAATACAGTTGATTTGCAGTCATCTGAGCACTTAATTGAGCAAACTTGTGATGCAATGCTTGAAACTTGTCATAAGCATTATTGAGTACCTATGATGAACCATAAAAGTCATTTGAGTCCCTTGCAACCCATTCTTCCTTGTACAAGATGAAACCCTAGTTGTGGACCCATATTTTAGAAGGTGAGTTTGTCTGATCAACTCTTAAGAATCCTTGAGTATTTGAGAATCTTAGAAGAATGTTTTTGAAGAAAATATGAGAAAATTTTGGGGTACAACATAGTGCAATCATTCAACAGACTCTACTAAATAAAGAAAG
>NZ_JAYMRY010000159.1:0-827 GCF_038900695.1 Paraburkholderia sp. JHI2823 | reverse complement strand
CGCGCCTGACCGATCAGGTCGAGGCTCATGTTGGCGAGTGCGATGTCCTCTTCGAGGACCGGGCCGTGGCCGCACCATTCCGTGTTGCGCTGACCGAGGATCAGCGCCGTATCGGCAAGGCGCAGCACGTACGCGAGATGTTCGGGCGTGGGCGTCGTCATGGTGCGCTCTTACATGTGGTTGACTTCGTCGGGCAGCGTGTAGAACGTCGGGTGGCGATAGATCTTGTCGCCGGCCGGCTCGAAGAGCTCGGCCTTCTCGTTCGGATCCGACGCGGTGATCGCCGACGACGGCACCACCCAGATGCTCACGCCTTCCTGACGGCGCGTGTAGACGTCGCGCGCCATGCGCAGCGCCATCGTGGCGTCGGCGGCGTGCAGGCTGCCGCAGTGCTTGTGATCGAGGCCCTGCTTGCTGCGCACGAACACTTCCCAGATCGGCCATTCCTTGTTCATCGTGGATCTCCTTCCTGTTTCCTGTATGAGTTACGCGGCGTGCTTTTCGGCGCGCTGACGCTGTTTCGCGGCATGGGCGAGCGCGGCTTCGCGCACCCACGCGCCTTCGTTGTGCGCCTTCACGCGCGTGCCCAGACGCTCGCGGTTGCACGGGCCGTCGCCGTTCACGACGCGCCAGAATTCTTCCCAGTCGATCGTGCCGTAGTCGTAGTGGCCACGCGCTTCGTTCCACCTGAGATCGGCATCGGGCAGCGTGACGCCGAGCACCTTGGCCTGCTCGACGGTGGCGTCGACGAACTTCTGGCGCAGGTCGTCATTCGAGATGCGCTTGATGCCCCATCTGGCCGACTGGTTGCTGTGGACGGAATCGGC
>NZ_JAYMRY010000158.1:0-830 GCF_038900695.1 Paraburkholderia sp. JHI2823 | reverse complement strand
GATGCAACCGTCGCGGTGGCCGTGAGAAGGCCAACGCCAGGGATGTCGGCGACCTTCTGGCAGTCCCCGTTGTTACGAAAGGCGGTAGCGAGCCGACGCTCAAGCACGGCGATTTCCTTGTCGGTGGCCTGAACGCGATTCCATTGCTCACGCAGGCTGTCGATCAGGATTGCTGGCAGACGTTCAGCGACGCCTGCAAGCGTGGCAGGGAATGCTTTGGTGAAGGCCCGATAGCTCTCGGGCAGTGCTTCGCCGAACTCGTACAGCAGACCGCGCAACGCGTTGGTTTGCATGATGCGGAACTTCATGAGTTGGGCACGCATCCGATGTATCGCGAGGATGGCTTGCTGATCTTCACTCTTGATAGCAACAAAGCGCGCGTCCGGCTGCTGCGCCGCTGTGCAGATGGCTCGGGCATCGGCCGCGTCGGTCTTGTTACGCAACACAAACGGCCGCACCGACCGGGCGGAGATGAGCCTCGCATCATGACCGAGCTGCTGCAGCCGTCTCGCCCAGTCGTGTGCGCTGCCACACGCTTCCATCACAACAATCGAAGGTGAGCGCCTGGCGAAAAACTCGAGAACCTGTGCACGCTTTAGCTTGAGTCTTTCGATCTGGCCGCTCTGCGGGTCGAGTGCATGAAGCTGGAATACCTGCTTGGCAATGTCCATTCCGATAAGGGTGGGTTTCATTTCCGGTTCTCCTTGATGCACGGTTTACGGGCACCCTTACTTTGGCACACGCAGACCGACGCGTGCCAAGTCTCCCGCGCCCGGGTCGTCACTTCCACGACGGCCCGTTTCCGGGGGGAGGCGTCCATACCATCTGCA
>NZ_JAYMRY010000157.1:0-859 GCF_038900695.1 Paraburkholderia sp. JHI2823 | reverse complement strand
AAGTGATGCATATGATCCGCAAGGGACAAATGCAAGACGATCGCGTCGCCCGAACGGTTGCCGAGCAGTTCTACTTGCTGGCTATGTAAGCAATCCTATGTACATTCACTCATTCGATCTACCATCGTTATCGCGACAGAACCAAGTCGACATCGTATAATGACCGGATACAGTCGCTTGGACCCTCGCGAAGAGAAAATCCGCCGTGAACAACCTGATGTCCCAACAGCCGCTTGCCGACGACGATTTTGCCCGTCTCGCCGGGTTTCTTGACTCCATCGGCGATGCCGCGATGAACATCGAAACGCTCGACGGCTATTTCGTCGCGTTGATTTGCGGACCTGACATCGTGTTGCCCAGCGAGTATCTGCCCCAGATCTGGGGGGAGGATTTTTCGTTTGAAAGCGACGGGCAGGCCCCCGAAATCATCGAGCTGCTCATGCGTCACTGGAACACGATCAGCACGGAATTGCAGCAAACGCTGCATGAGCCGAACGTGTACCTGCCCGTGTTGCTCGAGCGCGACGATGGTGTTGCACCGGCCAACGACTGGGCGCATGGCTTCATGCGCGGCGTACAGATGCGTCCTGCGAGCTGGGGGGGACTGATCCACGACGAGGACCACGGCGGGCCGATGATCCCGATCATGATGCTGCATCATGAATACAATCCCGACCCGCAGATGCGGCCACCATCGATCCCTGCGGAAAAGCGCGAGGGACTGCTGGAGACGGCTCTGTCAGGTTGATGGAGAGGGGGCGGTAGAATGACGTAATGAAGAAGACAAAACCGCTTTATCACGGCCACCGCTTCCCTGCCGTCGTCATCAGTTGCGCGGTTCGCTGGTATTTCCGGTTCA
>NZ_JAYMRY010000156.1:0-870 GCF_038900695.1 Paraburkholderia sp. JHI2823 | reverse complement strand
CAGGTTGCGGAAATACACCCTCGGCGGAAGCGGCGCTCCTCGATTTACGCGCCCGCCGGTCGCAAACTTTCGCATTGTGCAATCGCAACGCGAATTCAACGTTCTTTCGGCGGCTTGAGGCTATTTTTTGGCCTCATTGCCGCGATTACCGTCACTATGGACGGACTTGTGCCAGCGATCGCATGCGCACAAGGTTGTACGCCGCCATGTTCAACACGAACATTTGGTCCACCTTCTTCAAGCCACGCACCATCACCTGGCGCATGCGGCCCACGGTCTTGGCCCAGCCGAAACCTTGTTCGATCAACTTGCGCTTTTGCTGCGAAATGGCGTAGCCCGCGCTCGCGGCAATCGTTTCTGGCACTGCCGAACGCCGTCCCGAGGTGTTTTGCGCAACGTGCGGTGTAACCTTCATCTGCTGGCACGCCTCGATGAATTCCTGTGCGTCGTAACCCCTATCTGCGCCCAGCGTGATTTCTGCGCTCGCATCTCCTACCACTTGCCGCGCGTCGTTGATCATGACCTTGGCTGCTTCGCGCTCGGCATGCCCGTCAGCGCGCGTCACACGCGCGTTGACCACCAGGCCATGCCGATTGTCGGTCAGCGTGTGGCCCATGTACCGCAATTCGCTGGCCGTTTTGCCTTTGCGATAGAGCTGCGCATCTGGATCGGTCTTCGACTGATGTGTCTCGTTGCTACGTTTCTCGCCCTTGAAATCACCCGCGCCGCCACCGTCGTTGTCCTGATCGACCCCATTCTTGCGTACAAAGCTCTTGTGTCCAGCCCACGCCTGGATCAGCGTGCCGTCCACGCTGAAATGTTCACCCGAGAGCAGGCACTTCTTCTCGGCAATGGCCACCACCTCGTTGA
>NZ_JAYMRY010000155.1:0-890 GCF_038900695.1 Paraburkholderia sp. JHI2823 | reverse complement strand
GTCGCGATCCTGGAGAAGGGCTGGATCGGCGGCGGCAATACGGCGCGCAATACGACCATCGTGCGTTCCAATTACCTGTGGGATGAATCCGCGGCGCTCTACGAAAAGGCGATGAAGCTCTGGGAAGGGCTCTCGCAGGACCTGAACTACAACGTGATGTTCAGCCAGCGCGGCGTGATGAATCTCGCGCACACGCTGCAGGACGTGCGTGACACCGAGCGCCGCGTGAATGCGAACCGCCTGAACGGCGTGGACGCCGAATTCCTCACGCCCGAGCAGATCAAGGAAATCGAGCCGACCATCAACCTGAACAGCCGTTACCCCGTGCTGGGCGCCTCGATCCAGCGCCGCGCGGGCGTGGCGCGCCACGACGCGGTGGCGTGGGGCTTCGCGCGCGGCGCCGACCAGCACGGCGTGGACATCATCCAGAACTGCCAGGTGACGGGCATCCGCCGCGACGGCGCGCGCGTGACGGGCGTGGACACCTCGAAGGGTTTCATCAAGGCGAAGAAGGTCGCCGTGGTGGCCGCCGGCAACACCACGACGCTCGCCGACATGGCGGGCGTGCGCCTGCCGCTCGAAAGCCACCCGCTCCAGGCGCTGGTGTCGGAGCCGATCAAGCCCGTCGTGAACACCGTCATCATGTCCAACGCGGTGCATGCCTATATCAGCCAGTCCGACAAGGGCGACCTCGTGATCGGCGCGGGCGTGGACCAGTACACGGGCTTCGGACAGCGCGGCAGCTTCCATATCATCGAGGGCACGCTGCAGGCCATCGTCGAAATGTTCCCGGTGTTCTCGCGCGTGCGCATGAACCGGCAGTGGGGCGGCATTGTCGATGTTTCGCCCGACGCGTGCCCGATCATCAGCAAGACGCATGTGAAAGGGCT
>NZ_JAYMRY010000154.1:0-898 GCF_038900695.1 Paraburkholderia sp. JHI2823 | reverse complement strand
CCATAGCCGTAGTTCGGATTGCCGGCGAACACGCGCACAACGTCGTCGAGCGACGCGGTGCTGACGTACACGTCGATGCCGTTCGCGCGCAGCGTGTGCATCACCGCGCGTATCTCTTCGTGAATGCGGATGCCGTGGAAATGCGTGTCGGCCACCACGCCGGCCTTGCCCGACAGGGTCTTCGGGCTTTCGTATCTGACCTTGCGCAGCGCATCGCCGATGCCGTGGTTGTTGGACGCTTCGGCCATCGCCTGCAGCTCTGCCGTCGTCATGTTTCGGTAGAAGTAGATGATCCACTTGTAGCCGATCTCGAGCGGATGCGTGTCGCAGATCGCATCGTACATAAAGTAGAGCTTCGCGCGGAAATCCTTGAACTGGTCGGTCTCATGGATCTCGTCGAGGCTCTTGTCGCCTGCGAGCCCCTTGTAGTTCGCATGCAGCCAGCGGTAATCGGATTCGACGTCGGCGGCGAGATCCTCCATCGACACCGGCTTGCCGTCCACCGTCGTGTAGTCCTTCATGAAGGTGCCTTTCGGCACGTCCGTCCACATCACGTCGACGAATTCATCCGGCGTCAGCTTGTACGCCATGTGGTTGATCTGATACATCAACAACGCCTCTTCGCAGTCGTTCATGATGCACGTGTTGTCCCAGTCGAACACTGCATACGGACGCCGTTCCGGATCGTAGCGCCCGCTCTTGACGCCATGCTCGTCGAGCACCACCTGCAGGCGCGCGGCGTTGAGCGGCGACCAGCGGCCCGGATCGAGCGCGTCCGGCGTCGCCGCGCGTCCGGCTTCTGCCGACTGCGCGTCGAGCATCAGCGAGCTGGCAGCGGTGGCGACAACAAGGGTGTTCAGAAACGTGCGGCGTTGCATGGTCTCTCTCCTTGGGAATG
>NZ_JAYMRY010000153.1:0-911 GCF_038900695.1 Paraburkholderia sp. JHI2823 | reverse complement strand
TAGCCGGTTGCCTGCTTCCATTCGCGCCTGCTGCTGCGCTCGATCGCATCGATAGCAGCATTGCGCCAAGCGGCACCGGGCGTGCTGACAGGCCACGGCTTCGCTCCCTCACGCGGCGGAATCGATGGGATCGCGCCACGCGCGGCGATCTGCGCGTGGCACGGCCTGGTGTCGTAGGCGCCGTCGCCACCGATGGTATCGATCAGCACGTCAGCCGGAATCTGGTCGAGCAGTTCGGGCAACACTTCGCCATCGCCTTCGTCCTGATGCGTCATCAGCGCGGCGCATATCTGGCCGGTGTTCGCGTTCATCGCGAGATGGACCTTGCGCCATGTCCGGCGCTTCGAATAGCCGTGCTTGCGCACCTTCCACTCACCTTCGCCGTACACCTTCAGTCCAGTGCTGTCGATCACCAGGTGCAAGGGAGCATCGGGGCGCTGCATGGGCAGCACAACCTTCAGTGTCTGTGCGCGACGGCTCAAGGTCGTGTAGTTCGGCACCGGCAAGCCCGTGTAGGCGAGTTTGCCCAGGCTGAGCGCGAAGCCCTGCAGAGCGCGCAGCGGCAGTTGAAAAACCTGCTTGAGACCGAGCAGCATCTGGATCGCCGCATCACTGTAGACACGCGGTCGGCCGCGCCTGGTCGGGCCAGCCTCGGATACCTGCGTCAGTACGCTTTCATCAATCCACATGGTCACGTCGTCTCTCGCGATCAAACCGGCATTGTATTCTCGCCAGTTCCTGACGCGGTACGCCCCTTTGGGCTCGCTTGCCTTGCGTTCGTCCTTGCGCATCTTCTCGGCGAAAAAAGCAAGAATCTACGCAGTTCGAAGTGAAGTTAACATTTTGGTCAACCCGAGCGTTGCGCGTAAACGTCAAGACCCCGCGAAGCAGCCTGATTTCTGCAACAACGC
>NZ_JAYMRY010000152.1:0-921 GCF_038900695.1 Paraburkholderia sp. JHI2823 | reverse complement strand
AGGACCTCGTTGCGACGCACATGGTCCAGCCGCCGCATCAACTGCGCACGCCGATGCTCCCGGCGATAGTGGTCGACCACGAAGCCGGCTGCGAACAGCAGCACCGCCGACCCCATCACCATGGTTACCCAGTTTTCGTCCATCATCGCCTCGTTCGATCAGAAAAAGAGCGGCGCGTACCGGATCCCAACTGCGTCACCGAACCGCCCGGCGGGTCTGGCAGTCCTGGGTGAGCAGGTTGAAGTTCCAACGGGTCACCGGTATGCGCAGGATTCCTGTCAATGGCAACCCGGCATGGCGTGTCGATGCCGGGTGCCCGGTTACCGCTTCGCGGCTTGCGACTCGCTGGCGCGCCTGGCGGATTTCGTGGCTGCCGCGGAGGCCACTTCGAGGTTGCTTCGCGTGGCCTCGAACGCCTGCTCGCCGGTCTTCTGCAGCGTCTCATATAGCGCATTGGTCGTGGTAATCACCTCATCCAGCGCGGCGACGGCTGCCTCGGAGCCGGCCGGCGCGCTTTTCGCGAGGTCCTGCACCTGCGTCCTTGCCTGCCTGACCGACGCATCCCACTGCGCGTGCGCGGACCGCAACAGATCAGCCTGGGTGGCGGCGATGATTTCGAACATCTGCCACGTCCAGGTCTGCACCTTTTCTGTCGTGGGCGCGGCCAGGCTGTCTTGCTGCGCCAGCCATTCCTGCGGCTCCTTCACGGACAGAGCCTGGCAGGCCTGCCTGAAGGTATGGTCGAGCGTCGCCCGAAGCGCCTGCATGTTCAACTGGGCGAGCCTCTCGACACCTTCGACCATCCGGATGGCCACACCGAAGAACAGATCAACGTTGGCCTTCTGAAGTGCAGCAAACTGTTCCTGCATGATGAAACTCCTGTAGAGGCAACCGGGCGTGAGCGCCGCGCCGTCGACGGCG
>NZ_JAYMRY010000151.1:0-926 GCF_038900695.1 Paraburkholderia sp. JHI2823 | reverse complement strand
GCCATCCGTTGCTCCAGTTCCTGCCTGAGTGCGCGCGCATGCGCTTCACTTTTGCAATGACAGATAGCATCGTCAGCGTAGCGCTCGAAGGGAACTTCCGGGTGGTGTTTCTGCATCCACCGATCAAACGCGTAGTGCAAGAACAAATTCGCGAGTATTGGGCTGATGACCGAGCCTTGCGGTGTACCCTTGTCGGGATGCACCAAAGCCCCATCCGGCATGCACACTGGCGCTCTGAGCCAACGCTCGATATACAGCAACGCCCATGCGCAATCCGTGTGACGACGCACTGCCCGCATCAGAAGTTCCCAATCAATATTATTGAAGAAGCCCTTGATGTCGAGATCGAGCACCCAGGCGTAACGCCAGCATCGCTGCCGCGCAGCCGAAAGTGCTTGATGCGCCGACCGGCCAGGACGATATCCGTAAGAGTCCTCATGAAACACCGGGTCCACAATAGGCTCGAGATATCGTTTGACTACCATCTGCGCGATTCTGTCCGACACCGTCGGTATGCCCAACGGTCTCGTCCCGCCTCCCGCTTTGGGTATGTCAACTCGCAGGACCGGCGGCGGAACATAGCTGCCGGATGACATCCGATTCCAGATCCGATAAAGGTTATTCTTCAGATCCTCCTCGAATGCCGCCAGTGATTGCCTGTCCACGCCTGCGGCTCCACGATTTGCCTTTACTTGCTTGTAAGCCGCCCACACCTCGTGTTTGGAAATACAAAACGGTTTTGCCTTATCCACGCCGGTCCTCCTCTCTCAAGTTGCCGACGTAGTAACGCCGAACGATGACGCCCCTTCGGTCCAGTCCCATTACAGGACCTTCACCCCTACTGCGGACGTCTCCGCCCCTGTGCCCCGCATCGGTACTCTCATCCTTGCGGAGGCCTTCCGCTTGGATTTCTCCCTTCGCATCGG
>NZ_JAYMRY010000150.1:0-944 GCF_038900695.1 Paraburkholderia sp. JHI2823 | reverse complement strand
GTCAGTTCCATGTTCAGCGTCTTGAGATAGTTGCGCACGCGGCGCGAACCCTCATCGGGCTGGACGCGCTGTTCGAGAACGGCGTCCTGCGTCGTCACGCCAACGGGGCATTTACCCGTGTGGCAGTGGTGGCAGAAGCCCGGCGACGTGCCGAGCGCGGCATAATCGGCAGCCGCCGAATGCAGTGCGCCGTTCTGGAAATAGCTGTCACTGTTGCAGCCGAGCGCCATCAGCATGCCCTGCCCGATCGCGACGGCGTCCGCGCCGAGCGCCAGCGCCTTGGCGACGTCGGCTCCCGTCCGTATGCCGCCCGATACGATCAGCTGCACCTGCCCTTTCATGTTCAGATCTTCGAGCGCGTCCACCGCCTGGCGCACCGCGGCCAGCGTCGGAATCCCCACGTTCTCGATGAAGCAGGTCTGCGTGGCCGCGGTGCCTCCCTGCATGCCGTCGATCACGACCACATCGGCGCCGGCATGCACGGCGAGCTTGACGTCGTTGAACGTGCGGGTCGCCCCGACCTTCACATACACGGGCGTGTTCCAGTCGGTGATTTCGCGCAGTTCCTGGATCTTGATCGCCAGGTCGTCGGGACCGGTCCAGTCCGGGTGGCGGCTCGCCGAGCGCTGGTCGACGCCGGCCGGCAAGGTGCGCATCGCCGCCACGCGCGGATTCACTTTCTGTCCGAGCAGCATGCCGCCTCCACCCGGCTTGGCGCCCTGACCGATGACGATTTCGATGGCGTCGGCACGACGGACGTCGTTCGGATTGAAGCCGTAGCGCGAGGGCAGGCACTGATAAACCAGCGTCTTCGACGAGCGGCGCTCCTCCTGGGTCATGCCGCCGTCGCCGGTGGTCGTGGACGTGCCCATCGCCGTCGCGGCCTGACCGAGCGCCTCCTTGACGTTCGCCGAGAGCGCGCCGAAGCTCATGCCCGCGATCGT
>NZ_JAYMRY010000149.1:0-952 GCF_038900695.1 Paraburkholderia sp. JHI2823 | reverse complement strand
CGAAATATCCCAGGAAAGCAACCCTCAATTGGGTGTAGTATCGAGTATCAACCCACCTCGGACTGCACCAAAGTCAGTTATCTCACTACCCTAAAGAGGCCAAGATAGTTCAATTAAGGTTCCTAAGGTCTGTTGATGCTTCACGACACCACGCGGAGGCCCCGTACTCTCCTTGACTGAACTCAAGGGTTACCGGTACACACCAAAGTGCCACATCAACGTAGCAGACTGTTTCAACCATGTCGGTATACCCCGCACAGTTCCCTCACAGTCTTGTTGCTACTTTCTAAGAAAGGTATCCCCAGATCCGGGTTAGGATCTATAGTAACTCTGATTCAAACCCACAAAGATAAAGCATACAAATCAAGCAATTGAAAACATTATGATGAACTATTCCTAAGGTACACCCCACTTAGAAATATCCCCAGCAGAGTCGCCTGTTCTATGATACGGTGGGAAGAACGGACTATTTTTGGAATGCTGGTTTGCGTTTTGCGTTTGTGTTTGCAAAATGTCGCGGTAAGCAAGAGTCGCCACCGACTTTTATTTTATCCTAAGGAAAGGTCAAAAAGCACAGAAAAGACCTTTGAGATGTTTCCTTGGGTTCGGGGAGTAGATTATAGAAAGGGAAGGTATTAGCACCCTTTCTATCCATGGTTATCCATGGGCTCTTAGTTACTTGCTTAGATCACTTGCCTTGCATTTTCAATTGTTTGAAATGGTGATTTCAATTGTTTGAAATGGTGCTTTGTGTGTGATTTTGAAAGAAGTTTTGAAAAGAGGCCATTTGTTGTGGCAACCTTTGTAATGATCCATATTTAAATGTATACAAAGGTGTATTTGTATTTTGAAAAGTTTTCAGTGTTTTGAAACTTGTTTTAAAAGTTTGTGTTGTGGGGTGTGTTTTGAAAAATGGCAAGGATTTGTTTTGCAAGTTGGTCAAGTAACTAAG
>NZ_JAYMRY010000148.1:0-983 GCF_038900695.1 Paraburkholderia sp. JHI2823 | reverse complement strand
ACGAGGGCCTGAGTTTCGTCGCGAAGCGCATCGGCCACGAGTTCGCGCACAGCGACGTCGAGTACACCGCGCGTACCGCGGTCGAGAACGTGCTGCTCGTTCAGGCATGGGGCCTCGAGCACAAGTTGAGCTGGAACTTCGTGTCGTGGTCGATCAGCGCCGAATGGTTCGCCTATCTGTTTCTGTTTCCGCTGTGCGCGAGGGTGCTGAGCCAGCTATCGCGCGTGACTTGTGGTGTGATCGTGCTCGTGTGCTGGCTGACGTTGTGCGCGTACTGCTTCCTCTATAACGACGGCGATGTCGGGCTGACCACGTTCGGTGTGCTGCGGATCGTGCCGCAATTCATCGCCGGATACTGGCTGTTCCGGCTCGTGAAGACGTGGGAGGTCGGCGATGTCGCGATGTGCGTCGGTCTTGTCGCGCTGATGATCCTGATGTGCGTGCCGACCACGTTGCCGTTCATGCTGCTGCCGGTGATCCTGCTCGTGATCGCGGGTCTCGCGAACGGCGGCGTGATCGGCAACGCGCTGTTCGGCAATCGGGTCGCCGTGTTTCTCGGCGAGATCTCGTTTTCGATCTATCTGATTCACCCGATTCTGCAGATCGCCTGCAACCAGGTCGTCAAACAGCTGTATGTGCCACAGACCCCGGGCGTCGCCATGCTGATATTGGTCGTCGAACTAGGCGTGGTCGTGGCCGGCGGGGCGCTCGGCTATTACCTGATCGAGCTACCGGCGCGTCGTGCGTTCATCGCGAAGGCACGGGCATGGCGCACCAGGGCAGCGGCTTCGGACGACACGGG
Source organism: Paraburkholderia sp. JHI2823 (assembly GCF_038900695.1). Classification (NCBI taxonomy): domain Bacteria; kingdom Pseudomonadati; phylum Pseudomonadota; class Betaproteobacteria; order Burkholderiales; family Burkholderiaceae; genus Paraburkholderia; species Paraburkholderia sp. JHI2823. Next base: position 181 of record NZ_JAYMRY010000148.1, on the reverse strand, counting down.
GACGCCAATGGCGCCAGCATCCTGATCGGCAGTGTCTCCCGCGACGGCGCGCGGTCCCGTCGATCGTGCGAAGCGAAGCACGACAGACAAGCAAAAAGCCCAGTCACGAGGACTGGGCTTTTTGCTTGAAACTTGTTGGTGCCGGAAAGAGGAATCGAACCCCCGACCTTCGCATTACGAA
>NZ_JAYMRY010000147.1:0-1008 GCF_038900695.1 Paraburkholderia sp. JHI2823 | reverse complement strand
GCCCGGCAAGGTCGTCTATCGTTCCGCGCTGATCGAACTGATCCAGTACGAACCACTGACGCCGACCGTGTGGCATGAGCCCGTCCTGATCGTGCCATCGTGGATACTCAAATACTACATTCTCGATCTTTCGCCGCATGACTCCCTGGTGCGCTATCTCGTCGACCACGGACATACGGTTTTCATGATTTCCTGGCGCAATCCCCGTGGAGAGGCGCGGGACCTCGGACTGGATGACTACCTCAATATGGGCTTGTTCGATGCGCTCGCTCAGGTGCGCCGCATCACGGACGCCCCTGTGCATGGCGTGGGCTACTGCCTGGGCGGTACGCTGCTCGCACTTGGGGCCGCGGCGCACGCGCGGGCACACCGGAAAGAGGCGGCCGAGCTGAAGACGATCACCCTGCTCGCAGCGCAGACCGACTTCAGCGAGCCGGGAGAACTGGGCCTGTTCGTCGATGCCAGCAGGTTGGCCTATCTCGATGCGCTCATGTGGGAACAAGGCTATCTGGACGGCGAACAGATGGCCGCGGCGTTCCAGATGCTGCGATCACACGATCTGATCTGGTCGCGCCTCGTGCGGGAATACCTGCTCGGCACGCGTACTCAACCCACGGACCTGATGGCGTGGAGCGCGGACACGACCCGATTGCCATACCGGCTACATCTCGAGACGCTGACACACTTGTATCTGCATAACGACCTCGCCGAGGGCAGGTATTTTGTGCATGGAAAACCAGTACACCTTGGGGCCCTGAAGATGCCGGTTTTTGCCGTGGGTGCGGAACGCGATCACGTCTCCCCCTGGCACTCCGTGTACAAGCTCCACTTGTTGACCGATACGGAGATCGGTTTCGTGCTGGCGTCGGGCGGCCACAACGCAGGTATCGTTTCGGAGCCCGGCCATGCGCGCCGGTTTCGCTTTCGAATGAGGCATAAAGGCGAACATTACATGAGCCCCCACGAGTGGTTAGAGGCGACACCGGCGCAACAGGACTCATGGTGGCC
>NZ_JAYMRY010000146.1:0-1025 GCF_038900695.1 Paraburkholderia sp. JHI2823 | reverse complement strand
AAGGTCGATGCGGTGCGCGCCCATGGCGGCGCCACCGTCGAGGTCGTGCAGGCGGGCGAGTCCTACAGCGACGCCTACGCCCACGCCGTACGGCTGCAGGAGGAGCGCGGCCTGACCTTCGTCCATCCATTCGACGATCCCGATGTGATCGCCGGCCAGGGCACCGTGGCGATGGAAGTGCTGAGCCAGCATCAGGCCCCGATTCACGCGATCTTCGTGCCGATCGGCGGCGGGGGGCTGGCCGCCGGCGTGGCTGCCTACGTGAAGGCCGTGCGCCCCGACATCCGCGTGATCGGCGTGCAGACCGACGATTCCTGCGCGATGGCGCAGTCGATCAAGGCGGGCGAGCGCGTGGAACTGAGCGAAGTGGGCCTCTTCTCCGACGGCACGGCCGTGAAGCTCGTGGGCGAGGAAACCTTCCGCCTGTGCCGGGAGTATCTCGACGAGGTGCTGACGGTGGACACCGACGCGCTGTGCGCGGCGATCAAGGACGTCTTCCAGGACACGCGCAGCGTGCTCGAACCGGCGGGCGCACTGGCCGTGGCGGGCGCGAAGCAGTATGCGGAACGCGAAGGCATCGAGGGGCAAACGCTCGTGGCGATCACCTCGGGCGCGAACATGAACTTCGACCGCATGCGTTTCGTGGCCGAGCGCGCGGAGGTGGGCGAGGCGCGCGAGGCGGTGTTCGCGGTGACGATCCCCGAAGAGCGCGGCAGCTTCAGGCGCTTCTGCGAACTGGTCGGCACGCGCAGCGTGACCGAGTTCAACTACCGCATCGACGACGCCGAACGCGCGCACATCTTCGTGGGCGTGCAGATCCGCAATCGTGGCGAGTCGCAGCAGATCGCGAAGGCCTTCGTCGATCACGGCTTTCCGAGCGTCGACCTCACCGGCGACGAGCTCTCGAAGCAGCACATCCGCTACATGGTGGGCGGGCGCTCGCCTCTGGCACACGACGAGCGCCTGTTCCGCTTCGAGTTCCCCGAGCGCCCGGGCGCGCTCATGCGCTTCCTTTCGTCGATGGC
>NZ_JAYMRY010000145.1:0-1061 GCF_038900695.1 Paraburkholderia sp. JHI2823 | reverse complement strand
CGACGGCGCTCCGGCTCGGTCAGAATTTCGATGCTTTCCACGTAATGACTAGGCTTACTGATAGGCACAAGACTATCCCTTATTTTAAGAGAGTCCTCGTGTCCTCAGATACGTGGGGCCGCTCCAGGCACCGCCCACATACACGACGGTGGCGGCGCACCCCTCTCGGATGGGCGCTTCAATCCCGCAGGCGTTCGCTGGTGCTTTAGTTGAATAGCCCTCGCGCTACGAGCAAGAGTCTCCTGTATCGATGCAGTAGTTGTGGACCTACCGCCCGATATCACTTTCCCCCGCCCGGCGAGTCATCGACATCTCCTCCGGTCGAAACGACACCTATGCTATCGCGGCAGCCCAACCTAACGCGACCCCAAAACGAGGTTGGCGATACGTACGACCTGTAAGAAAACGAAGCACCAAAACGCATCACGGCGTTCTTTCAAAACCGAGACGAACGGGACTACTTCGGGATACTGAGGTAGGGCGAAACCCTTGCCGGGTGCGGCTCCCAAGGGGAAACGGGATACATCCCAGACACTTAGAGTTTGTCCCATTTCCGCGTGCACAGCGCCCGCATAAACAGGCCTCTCCGTCGCCGCGATGGGCCGCTGACTCATTCCCTCGTGCGCACAGACTTAGCGGACGACTCTTCCTGCTCCCCGCCCACGGAGAAAGGGCGCATTAACCCAGGCGAGCACAACCTTTACCAGGCCGTCAACGGCAGTGGGGGGCGGTTGGTATCCTCCGATACAAAGGAACTCCGCGCCTAGCTGCGGCGAGGTATCCGTGTACCCACATCGATATGCAGGCTATGTCGCAAGTAGGGGTGCTGGTACTTGCAGGTCTCCATGAAAACGTGGTCGGCAGCCGTCGGCAGTGTGTACCCACGTTGTGGGCGTGCGCCAGATAGCTTCCGATTGAAACTGGTCGCCGGATGCTCTAGCAGGCTGCTGAAGTACCGGCGGCCACGTCATCGCGGAAGACCAATGAAGCGTTGATAGAAGGCCCCCACTTGCCCCCGAAGATCATGCGCGGCGCCGACACATTCACCGAGAGTTTATTTT
>NZ_JAYMRY010000144.1:0-1081 GCF_038900695.1 Paraburkholderia sp. JHI2823 | reverse complement strand
CTCCGTCTCGGAAATCGCCGGGTGTGGGCCCTGTCCACACCGTGCGGCTCTGGCAGTCATGCTAACCCGCGTTTGACTTCCTACGGCAGGCCAGCCTCCGCCTCACGGAAAATCATTCTGACTTACCCTGTTCCGCATGAATTTCAGAGCGGGGCGGATCCCTCCTATTCGCCGGCGGCGGATTGTCCATGATGGCCCAGCTCACAGAGGCCATGCCTTGCCGCGTGCCATTTTGGCCCAAGCCTGTCAGCACATTTGGCTTGTACAATGATGACGACGTTTAACGGAGGTTCACATACGTTGATCGTTGCCACTCGTCCCTAGTCCCTCACCACCTTTGTGCTGGTAGATTCCGCTTTCCCTCGCGGGTCGGCGTACCGAAATCAGTCGGCGGTTACATTGTTCCCAGAGCTTCACACCGAGCTGTTACCGGCTCCGCATGTCTGGGTAGGGAACGGTTGATGGAACAACCGGTTTAATCACAACACACATCTCGTTGAGTTAGACAGAAATTCAAGCGACTTTCAGGTCGCACGTGCGCTTTCATCCCGAAGTACCATTGGTTCCCTTTCTTCGTCTGATGCATCTTCGGGTCCCGCTTGCCAGAGCCGTTCTTTGTCGAACTGGGTGCGCTAATCAAGGTCGCATCGACCGCTGAGCCTGCCTTCAACATCAAGCCTTTTTCACTCAGGAGCTCATTGACCAAGGCGAGCATCTGCGCGGCCAGTCCGTGCGTTTCGAGAAGGTGGCGGAACCACAGAATCGTGCTTTCGTCCGGCAAACGCGTCATACCTTCGTCCAGCCCCGCAAACTCACGGTACAGCGGCTCGTCATAAAGCGCATCTTCCATCGCCGGGTCCGAAAGCCCAAACCAAATGGTATGGTCGCCTCCCACAAGCGGCGGCTGAGCAATGAATGCCGTTGTCAAATCCCCGCCCTTTTAGAAGCCGGCCTTGAGCATGAGCACGCAAGTCGATGGGAATTCGGGGCGTTTTGAGCGGCTTGCGTGATGTGGCGGAGGGGATCTCCCTCAGGCATCTTGCACAAACGACGCCGAAGGGAGAGTCTCGCGTTTTCCAAG
>NZ_JAYMRY010000143.1:0-1091 GCF_038900695.1 Paraburkholderia sp. JHI2823 | reverse complement strand
CTAGTCCATTGAACCAGAAGAATTGCACCGGATTCGCCGCGATGGATCGGAGTACTTCCATTTCAATGGAAGCGCCTGCTTGTTGTACGGACGTATATAACGCATGAGCTTTTTGTCAAGATCCTTGGTGCTGGTGAATACGCCACGCGCAATGACGTCGCGCTGGATGCGGACAAACCAGTTTTCGACCTGATTCAGCCATGACGAATACGTGGGTGTGTAATGTATCGAGACCTTCGGATGGTCAGCCAGAAATGTTTGAACGGCCTCGGTCTTGTGGCTGCTCACGTTGTCGCAGATCACCTGAATCTCCTTTCCGCGCGGTTGGGCCGATACCACTTCGGTGAGGAACGCAACAAACTGGGCGCTGGTGTGGCGTGGCGCGGTTTTGCCCAGCACCTCACCGGTGGCAACATTCAATGCGGCGAACAGGCTCAGGGTACCGTTGCGCTTGTATTCAAAACCATGGCTCTCTGCGCGCCCGGGCGAGAGCGGCAACATCCGGTCTTTGCGATCCAGCGCCTGGATGGCTGTCTTCTCGTCCACGCAGAACACCACCGCATGCAATGGCGGATTGAGGTACAGCCCGATCACATCGGCCGCCTTGGTCTCAAAGTCAGGATCGTTGGACACCATGTGCGTATCGAGACGATGTGGCCGAATGTCGTGCTTGCGCCAGATACGTTGCACCGTCATGAAGGCCATGCCCAGTTGTGCCGCCAGTTTGCGGCTGCTCCAGTGCGTCGAGCCGTCGGCCGGTTTGCGTCGCAGCGTGTAGTCGAGCACTCTCGCTTCAAGGCCCGCGAGGTCAGGTCGCGGCGCGCGGCCTGGATGTCTGCCGTAAAGGCCAGCCAGGCGCTCACTGGTGAAACGCGTTTGCCACGTTGTGATGAATCGCGAATCGCAGCGCAATTCGGCCATGGTCGCCGCACGCGAGGCCCCTTCGTCGAGCAGCAAGATCACCGCGCACGCCTCACCTGGCCAACTGCCATCGTGCGGCTGCGCTGCATCGACATCAGCTCTTCGCGCTCGGTTTCACTCAAATTCATTTTGCCCATGCACTATTAGATCAGTGCAATTTCATTGGTTCA
>NZ_JAYMRY010000142.1:0-1107 GCF_038900695.1 Paraburkholderia sp. JHI2823 | reverse complement strand
CGTACTGGCAGGTCTTCACCGGCGAAGCATTTTTACAGACCGAGCCGCCGATCGATCCGTCGAGCCTCACGCGTTGGCGCAAGCGCCTGGGTGAAGCCGGAGTTGAGGAGTTGCTGGCCGAGACGATCGAAGCGGCAAAGCGCGCGGGCGTGATCAAGGCCTCAAGCGCGAAGCGTGTAATTGTCGACACGACGGTCATGCAAAAGGCGATCGCCCATCCAACCGATTCTCGCCTGCTCGAGCGGTGTCGCGAACATCTGGTGAAGGCTGCGGCACGGCATGGATTGAAGCTGCGGCAGAACTACAATCGCGAGGCGCCGCACCTGGCGCGTCAGATTGGCCGCTACGCGCATGCGAAGCAGTACAAGCGTATGAAGAAGGCGCTGCGCACGTTGCGCTCGCGCGTTGGTCGGGTGATGCGTGATGTGGAGCGTCAACTCGATTCAGTTGGCGACGCCGGACGCGGCGCGCTAACAGAGTTGGTCGGTCGCACCAGGCGGATCCTGTCGCAAAAGCAGAAGGACAAGAACAAGCTGTACGCCTTGCATGCGCCGGAAGTTGAGTGCCTGGCCAAGGGCAAAGCGCGCACGCCGTACGAATTCGGCGTCAAGGTGTCGATCACGACGACCCACAAGGAAGGGCTCGTGATCGGAGCGCGCTCGATGCCGGGCAATCCGTATGACGGCCATACGCTGGCTGAGGCACTGGAGCAGGCGGCAATCTTAAGCGACGTGAAGCCGGAAGTGGCCGTTGTTGATCGAGGCTACAAGGGTGTCGCCATAGATGGCGTGAAGATCTATCACCCGGGATTGCGACGCGGAATTACGCGGAACCTGCGCGCGATGATCCGACGGCGAAGCGCGATCGAGCCGGCCATCGGTCACATGAAGGCCGACGGCAAACTCGACCGGAACTGGCTCAAAGGCGCACTCGGCGACGCGATGCACGCGGTGCTGTGCGGCGCCGGGCACAACCTGCGCATGATCCTCAGAAAGCTGCGGCTTTTTTACGCCCTCATTCTGATCGCTTTGCGCAACCGCTCGCCCACTGTCGTCTTCACGGCGTGATGGCCGCGCCGCGCGAAACGAATTGTTCAGGGCCGACTAC
>NZ_JAYMRY010000141.1:0-1113 GCF_038900695.1 Paraburkholderia sp. JHI2823 | reverse complement strand
TCGGCCTCACAGCGCTTTAAAAAGGTTGATTCGCGTTGAAATTGCACAATGCGAAAGATTTAGCGGCAGTGGGCGCGTAAATCGTGGAAGGCCGCTGCCCGTCGAGGGGTATTTCCGCAACCTGTTAAGCCATCGTCGCAGGACCACCTTATCCATCGGAATGTGTTGAAGAATCCAGTCGTGACTAAAGTTATCGAAACAACCACGAATATCTCCCTCTAAAACCCACTCTGGCGACTTACGTTTGGCCAGAGTGGTGAAACAACATTCAATAGCATCGGCAGTCGAGCGTTTGGGCCGGAACCCGTACGAGTTTGGATCCGCCAAGGTCTCCGCTATGGGCTCCAACGCGAGCTTCCATAGTGCCTGCATTGCTCTGCACAGCATGCGGGGAATTCCGAGCGGACGCTTCTTGCCATTGCTCTTAGGGATGTAGACGCGTCGAAGCGGCAACGCACGATAACCGTGGTGTTGCATTGCTTCCATCCCTTTCCATCTGGCCGCCGGGGTCAACCAGAGCTTGCCATCGACACCCGACGTTCTCTTGCCGCGATTCTCTGTCATTCGCTTCACGGCTAGCATCTTGCCGCTGTGCGAGCGGGTCAGCAGACGCTGCAGGGCTTTTACCTTGCCCCATCTGCCTTCCTTGGTTGCCTTGGCGATACGCACCTGGAGCCGTTTCACCTCATCCTTGATGCGAGGCCAATCGGCCTGAAGCCACATCTCGGTGGGGCGCGAGGGTGCACCAGCCCCGATTGCCTCTGCTTGCGCAGTGCCCCCAGTTGCCGTCATCTGCCTTCCCTCGTATAACGATTAATCAAGTTCTCTCGCCATGAATGACCACGCGGAAGTCAGCCCGCTTTCGCGTCGGGCGATGTTTCAGCCCGTATCTTGGCCATTACAGCCAGGCGTTCGCTTTTTCCGCAATCCTCTACCCGCAGCACTAACAGCGTTCCTCGCGGTCCGCCTGCCGTTGCCGGCAGCACTACGGGCTGATATGATTTTCCGTGTCAAGCGGCTCAGTGGTTTTCGGTTTTCGCATAGGGTACGTCCAGTTTCCTGAGGGCGGCGCAGCAGTAACATCGACGGTGTATCACGCTGATATGCGCGGGT
>NZ_JAYMRY010000140.1:0-1142 GCF_038900695.1 Paraburkholderia sp. JHI2823 | reverse complement strand
GCGGAAGCCGCCTACCGGATGATCCAGAACAATCTGGACCCCGAGGTCGCCGAGCATCCGCATGCGCTCGTGGTCTACGGCGGCATTGGCCGCGCCGCGCGCAACTGGGAGTGTTTCGACCAGATCCTCGCGTCGCTGAAGGACCTGAACGAAGACGAGACGCTGCTGATCCAGTCGGGCAAGCCCGTGGGCGTGTTCCGCACGCACGCCGACGCGCCGCGCGTGCTGCTCGCGAACTCGAACCTCGTGCCGCACTGGGCCACGTGGGAGCATTTCCACGAACTGGACCGCAAGGGCCTCATGATGTACGGCCAGATGACGGCGGGCAGCTGGATCTACATCGGCTCGCAGGGCATCGTGCAGGGCACCTACGAAACCTTCTATTCGGTGGCGAACCAGCACTTCAACGGCGACCCGAAGGGCCGCTGGATCCTCACCGGCGGTCTGGGCGGCATGGGCGGCGCACAGCCGCTCGCGGCGACCATGGCGGGCTTCTCGATGATCGCTGTGGAATGTGACGAGACGCGCATCGACTTCCGCCTGAAGACGCGCTACGTGGACCGCAAGGCGAAGACCATCGACGAGGCGCTCGCCATCGTCGCGGAAGCGAAGCACACGGGCAAGCCGGTTTCGGTGGGCCTGCTCGGCAACGCGGCGGACGTGTTCGCCGAGTTCGTGAAGCGCGGCATCACGCCGGACTGCGTGACGGACCAGACGAGCGCGCACGATCCGATCAACGGCTACCTGCCGCAGGGCTGGACGGTCGCGCAGTGGCGCGAAGCGCAGAAGGTTGCGCCCGAAACGATCGTGAAGGTGGCGAAGGAATCGATGGCCAACCAGGTGCGCGCGATGCTCACGCTGCAGGCGCGCGGGGCGGCCACGCTCGACTACGGCAACAACATCCGCCAGATGGCGCTGGAAATGGGCGTGGAAAACGCGTTCGATTTCCCGGGCTTCGTGCCCGCGTACATTCGTCCGCTGTTCTGCGAGGGCAAGGGGCCGTTCCGCTGGGTCGCGCTTTCGGGCGATCCCGAGGACATCTATAAGACCGACGCCAAGGTCAAGGAGCTGATTCCCGACGATCCGCACCTGCACAACTGGCTCGACATGGCGCGCGAGCGCATCGCGTTCCAGGGGCTGCC
>NZ_JAYMRY010000139.1:0-1155 GCF_038900695.1 Paraburkholderia sp. JHI2823 | reverse complement strand
CCACGCCCGAGCCGGCCGGCGCGCGCCAGACGAACCACGAGCCAAGCACGATGAACGCGACGATCGCGGCGATCTTGAGGCTCGAAAAGAGGTATTCGATAGTGCCGTAGGCACGCACGCTCATTGCGTTCACAACGATCAGTGCGGCTGAAAATCCGATGATCCAGTAGAGCCCCGGCACATGAGGGAACCAGAACTTCATGTAGACGGCGATCGCCGCGACCTCGGTGCCGACCGCAAGCACATAGGCCGACCAGTACGCATAGCGCACGACGAACCCGGCGAGGGGCCCGATGTAGTGCTCGGCGTACGCGCCGAACGAGCCCGACACGGGATGAGCGACGGTCATTTCGGCAAGCGCGCCCATCAGCAGCAGCGCGATCAGCGCGCCGATCGCGTAGGAAACGAGCACGCCGGGCCCGGCAAAGGAGATCGCGAAGCCGCTGCCGAGAAAGAGCCCGGTGCCCACCGCGCCGCCGATGGCGATCATCGTCATCTGCCCGGCGGACAAGCCCCGGCGCAGCCCCTTTTCGCGCTCGACGATGGCATCGAACGCGCCCGATTTACGTGGTACCACAATGACACCCCTACTTCGCACAGACGGCGCTGCGCATCAAGAAACAAAATGCGTATTTTACTTTCCGACGTCTCTGGGGCCATTCGGTGCGACCGGCCCGCGGCGCACAAATGAAAAACGGCGCAGTCCTTTCGGACCACGCCGTCTTGAAGGCTGCAGACAGGCTACAGACAGGCTACAAGCGCGGTATCGCGCCGACGCCTACTCCACTTCCACCGCTTCCGGGTTGCGCGGCGCGGGCTGCTCGTCGAACGTGAGCTGGACCTTGTCCTCCGCATCGACATCGACGGTCACGCGGCCGCCGTTCATGAGCTTGCCGAACAGCAGTTCGTCGGCGAGCGCACGGCGGATCGTGTCCTGGATCAGGCGCTGCATCGGCCGCGCGCCCATGAGCGGGTCGAAGCCGTGCTTCGCGAGATGCTTGCGCAGCGCGTCGGTGAAGACCGCATCGACCTTCTTCTCGTGCAACTGGTCTTCGAGCTGCATGAGGAACTTGTCGACCACACGCATGATGATTTCTTCATCGAGCGAGCGGAAGCTGATCGTCGCGTCGAGCCGGTTGCGGAACTCGGGCGTGA
>NZ_JAYMRY010000138.1:0-1172 GCF_038900695.1 Paraburkholderia sp. JHI2823 | reverse complement strand
GGCCTCACAGCGCTTTAAAAAGGTTGATTCGCGTTGAAATTGCACAATGCGAAAGATTTAGCGGCAGTGGGCGCGTAAATCGTGGAAGGCCGCTGCCCGTCGAGGGGTATTTCCGCAACCTGTTAAGTCGGGATCGTTCGATTGAACCGACAGAAGGGAAAACAAGAATGGAATCTCGCATGAAGACGTTTCGATTGATGTTGGCGGTCGTGATTGCCGGTGCAGTACCCGCCTTATCGAGTGCGGCAGGGTCGCAAGCCAACCTCGCAAGTGATTGCGACGGCACGGAGACGTTTGTGTTCGTGCCACCTGGAGTTGACAGGCAAAAGTACCTTTCTGAGTACGTGAAGACGCACAAGGGACCGTCAGACGACGAACTGAGGCGATGCAACCTATCGCGCGACCAGTGGCGTGCGCAGGTTCTAAAATCGCACTGACGGAAAAATCTGTTGGCTCTCGAGCTACGCTAAGGAAGACAACCAGGCGCAGGCGCCCCGCACGGCCGGTAGCCGAATATTGCGCAAGAAAATGTTTAAAACGATTATTCCGTCTACCGATTGGTTTTTTGTACACGAAGGCCACAAGGAGCCGGTTGTTTGGCCGCTAGCGGCGTGGGGGCTCAAAGAAAGCGGCGAAACGGTCGGCTTGATTGGCGCGTTTGGCCGCGAGCAAGCGAACAGCAATCAAACGCCAGCCCTTTCGCCGGTAGTTACGGCGCCGGGGCGCTACCTGCATCGCTCGCAGCTGACGCAACAGGAACGAGAACTGGCTGCTAAGCGGGCAAGTCTCGAATCAGCACCGGTAGCCTAGAGCGTGTTAGGAACTTTCAGTTGGACCTGGTATCCTGGTGTGATGACAGCACGCAAGCCATACCCGACTGATGTGACGGACGAAGAGTGGTACTTCGCCGCGCCGTACCTGACCTTGATGAACAAGGACGCGCCTCAGCGTCGCTACGAATTGCGCGAGATGTTCAACGCTTTGCGCTGGATTGTCCGCGCGGGTGCACCATGGCGTCTGCTGCCCAATGACTTTCCGCCGTGGAAGGCGGTCTACCAGCAGACGCAACGCTGGATCCAGGCGGGCTGTTTCGAGATCCTATGAGCGAAGGCCTTGACATGCTGACGCCTAAAATCAGCGTGCTGAGGTTTGGCTCCGAGGAGAACATCATG
>NZ_JAYMRY010000137.1:0-1175 GCF_038900695.1 Paraburkholderia sp. JHI2823 | reverse complement strand
TGGCCGCCGAAAAAGGCGCTGAAATTGGCGTCTGCGTGCTGGAGAAAGGCTCGGAGATCGGGGCGCATATCCTCTCGGGCGCGGTCATGGATCCGCGCGCCCTCAATGAGCTGATTCCCGACTGGAAAGAGCAAGGCGCACCGCTGAACGTGCCCGTGACCGAGGATAAATTCCTCTTCCTCTCGGAATCGGGCGCGAAGTCCGTGCCGAACTGGGCGCTGCCCGACAACTTCAAGAACCACGGCAACTACGTCATCAGCCTCGCCAACGTCACGCGCTGGCTTGGGACAATGGCCGAGGCGCTGGGCGTGGAAATCTTCCCGGGCTTTCCGGCCGCCGAAGTGCTCTACCACGACGACGGCTCGGTCAAGGGCGTCGCCACCGGCAACATGGGCGTGGGCAAGGACGGGGAGCCCACCGAGAACTTCCAGCTCGGCATGGAGCTGCACGCGAAGTACACGCTGTTTTGTGAAGGTTGCCGCGGCCACCTGGGCCGCCAGCTCAACGAGAAGTTCAAGCTGGGCAAGGACGCCGACCCGCAGGTCTACGGCATCGGCATCAAGGAACTGTGGGAGATCGATCCCGCGAAGCACCAGCCGGGCCTCGTGATCCACACGGCCGGCTGGCCGCTCGAGAGCGACACCTACGGCGGCTCGTTCCTGTACCACACCGACAACAACCAGGTGATGGTGGGTTTTGTCGTCGGTCTCGCGTACCAGAACCCGTATCTCTCGCCGTTCGAGGAGTTCCAGCGCTACAAGACGCACCCGGAAATCCGCAAGTATCTGGAAGGCGGCAAGCGCGTGTCGTACGGCGCGCGCGCGATCACGGCGGGCGGCCTGATGTCGCTGCCGAAGCTCGTGTTCCCGGGCGGCGCGCTCGTGGGCGACGATGCGGGCTTTCTGAACGCCTCGCGCATCAAGGGCAGCCACGCGGCAATCAAGACCGGCATGCTGGCTGCGGACGCGGCGTTCGAAGCCGTGCAGGCCGGCCGCCAGAGCGACGAGCTCGCTGCGTACCCGGAAGCGTTCAGGCAGTCGTGGCTCTCCACGGAGCTGTACAAGGCGCGCAACTTCAAGCAGTGGATGAGCAAGGGCCTGTACCTGGGCACGCTGATGGTGGGCATCGAGCAGAAGCTGCTGGGCGGCAACGTGCCGTGGACGCTGCATCACCAG
>NZ_JAYMRY010000136.1:0-1256 GCF_038900695.1 Paraburkholderia sp. JHI2823 | reverse complement strand
TCTGTCTTGAAAATGTCCAGAATTTGCTGAGTGTTTTAGTTTCATGGACGTATCTTTGAACATTTATAACTTGAGAGTCCAACATTTCCAGGGGAAGTTCTGTTCTGCAACGTTTTAGATTTTATTGAAATCTATAACTTTTGTGCCAGAAATTCTTACAGAATCAACTTGCATCATGGTGATAATCTGATCAGAAGTTTTGAGCTTATCATATTTCTTAAACACTTAGAAAAATTCTAAGTATTTAGAAATTTGACTTTTCCAAAGTAACTTTTGACTTTTGAATTTCTAGATGAAACAAACTTCATATCTCAACATGTCTTGATGAAATATGACCCTTGAAACTTGATTTTGATCCAAAAGTCAAAGTTTGACTTTTCAGTATACAGTCAAATTTGATCAGTTGACTGGAAAATTCATCTGTCAATCTTGTGCATTTGGGATCTTTTGAACTTGTTGAACATGTCAATACAATGCCATTGGGTCCTTGAGTCCATATGTGAGCTTGGTTTGCCATTGGCTAGGTCAAACAGTCAAAAATTGCCTTTGTGCAGTCAAAACCCTAAAAATGACCATTTTACCCTTTTGGTGATCTGATCAAATTTCTTGTGGAGTTGTGGTCCAAACTTGATCAAATGGTTCATATGAGTTGATAATGTTGATGTGGGTCAAAATTCATGAGGTTTGACTGTAAATTGGCCACAGTTGACTTTTTCCCCAATACAGCTGATTTCTAGGTCAACTGTCCAATTGACTGGGCAAAAATTTGATTCAAGGCTTGAAACTTGGTATGGACAAACTTATGAGTCCAATATGAAGTATGAAAGTCAATTTGAGCATTGAAGGTCCAAAAATCCTTGTGCAAACTCAAACCCTAGTTTAGGTCATCAATGTAAGGAGATGTCTTGAGCAGAGCAAACCCTAGCTTGATCTTGAGTTCCAAGAGTCTTGTGAGAAATGTTAATGAAATGAGAGGGAAAATTTTGGGATACAATAGATGCCCCTATTCAATCTTCTTAAACCTGAAGAGTTAGATTGACGAGCTTTGCCATTCGTGACTCGAAGGTGAAAGATGATTGGACACTAGAGTGCCCATAAATTTGCACTCGACGATGTGTAGTTGAGGGAATGGGCTTAAAGATTCCATTTGGAGAAGTGATGGAATCTTGTTGGAGATGGGCTTGTTAGATGCCATCCAAGAATGTTTGTTGAATTGTAAGTTGTAAGCTGAAAGAAAAAGTATCAGAATGACATCT
>NZ_JAYMRY010000135.1:0-1265 GCF_038900695.1 Paraburkholderia sp. JHI2823 | reverse complement strand
CCCGTGGTGGTCGTCATCATGTAGTGCTGCTCACCGAGGCGCACCGTCACGCCGTCGTCGAACACCATGCCGTTTTCGTCGAGCATCAGCCCATAGCGGCACTTGCCCACTTCGAGCTTGAGCCACGGGTTCGTGTACACCCAGTTCAGCAGCTTCGCGGCGTCCGGCCCCTGGATGTCGATCTTGCCCAGCGTCGAAGCGTCGAGTATGCCCACGCTGTTGCGAACCGCGAGGCACTCGCGCTTGACCGCCGCGTGCAGGTCCTCGCCGCTCTTCGGGTAGTACCAGGGGCGCTTCCAGTTGCCCACGTCCTCGAATTTCGCGCCGTGCTGCACGTGCCATTCGTGAATGCAGGTCTTGCGGATCGGGTCGAGCAGGTCGCCGAGTTCGCGCCCCGCGAACGTGCCGAACGTGACGGGCGTGTAGTTCGGGCGGAACGTCGTCGTGCCCGTTTCGGGAATCGTCTTGCCGAGCGCGCCGGCGAGGATCGCCATGCCGTTGATGTTGCCGAGCTTGCCCTGGTCGGTGCCGAAACCCATGGCCGTGTAGCGCTTCACGTGCTCGACCGACTCGAAGCCTTCGCGCGCGGCGAGCAGGATGTCCGCCGCCGAGACATCGTTCTGGAAGTCGACGAACTGCTTCGGCCCGCGCGCCGCCTCCTTGCGGCTGCCCACGAGCCACAGCGCCTGCAGCGGCGTTTCCTCGACTTCGGCGGCCTTCGGCACGGCGGGCCGCTTGATGGGCAAGCCAAGCGACTTTGCCGCGTCGATGCCGCCGTCCACGCCCTGCGTGAGCGCGCGGGCAAGGCCGAATTCGCCCACCGCCGCTCCCACGCTCACTTCGTCCTGCACGCGCTTGCCCGGCAGGAAGCACGCCTTCGCGTCGCTCCAGTGCGCCTTGCCGCCCGACTGCGCGAACAGATGCAGCACGGGACTGAAGCCGCCCGAGACCGCGACGAGGTCGCACGCGAGCGTCGCCTGTTGCGAGCCGGTTTGACCGTTCGTGTAGCCCACCACATCGACCGAACTCACGCGCTGTTTTCCGTGCGCGCAGTGGATGGCCGCGTTGTACATCACTTTCACGCCCTGGCGGCGCGCGGCCGCCTGCAACGCGCCATTGCCCTGCATGCGCGAATCGACGACCGTTACGTTCGCGCCGCACGCCTTGAGGTCGAGTGCGCAGCGATAGCCAGCATCGTTGTTCGTGAACACGACCGCATTGCGTCCCGGCAACACGCCGTAGCGATGGATATACGTCGATACCGC
>NZ_JAYMRY010000134.1:0-1270 GCF_038900695.1 Paraburkholderia sp. JHI2823 | reverse complement strand
GCTGCCTGCAGGGTCGGTATCGCATCCGTTTTCTCGAGCTGGTTGCGAACCGGATCGCACCAGACACCCATCGGGTTCAAGCATACCGTGATGGAACTCACGACTGCCCTGGCGGTTGTTGCCGCCCCAGAGAAACGTTGGTGCCGGACAAGGTCCAGGGGGTTTCGCAAAACCGTGGCTGTTGCCTGCGCAACGCCAGTCAAGGATGGCTCATTGCCTGGGCGACCCGGTCATCTGCAAACAGCGGGTGGGGCAAAGGGAAGACCCAATCAAAACCATGGCTTTTCACCAGTCGCGATACTGGGCTCGTTCCCCTTGCACCACCTTTTAGCCAAAGCAGCGTGTTATCTCAAATGGTTTGTGCTCCCGAAGCATGTGATAGCAGGCACGCGCCAGTTTGTGGGCTAGTGCCTTGATCGCGACAATCCCGTTTCGCGCGCGTTTCTTGCGCTCGTAAAAGCGCCTGGCTTCCGGGCACGAGCGAATCGCGAAGTTGGCCGCTTCGACAAATGCCCACGCAAGATACTTGTTGCCGTTCTTCGTATTGCCTTCGCCTTTCTTCCTGCTGTTGCTTTCACGCCGGCTGTCCACGCAACGGCAGTACGAGCTGAAATGGTGAAGCGCGAAATGGTCCCGGTTTCGAGCATGATCGTGGTTGCGAGAACCGGACCAATGCCTGGCACCGAGTTCAGCAACGCGTAATCCGGGCGCAGTTTGACGCGCTCCATGAGTCGCTTCTCGATGATCCCGATTTCCTCCTGCAAGGTTTGCATGACCGCGAGATTGGCTTGCATTGCGAGCGTTACATCAGGTGCAAAACCGAATTCGTTGACCTGCGTCTGATCCAGGCGCTTAACCTGCTCACCCTGCATCTGCCCACCAGTATGGCGTGAGAACAGATTCTCGATGGCCAGGATCTGGGCCGTACGACACTGCACCAGTTGGATCCGCTTGCGCGCGAGGTCCCGCACGGGACGTTCTTCTGCCGGATAAATGTAGCCTTCAGGCAATAGTCCCAGACGCAGCAGTTGGGCGAGATGGGCGGCATCGGTGAAGTCACCACTGTATTTCAGTCCCTCGTACTGCCTGATTGCCGCGGGGTTGGCCAGATGCACACGGTAGCCGTCGTTCATCAGCTGATCCACAAGCCAGTACCAGTTGTACGTTGCTTCAATGACCACTCCCACCAGATCTTCGCGGTGCGGCGCCAGCGCCGCCCGGATCTGGACAGGATCGTTCGGTAACCGTCGCTGGTAGAGAACCCGGTCAG
>NZ_JAYMRY010000133.1:0-1316 GCF_038900695.1 Paraburkholderia sp. JHI2823 | reverse complement strand
GCTGCGCCGCCCCCAGGAAACTGCGCTGAAGTTGATGGGCGTGGTGCTTGTCGTCAGGTGTTTGCGTATGTCCGTGGGAGAGCCAATGACATGGCAAGGTGGCCGATGTCCCAGATGAAGCCCGCAAGTTCACGGGCGATGGCGACGACCACGATGTTTCTTTGCTTGCCCCGCGCGACGAGCTTGCGGTAGCGCCGGCACAGACGCAGCTGCGCGTCCCAGGCGCGGTCGATTATGGGCTTGGGTAAACCTTCATGACGGGCCTGAATTTCCCTGCTCAATCGGGCGGGATGGTGGTAGCTCCAGGCTGCCTCGACCAGGAGCTTTCTGGCGTAACTGTTGCCGGTCTTGGTGATGCTCCCCTGCCGGCGTTTGCCTCCTGATGAATGTTCCGACGGCGTCACACCAAGCCATGCCATCAGTTGGCGCGGGTGTCCGAAGCGCGACAGGTCGCCCAGCTCCGAGACCATCCCGATGGCCGTAACGAACTGGATGCCGCGCATGGCCTGCAGTGCCAGTACCACGGGATAGAATCGCCAGGTGGTGACTGCGTCCCGCAGGGCGGTTTCGAGACGTTTGCACTGTGCGAGCCGGTCTTCGATGGTGCGCCGGTGCTCCTCGAAGGCGAGCTGCTGCCAGGCGCTGGGAAAGGAGCAGCGGGCGAGCCAGCGCAGGTGAGGCTCGCCCCAGTTGGCGGCACCGGTATAGTGGACACCATGCGCGAGCAGGAAGGATTTGAGCCGCTGACGGGCCTGACGCAGATCCTCGCGGGCAGCGCCCCACGCGCGGGCAAGATCGCGGAATGCCTCGTCCTCGACGCTGGGCACGTGGACGGCGGTCAGGTCGCCCGCGCGCAGGGAGCGGACCAGCTTGACGGCATCGCGCCGGTCGGTCTTCACACGTTCGCCGGGTTTGCGAGGGATCAGTGACGGTGCGCAGACCATGCAGTCGAAACCTTTCTGGATGAGCTGCCGGCAGAGACCGTAGCCGCACGGGCCTGCTTCGTAGACGACGCGTACGTGCCGCGCCTTGGACTGCAGGCGGCAGCACAGGCGATCGATATCAGCCCCCGTGGTCCCCGTTTTGCCGAACAGTTCGACTTCGCCTGCATCGATCGCGTAGGCAGCCGTGATTGAGTCCTTGTGAACGTCAAGTCCGATGTAGATCGTGCTATCGTTGCGCATGCTGGCCTCCGTCTCGGAAATCGCCGGGTGTGGGCCCTGTCCACACCGTGCGGCTCTGGCAGTCATGCTAACCCGCGTTTGACTTCCTACGGCAGGCCAGCCTCCGCCTCACGGAAAATCATTCTGACTTAC
>NZ_JAYMRY010000132.1:0-1331 GCF_038900695.1 Paraburkholderia sp. JHI2823 | reverse complement strand
TGGAGTTGCCCCTGTAACTCAGGACACTTGGACACCGTTAGGTTGATGACACCGCATGACGCCTGAACTCGCGAGGCGAGCGGTATTTCAGGGCTTTGTGCGGGTGGCGCTCATTGTAGTGTTCAAACGCGATAGCCAGACGCGAGAGCGCCGTTGGTGCGTCAGGCTTGTCCATATAGGCGACGTAATTGTGCTTCATGGTCTTCACGAACGATTCGGCCATGCCATTGCTCTGCGGCGAACGGACCGGCGTGGTCAGCGGCTCAAGACCCAGTTCGCGAGCGAAGCTGCGCGTGCGGTGGTCGATGTAGGCCGAGCCGTTGTCCGTCAGCCATTCGATGGGCTGCGCGGCCTGCGTGGTGCCGAAGCGCTGTTCGACGGCAGCCAGCATCACGTCGCGCACCACATCACCGCTATGCCCGCCGGTCGTCGCTGCCCAGCTAATCACCTCGCGGTCGCAGCAGTCCAGCGCAAACGTCACGCGCAGCGGCGTACCATCGTCGCACCGGAACTCGAAGCCATCGGAGCACCAGCGGGTGTTGCTGCGTTCCACGGCAACGCGACCGTCATGCCGCCGCTTGTCTCGCCGCACGCCGGGGCGGCGCAGCAGCAACTGATGCTCACGCATGACCCGATACACGCGCTTGGCGTTGATGCACGGCGCACCGGTCTGCTCCCGACTGCGGCGCAACAGCGCCCAGATGCGTCGGTAGCCGTAAGTCGGCAGATGCGCTACATGTGCCTGAATTTCCTCGACCAGCCCGGCATCATTGGTCACGCGAGCACGGCGACCATCGCGCCAGTCAGACGAGCGAGCTCGCTTCACCGCCACGGCAGAGCGCGCCACGCCGAGAACTTCGCAGACCGTCTTCATCGGTCGTCCCCCGGCAGCAAGGGCGAGCGCGCAATCAGGTTTTTTGAACGCCCCCACTCCACGGCTTCTTTCAGGATTTCGACCTCCAGCGTCTTCTTCCCGAGTAGCCGTTGCAGTTCCTTGATTTCCTTGATGGCGGCGGCCAGCTCAGATGCCGGCACAACGGTTTCGCCTGCCTTCACCGCCGCCAGACTGCCTTCCTGGTATTGCTTGCGCCAGCCGAACACCTGGTTGGCATTGACGCCGTGCCGACGTGCAACGGCCGACACCGACGCTCCTGGCTCCAATGTTTCCTGCACGATGGCGATTTTTTCCTGCGCCGTGCGCCGACGACGGCGCTCCGGCTCGGTCAGAATTTCGATGCTTTCCACGTAATGACTAGGCTTACTGATAGGCACAAGACTATCCCTTATTTTAAGAGAGTCCTCGTGTCCTCAGATACGTGGGGCCGCTCCAG
>NZ_JAYMRY010000131.1:0-1370 GCF_038900695.1 Paraburkholderia sp. JHI2823 | reverse complement strand
CAGCGTGCAGTATCCCGCGAGTTCGCCGTATGTCGTCGCAGTGGGCGGCACGATGCTCTCCACGACCGGCACCATGACGTGGGCCGGCGAAACCGTATGGAATGACGGCGCCGCGTACGCGGACTTAACGAATGTCGATAATGAACGGTCCCGCAAAGAGCGGGGACTGGACGAAATCTCATGTGCGCGAAAAGCGCGGCTCTGATGCTTGGAAGTGCACCATGGCAACCCCTGATCATGTGTTGATCGTCGATGACGATTCTGAAATCCGTAGTCTGTTGGAACGCTATCTCGACGAGAGCGGCTACCGGGTCACCGCCGTGCGGGACGGGAAGCAATTGCGGAAGGCGCTGGCGGAAGCTCGGCCCGATCTGATCGTCCTCGATCTGACGTTGCCCGGCGAAGACGGCCTCAGTCTGTTCCGCGATGCCGGCATAAAGGGTCGCATCCCAGTCATCATGCTGACCGCTCGGGGCGAGGAGGTCGACCGAGTCTTAGGTTTGGAACTGGGCGCCGACGATTATGTGTCGAAGCCATTCAGTCCGCGGGAACTGGTCGCGCGCATAAGAAATGTCCTGAGACGCGTCCGGCAGGTTCCCGAGAACCTGCAACCCGAGTTTGTCCGGTCCTATCACTTTGCGGGCTGGTCGTTGGACACGCGCACACGAGAGTTGCTGTCTCCCGATCAGATGGTGGTGGCACTCTCGGGGACGGAGTATCGCCTGCTGAAGCTCTTTGTCGATCATCCTCGTCGCGTGCTGACTCGCGAGCAATTGAGTGGGCTTGGACGCGGCCGGGAGCTCGGACCGCTAGATCGCATTATCGACGTGCAGGTGAGTCGTCTGCGTCAGCATCTCAACGATAGCGCAAAGGAAGCCGCGCTCATCAAGACCGTGCGCAACGAAGGATACTTCCTCAACGCAGACGTGGAACCGGAACTGTGAAGCGCTGGATACCCACCACGCTTTTCGGACGCATCGTCTGCATCTTGCTCGGCGGCTTGATACTCGCGCAAGCCTTGAGCGAAAGGGTCACGGTCCAAGAGCGAGATCGCCTGTTGTTCCAGGCCGACCAAAGCCAATGGTTTTCACGGATCGATGGTACGTGGCCTATTCGCTGAGTTTGCGCAATCTTGCGGAAATGATGGACGAGCGTGGTATCGCGGTGGATCATTCGACGGTGTACCGCTGGGTCATCAAACTGATGCCGCTCTTCGAAAGGAGGTTCCGCAGGCACAAGCGTGCGGTTGGGAAAAGCTGGCGAATGGACGAGAGCTATATCAAGATCAAAGGCGAGTGGAAATATCTTTACCGGGCAGTGGACAAGGCGGGCGACACGGTCGACTTCCTGCTCAGGGCCAGGCGGGACAA
>NZ_JAYMRY010000130.1:0-1439 GCF_038900695.1 Paraburkholderia sp. JHI2823 | reverse complement strand
GGACTGATATGACTTCACGTGTCAATGGGAAGTTGGTTTTCAGCCTCTCGAGTACGTGTCATGTGAATTTCCTGAGGGCGACGTAGCAGTAAATCTCGACGGTGGGTCACACTGATATTCGCGGGTTGGCTACCGCATTACAGAGGTCCGCCCGACGAGCCTGCCGCTATCTAGGGCCGCAAATTGGATGTTATCCGTTGCGTAGTCCGTTCGCGGGTTACTCGCGTGCCGGGCTACGCCGCCTTCAGGAAACTCTTTCTCCAGTGGTTAGGGGAAGGTCAAGGGGGTGCTCAGGTGTCGTATTACGTCGCGCGTAGCTCGTGCGGTACAGCGAGCGACATCGCTAGTCGGCTGATGTCCCAGATAAACCCGCTGAGTTCGCGGGCGACCGCGACCACCGCGATGTTCCTCTCCTTGCCGCGCGCGACGAGTTTGCGATAACGCCGGCACAGTCGCAACTGCGCGTCCCAGGCGCGGTCGATGATGGGCTTGGGGATGCCTTCGTGTCGCCGCTGGATCTCGGGGCTCACGCGTGCCGGGTGCCGGTAGCTCCAGGCGGCCTCCACTAACAGCATTCTTGCATAGCTGTTACCCGTCTTGGTGATGCTGCCCTGACGCCGTTTGCTGCCGGAGGAATGTTCTGACGGGGTAACGCCGAGCCAGGCCATCAGCTGGCGCGGGTGCACAAAGCGCGAGAGATCGCCCAGCTCGGCGAGCATGCCTACGGCCGTAGTGAACTGCACACCGCGCATGGTCTGCAGGCCGAGGACCGCCGGATAGAAGCGCCAGTTGAGGACTGCCTCGCGCAGGGCGGCCTCGAGACGATCGCATTGCGCGAGGCGGTCCTCAATCGTGCGCCGAAGCTCGTCGAGCGCGAGTTGCTGCCAAAGGTTGTCGAATGAAAACGCGCTTACCCAGCGACGGTGCGCGGCCCCCCAGTCGGCACGACCCACATAGCGCACGCCATGCGAGAGCAGGAAGGCCTTCAGTCGTTGTCGCGCACGCTTCATATCGTCTTTGGCGCTCACCCACGCACGTGCCAGATCCCGAAACGCTTCATCGTCTACTGTGGGTACGTACACGGCTGACAAGTCGCCGTTACGGAGCAACCGCACCAGCTTGACGGCGTCGCGTCGATCGGTCTTGACTCGCTCACCCGGCTTTTTAGGAATCAGCGACGGTGCGCACACCATGCAGTCGAACTTCTTCTGCACGAGCTGACGGTAGAGCCCATAGCCGCACGGACCCGCTTCGTAGACGACGCGTACGTGGCGCGCTTTGGACTGCAAGCGTTTGCACAGGCGATCGATGTCGGTCTGCGTCGTCCCGATCCTGCCAAGCAGTTCGACCTCGCCCGAACCGAGCGCATATGCGACTGTGATCGAATCCTTGTGAACGTCCAGGCCGACGTATAGCGTGCTATCGTGTTCCATGCTGGC
>NZ_JAYMRY010000129.1:0-1541 GCF_038900695.1 Paraburkholderia sp. JHI2823 | reverse complement strand
TAAGTCCGCGTACGCGGCGCCGTCATTCCATACGGTTTCGCCGGCCCACGTCATGGTGCCGGTCGTGGAGAGCATCGTGCCGCCCACTGCGACGACATACGGCGAACTCGCGGGATACTGCACGCTGTATTTGGACAGATCGTTTATCGTGGTGATCGAGGTGCCGTCGGACGTGCCGATGTACCCTTGGTTTCCGTGCGGCGAATACGATCCAACATAGACGCCCGCATCGCCTGAAGCGACTGAGAAGGTCTGTCCTCGCGCAACAGCCTGCTTGAACACGGCATCGGCGGCGGCGAGCGCGCCGGTTTTATAGGACGTATATTCGTCGTTCCCGAGGGACACATTGATGATGGTCGCCTTATCATCAGTCACCGCTTTGTTGTAAGCAGCGTTCACCGTTGCGTCGGTGGCACGGTCGGTGCCGGGACCGCTCATGGCCGGATAGAAGATTAGCTTGACGCCTCCGGATGTGCCGATGATGACCTGGCTGTCGAGAGCAAACTCCATATCGGCGTCGGGGACCGGGATGCCCGATCCATCCTCGACGACCGTCGTGTTGACCTTCGGCAGGTGTGCGTTTTGCGTGAAGGTGTTCAGGTCGGCAATGGTCCGATTCATGTCGCCCCAGGCGATGATGCCCACCGTCGTGTTGGTCGCGGCGGGCAGACTGCTCGCGTCATAGATCTTCGCGAAATCGGTCGGCTCGTGGCCAACCAGCTTCGACGCGTCTGTCGTGTTCTTCTCAATGGAGTCCGGTTCGATGACCGCTTCCGGCGCGAAGCGTTGGAGCATGCTGTGCGGCACGACCGCATTCTGCAGACCGAGTACCGAATCAACGCTCGAGGCGAGCGATGACGGGACACGGGCTGACAAATCGTTCCCATAGGCCGGCTTGCCTTTATAGTTGAAGCGCTTGATGTTCGTCTGGAAGGCGCTTTGCACGTTGTTTGCGTTGCCGTCGGCGGAGATCAGCATGTTGTTCTCCGACACGGAGACGTTGAAGAAGCCGTTCGCCTTCAGATGAGCGACTACGGCCGCGACCTGAGCGTCGGCCGGCGAGAAACGCGCCTTGAACTCGGCCGGCGTGAGGTACCTGTGGTAACTGGGGCTACCCGGCTGATTGAGGTCGCGAAGGAACCTGTCGAGCGTCTCCTCGTTGCGGTGCTTCAGGGTGACGGCAATGTGCAGCGGCTGACTCAGTTCGAGCGGCGTCACATTCGTATCGGTCAGCGCCGGATTGCCGAAGCTGTTCAGCGAGTAGCTCTGCGGGGCATAAGTTCCGGCCGGCGCCGGCGCGTTCGACAGGAGGAACGCTTGGGTGCGGGTCGAGCCCCAGTCGGTCTCCGCTCGGGCGGACAGCGGGACCATCGTGACCGCTACGCCAAGGGAAAGGGCCGCCAGTTCAAAGGCTCTTGGGAATTTGCGATTGCCGAAATAGATTGTTTGCATAGTGACCTACGAAAATTCAACGAAGATGGCGCGCAGCGGAACACCTACCAGACTGCCAGAGAAGAATCTGTACCGCCTCGACGGCTTTG
>NZ_JAYMRY010000128.1:0-1552 GCF_038900695.1 Paraburkholderia sp. JHI2823 | reverse complement strand
CGGGCATGTACACGCGCACCGAGAATCCGCTGCACATCATCCAGGAAGTCATCGACAACGCCTCGGACGAAGCGCTCGGCGGCTACGGCAAGCGCATCACCGTGACGCTGCACGCCGACCATTCCGTCTCCGTCGAGGACGACGGCCGCGGCATTCCGTTCGGCCTGCACCCCGACGAGAAGGTGCCCGTCGTCGAGATCGTGTTCACGCGTCTGCACGCGGGCGGCAAGTTCGACAAGGCCGCCGGCGGCGCCTATACGTTCTCGGGCGGCCTGCACGGCGTGGGCGTCTCGGTCACCAACGCGCTCTCCACGCGGCTCGACGTGACCGTCTGGCGCGACGGCAAGGTCGCCGAAATCGGCTTCTCCGACGGCAACGTCACGCGGCCCCTCACCACGCGCAACGCCACGCGCGACGAGAAGAAGAGCGGCACGCGCGTGACCGCATGGGCCGATCCCAAATACTTCGATTCGCCTAATCTGCCGCTCGGCGAATTGCAGCGCTTGCTTCGCTCGAAGGCCGTGCTGCTGCCCGGCGTCGAAGTCACGCTCGTCATCGAGAAGACCGGCGAGCGCCAAAGCTGGAAGTACGAAGACGGCTTGCGTGGCTATCTCCTCGAAGGCATGGGCGGCGCCGATCTGCTGATTCCGCTGTTCGAAGGCGAGCGCTATGCCGACGCGCGCACCACCGACGACACCTTCGCCGAAGGCGAGGGCGCCGCGTGGGTCGTCGCCTGGAGCGAGGAAGGCTCGCTCACGCGCGAGTCGTACGTGAACCTGATTCCGACGCCCGCGGGCGGCACCCACGAAAGCGGCCTGCGCGATGGTCTCTTCCAGGCCGTGAAGAGCTTCGTCGAACTGCACAATCTTCAGCCCAAGGGCGTGAAGCTCCTGCCCGAAGACGTATTCGCGCGCGTCTCGTTCGTGCTCTCGGCCAAGGTGCTCGACCCGCAGTTCCAGGGGCAGATCAAGGAGCGCCTGAACAGCCGCGATGCCGTGAAGCTCGTTTCGTCGTTCTCGCGCCCCGCGCTCGAACTGTGGCTCAACCAGCACGTCGAGCACGGCAAGAAGCTCGCCGATCTCGTGATCAAGCAGGCGCAGGCGCGCACGCGCGCGGGCCAGAAAGTCGAGAAGCGCAAGAGCTCGGGCGTGGCCGTGCTGCCCGGCAAGCTCACCGACTGTGAAGCGACCGACATCGCGCGCAACGAGCTGTTCCTCGTCGAGGGCGACTCGGCTGGCGGCTCCGCGAAGATGGGACGCGACAAGGAGTACCAGGCGATCCTGCCGCTGCGCGGCAAGGTGCTCAACACGTGGGAGACCGAGCGCGACCGCCTCTTCGCCAACAACGAGGTGCACGACATTTCGGTGGCGATCGGCGTCGATCCGCACAGTCCCGACGACACCGTCGATCTCTCGAACCTGCGCTACGGCAAGATCTGCATTCTTTCCGATGCGGACGTGGACGGCTCGCACATCCAGGTGCTGCTGCTCACGCTCTTCTTCAAGCACTTCCCGCAGCTGATCGAGCGCGGCCACGTGTTCGTGGCACGCCC
>NZ_JAYMRY010000127.1:0-1611 GCF_038900695.1 Paraburkholderia sp. JHI2823 | reverse complement strand
GTTGACGCGCACGCTCGCGTGAGGCGTCGACCAGGGGCGAACCATGAACGGACGTGAGCTGATCACGGCAAGCATGCGCGAACTCGAGCGGGTCAAGGTCATCGAGGCGGTCGTTGAAGGCCGCCTGCGGTGTTTTCAGGCGGCTGAGCGGCTGCAGCTCAGCGAGCGGCAGATCAGCCGGTTGTGCCGGCGCTATGAGGCCGCCGGCCCGGCAGGCCTCGTGTCGGGCCGGCGTGGGCAGCCGAGCAACCGGGAACTGTCCGTCGATCTGCGGGCCCGGGCGATGGCACTGGTGCGCGAACGCTACGCCGATTTCGGGCCGACGCTGGCGTGCGAGAAGCTCGCTGAGTGCCACGGCATCTGGCTGGCAAAGGAAACCGTACGACGATGGATGCGCGATGCGGGCCTGTGGATTCCACGCGCGCAGCGTCCGCCGAAGGTCTATCAGCCGCGGGCCCGACGCGCGTGCCTGGGCGAACTCGTCCAGATCGACGGCAGCGACCACCGCTGGTTCGAGGAGCGCGCGCCGGCCTGCACGCTGCTGGTGTACGTGGACGATGCAACGAGCCGCCTCATGCACCTGCACTTCACGCAGACCGAATCGACCTTCAGCTACTTCGAGGCCACGCGTGCGTACCTGGAGCGTCATGGCAAGCCGGTGGCGCTGTACAGCGACAAGGCCAGCGTGTTCCGCAGTGTCAGGGCCCACGAGACCGGGCGCAGCGTGACGCACTTCGGGCGTGCGATGTACGAACTGAACATCGAGACGTTCTGCGCGAACAGCAGTTCGGCCAAGGGGCGCGTGGAGCGCGCGCACCTGACGCTGCAGGACCGCCTGGTGAAGGAACTGCGCCTGCGCGGCATCAGCACGGTGGCGGACGCGAATGCGTATGCGCCTGCCTTCATGGCGGCCTACAACGTGCGCTTTGCGAAGCCGCCCAGGAGCACGTTCGACGCACACCGGCCGCTGCGGGAAGACGAGGATCTGGACGCCCTGCTTACCTGGCGTGAGACGCGGCGCGTGACGAAGTCGCTCACGGTGCAGTACGACCGCGTGATGTACCTGCTCGACGATACGCCGCAGAACCGGAAGCTGGTGCACCGCTACATCGAGGTCTGGGAGTACCCGGACGGACGCATCGAGTTACGGGCCGACACGCGGGTCCTGCCGTACCGCGAGTATGACCGCCTGACCGAGGTGGACCAGGGTGCGGTGGTTGAGCACAAGCGGCTCGCGCACGCGCTGGAGGTGGCGCAGGCGCTGCAGGCGCAGCGCGACGACCGGCGTGCCTCGGGCTCGCCCTCGCGCACGAACCGCGGCATCGCGGTACGCCAGGCGGAGCGTGTGCCCGGCACGAAGAAGACGCGCGAGTTCACGCAGGTGGACATGGAAGCGGTGATCATGAAGCTGGCGCAGTCCCCGAAACCAGATTCAAAACCTGGCCGGCGGTCTGCGAGGGCTCGCTGAACGGGCACCAGCGCCCTGCTGCTCCAGACGCTATCCTTCAACACGGAATGGAGATTAAACCCGGGAAAGACGGAAGCAAATCTCGCAAAAAACCGGACATTTCTATTGAGCCGGAGACCGGACATCTGTATCTGGCCATGACA
>NZ_JAYMRY010000126.1:0-1644 GCF_038900695.1 Paraburkholderia sp. JHI2823 | reverse complement strand
GCGCACGCCTCACCTGGCCAACTGCCATCGTGCGGCTGCGCTGCATCGACATCAGCTCTTCGCGCTCGGTTTCACTCAAATTCATTTTGCCCATGCACTATTAGATCAGTGCAATTTCATTGGTTCAATGGACTAGTTCAGTGAGATCGTTGCGGTTGACACCGGTCATAATCACCGCGAGGGGGATGGCCTGCGCTTCGGTGATGAGATATCGCTTTGGTCCGGGTCTGCGCGCGGTCTTTCGGTGCGGTTTTTTACCTGAGCCGGCAGCGCAGATTGAAGAGGAATCGACGATGACGCGAGGCCAGTCGATTTGGTCGGCTTCGCGCAATCGCACCGACAGCACCTTTTGCAACTAATCCAGGACGCCAGCGGCTTGCTAGTCATGTACGCGCCGCCAGCACGTCACGCCGCTGCCGCGACCGCCTCGCGAGGTACGAACTGAAGCTGTCCAACGGCTACCGGGTTCGTCGTGCTGCCGCACTGAAAGCGTCCCCGGCATGATAGGTCCCATAAACCTTGACGTGAAGCAGCCAAGAGAGCGTAGTGCGGAAAACCGCAAGCCGCGTTCGACGTGGCGGGAGCTGGAAACGTGACTATGCCAGCCGGACTGAGGACCACCGCGAAAGCGGTGAAGAGACCACCGGAGCCTACCGTGCGCGCCAGTTCTCGACTCTACCGGGGAGGAGAGGCAGGAAGATAGCTCGACTACGCCCTGTCTCTTACTCCACTATCAAGCTGGCAGGGCTTCGTCTAGGTCGCGATCATCATCGACGTGTTCGCCCAACGCATTGTCGGCTGGCGTGTGTCGAGTTCGGCGCGCACGAACTTCGTTCTGGACGCACTGGAGCCCCTTGTACGAGCGACAGCCAGCGCAGCAGGACGGGCTGATCCATCAGAGCGACCGCGGCCCAATACGTATCAATCCGCTATACAGATCGTCTGGTCGAGGCTGGCATCGAGCCATCAGTGGGCAGTGTGGGCGACTCCTACGAAAATGCACTGGCCGAAACGATCAACGGACTGTACAAGGCAGAGGTGATCCATCGCCTCGGACCTTGGCGCAATCTGCAGGCCGTTGAAATGGCGACGCTCGAATCGGGTGGACTGCAATCGTCGGCTCTTCGGCCCCATCGGCAACATTCCACCTGCCGAGGCAGAAGCCGCTTATTATGCAAATCTCGCTGGGTCATCTGCCGCCGTGGCATGACTCAAGCAAAATAGTCTCCGGGAAACCCGGGTCGGTTCAATCGTGGCAATACTCGCGCCTTCCCTTGAGCATCTCCTCACCGTGAGATATGCACGCAAGACACTGCTTCGACACCACGATCACATTTGGATGCTCGGTGGCGAAATGATCCGACGACGCCATGAAGATCGCGATCTCCTTACCCTCCCGGTGTGTCGACGGCCATCGTGCGGCTGCGCTGCATCGACATCAGTTCTTCGCGCTCGGTTTCACTCAGATTCATCTTGCCCATGCACTATTCGCATCGGTGCAATTTCAATGGTTCAGTGGACTGATATGACTTCACGTGTCAATGGGAAGTTGGTTTTCAGCCTCTCGAGTACGTGTCATGTGAATTTCCTGAGGGCGACGTAGCAGTAAATCTCGACGGTGGGTCACACTGATATTCGCGGGTT
>NZ_JAYMRY010000125.1:0-1677 GCF_038900695.1 Paraburkholderia sp. JHI2823 | reverse complement strand
CGACCGTTACGTTCGCGCCGCACGCCTTGAGGTCGAGTGCGCAGCGATAGCCAGCATCGTTGTTCGTGAACACGACCGCATTGCGTCCCGGCAACACGCCGTAGCGATGGATATACGTCGATACCGCTGAGGCCAGCATGATGCCCGGCAGATCGTTGTTGCCGAACACGATGGGGCGCTCGTGCGCACCGGTTGCGAGAATCACGCGTTTGGCGCGGATCTTCCAGAGCAGCTCGCGCGTGCCCTGACGCGTCGATACGGGCAGATGGTCCGTCAAACGCTGCGTGACGGTCACGAGATTGTGGTCCTGATAGCCGAACGCCGTGCTGCGCGACAGGATCTTCACGTCCGGCATCTGCTTGAGTTCGGCCTCGATCTTCTCGACCCAGTGCAGGGCCGGACGGCCGTCGATATCGGCCTTGCACGCAAGCAGGCTGCCGCCCAGCTCGCGCTGGTCGTCCACGAGAATCACGCGTGCGCCGCTCGCGCCCGCCGTATGCGCGGCCGCAAGACCAGCGGGGCCGCCGCCGATCACGAGCACGTCGCAATGCGCGAAGCACTTGTCGTAGCGGTCGGCGTCGCGCACTTCGGGCGCCTTGCCCAGACCCGCGGCGTCGCGAATCTTCTCTTCGTACTTCGGCCACCACTTGCGCGGCCACATGAACGTCTTGTAGTAGAAGCCCGCAGGCAGAAAGCGCGAGAACTTCTGGTTGATCGCCATGCGGTCGTTTTCGAGGCTCGGCTCGGCGTTCACGCTCGTCGCGACGAGGCCCTGGTACAGCTCGATCTCGGTCGCACGCGCGTTGGGCACCGTATGCGCACCGCGCTCGAGCTGCACGATGGCGTTCGGCTCGGCCACGTCGGCCGTCATGATGCCGCGCGGGCGATGGTACTTGAAGCTGCGCGCGACGAAGTGGACGTCGTTGGCGAGCAGCGCGGAGGCGAGCGTGTCGCCCTGAAAGCCCTGATACGTGCGGCCGTTGAACGTGAAGTTCAGCGGAATCGCGCGGTTGATGCGCCCACCGGCGCCGAGGCGGTTCTTCTGGCTCATCGCTGCGTGCTCCCTTGCTTGCTGCCTTGCGTCTCATTGGCCACGTTGGCCGAGCCGAAGGTCTCGTAACTCTGGATCTCGTAGGTGACGGTGTCGCGCGTCGCCTTGAACCAGCGGCGACACCCCTGCGTGTGCAGCCACTGCTCCCTGTGCACGCCGCGCGGGTTGTGGCGCATGAAGAGGTAGTCGCCCCATTCCTCGTCGGTGAGCTTGTCGGTGTCGAGCGGGCGTGCAATGTCGGCTTCGCCGCCGCACGTGAACTCGACTTCGGCGCGGGGACCGCACCATGGGCATTCGATCAGCAACATGATCAGGTCTCCTTTAGTGCGCGACCGCAGCGGCGCCGTGTTCGTCGATCAGATGGCCCGTATAGAAGCGGTCCAGCGCAAAGGGCGCATTCAGAGGATGCGGCTCGTCGTTCGCGATCGTGTGCGCGAACACCCAGCCCGAGCCCGGCGTCGCCTTGAAGCCGCCCGTGCCCCAGCCGCAATTGAAATAAAGCCCTTTCACATGCGTCTTGCTGATGATCGGGCACGCGTCGGGCGAAACATCGACAATGCCGCCCCACTGCCGGTTCATGCGCACGCGCGAGAACACCGGGAACATTTCGACGATGGCCTGCAGCG
>NZ_JAYMRY010000124.1:0-1751 GCF_038900695.1 Paraburkholderia sp. JHI2823 | reverse complement strand
TCGGGCAAGGCCGAAGCGGGCAGCAAGGTGACGGTGACGAATCCGGACGGCACGTCGGAGACGACCACGGCCGGCGCTGACGGCAGCTACTCGGTGACGACGCCGGTGAACCAGCCGAGCGGCAACGTCGTGGCGCATGCCACGGACGCGGCTGGCAACACCAGCCCGGATACGACCGTGTCGTACAAGGACATCACGCCGCCGGCTGCGCCGAGCGTGAACGTGGCGACCAATCCGGACGGCAGCCTGACGGTGTCAGGCAAGGCCGAAGCGGGCAGCAAGGTGACGGTGACGAATCCGGACGGCACGTCGGAGACGACCACGGCCGGCGCTGACGGCAGCTACTCGGTGACGACGCCGGCGCATCAGCCGACCGGCGACGTGATCGCGCACGCCACCGACGCAGCGGGCAACACCAGCCCGGACACGTCGGTCCACTACGTCGACACGATCCCGCCGTCGGCGACGGCGGCGATCAGCGGCATCACGACCGACACGGGCGTGGTTGGCGACTTCATCACCGCCGACCAGACCCTCATCGTCAGCGCGACGGTGACGGGTACGCTCAACCGGGGCGAAAAGGTGCAGATCTCGGTCGACGGCGGCGTGACGTGGCACGACGCAACGCTCTCGAGCGGCAACACCTACGTGTTCGACAACACGGCGAACGTACTGCCTTCTGGCACCTACACGTTCGAAGCGCGTGTGATCAATACGTCGGGCCTCTACAGCACGCCGGGCATCCAGAAGGTCGTGATCGACACGTCGGCAATGGTGGCCCTCTCGATCGATTCGATCACGGAGGACACGGGCGTCAGCGCGACGGACTTCATCACGAGCGACAGCACGCTGGTGTTCCACGGCTCGCTGGGCACGCAGCTCGATGCGGGTTCGAGCGTCCAGATCAGTCTTGACGGCGGCGCGACGTGGCACACGGCGTCGGTGTCGGGAACCTCGTGGACCTACGACAACACCGCGAACAAGATGGCGGACGGCACGTACGACGTGCAGGTCAAGATCGTCAACGCGGCAGGCTCGACGCTGCAGACCGCGCACCAGAACGTCGTGATCGACACGCAGCCGCCTTCGGCTGCGGAAACGGTCACGATCGGCGCGATCACGGTGGATACGGGTGTCAGCTCGAGCGACTTCATCACGAGCGACACCACGCTCGTGTTCAGCGGCTCGCTCGGCACCGCGCTCGCAGCAGGCGACGGCGTGCGCATCAGCCTCGACGGCGGCGCAACCTGGTCGATGGCATCGGCTTCGGGCAAGACGTGGCTGTTCGACAACACGTCCACGTCGCTGGCCGCGGGCACCTATACGGTGATCGCGCAGGTGATCGATCAGGCCGGCAACGTTGGCCAGAGCGCGACCCAGA
The DNA here is from genome assembly GCF_038900695.1 of Paraburkholderia sp. JHI2823. NCBI lineage: Bacteria > Pseudomonadati > Pseudomonadota > Betaproteobacteria > Burkholderiales > Burkholderiaceae > Paraburkholderia > Paraburkholderia sp. JHI2823. The sequence goes on along the minus strand of NZ_JAYMRY010000124.1, from coordinate 370 downwards.
CCGTCGTGATCAAGACGTCGACGACTGCGCCGACGGTCTCGCTGACGCCGAATGCCGACGGCACGCTGACGGCATCGGGCGCGGCGGAGTCGGGCAGCAAGGTGACGGTGACCTGGCACGACGGCAGCACCACCAGCGCGACGGCCGACGCATCGGGCCACTACACGGTGACCTCGTCGACGCCGCAGACGACGGGCACGCTGAGCGCCACGGCTTCGGATGTGGCAGGCAACGTCAGCACGCCGACCCAGGCGACCTGGACGGATACGACGCCGCCGCTCGCGCCGAGCGTGAACGTGGCGACGAATCCGGACGGCAGCCTGACGGTGTCGGGCAAGGCCGAAGCGGGCAGCAAGGTGACGGTGACGAA
>NZ_JAYMRY010000123.1:0-1795 GCF_038900695.1 Paraburkholderia sp. JHI2823 | reverse complement strand
CCGGAAATACCAGCGAACCGCGCAACTGATGACGACGGCAGGGAAGCGGTGGCCGTGATAAAGCGGTTTTGTCTTCTTCATTACGTCATTCTACCGCCCCCTCTCCATCAACCTGACAGAGCCATCGGCATGGACAAGCGCGACGAAATTAAGGACAAGACCGTGAAGTGGCTCGTGGCGGCCAAGCGCGGAAAGATCAAGGCGATGCAGGAGGGTCCGCTGAAGAATCTGGTGATCGCGCTTGAGAAAACCAAGGCGCAAATCCGCGTACGGGTCGAGCATCCGTTTCATATCATCAAAAACCTGTTCCGCCATCGCAAGATGCGCTACAAGGGATTGGCCAAGAACACAGCGCAACTGTTCAGCCTGTTCGGCGTGGCGAACTTGGTGATCGCGCGCAATCTGTTGCGCTAGGTTCATGGGAGCAATCCGTCTTGTCTGTGAAAAATGAGAAAAGTGAAGCCCGTTTTCGGGCCAAATTCACCGAAATAAGCTTGGCTTCACTTCGTCATTCGAAAAAATGCGAACCAGCGCTGCCGAAAATCTCGCGGGCTGCCCCATTAATCAGCGCTTCCCTAGTGTGACGCTGTGTCTGGAATTACATGACCAACTTCACCGCTGCCAAACGGTTCTACGGGATTTGGTTTTACGGGATGGGACCGTCGCACAAGATAGAAGCTACAACCCGAGCCGGCCACCGCGGTGCATCCAAAGTAGCTTTGACCGTAAAGATCATGTTTCCGAAGCCACATGCTTGGATTCACCCTTAAATTCGGTGCGGGAAGCGTTGGTTTGAATTGAAGAATTGCAGTGCGGCCGTTCGTAAGATCGTACGAGCAGCTAACTACCGCTTCCGACCCACTATCACTATCCTTCGCGGGATAGAAGGTAGCAGAGAAAAATCTCACGATGCTATCCGCATCGTCCGGCGCAACGCCCAACCACTTTCCCTCAGCTTCGTTGGGGAATGCTTTAGCTGTATAGAAAATTCCGTCCTTACTAATCTCAGAGCGGACTGGGCAGCGTTCGAACGTTTGAGACGACGCGTACCACGATGCGCCAAGAGCGATGGTAAATGCCAAAATTCTTGTCTTCATAGACTAGAAGGTGTTATGCACTTTTGTTAAGGGCTGCAAAGTGGACGAGCATAAGCACGGAGAATACGACGAAATGCAAGCCAGCCAAGGTTTCGGGCAAGCGCTCGTAGTCTCTGGCCAGACGGCGGAAGCGGTTGAGCCATCCGAAGCTGCGCTCGACCACCCAGCGGCGCGGCAACAGCACGAATCCCTTTTTCGCCTCCGCCAGTTTGATTACCTGAAGCTCGATTCCTTCGTCGAGTGCAGCCTGGGCGGGCTCCTCGCCTGTATATCCCTGATCGGCAAACGCCACCTTGACCGTCTGGCCCGTCGCCTGTTGAACCTGACGCGCCAATTCTCCAACCTGCGCACGCTCCTGTTCGTTTGCCGGCGTCACATGCACCGCAAGCAGTTGCCCCAATGTGTCCACCGCCATGTGCACTTTGCTACCTTTCTTGCGTTTGTACCCGTCGTAGCCTGCGCGTGGACCGCTCTCGCACGTCGACTGCAGCGTACGGCCATCGAGGATGACTGCGCTGGGCTGACCTCGGCGATCCTGCGCCACCCGGATAATCGAACGCAGGTCATTGACCTGAGCATGAGCACGCAAGTCGATGGGAATTCGGGGCGTTTTGAGCGGCTTGCGTGATGTGGCGGAGGGGATCTCCCTCAGGCATCTTGCACAAACGACGCCGAAGGGAGAGTCTCGCGTTTTCCAA
>NZ_JAYMRY010000122.1:0-1849 GCF_038900695.1 Paraburkholderia sp. JHI2823 | reverse complement strand
GAGACCTGATCGGCGAAGGCGATGACGAAGGAGAAGGTCTCAAAGCCATCTACGACAAATACAGCCCCACCAGCTACGACAGCGAGGTGGCCACTGAGGTCGGTGAAATGAAATTCATGTTCGAGACCGTCTTCGGTGTCGATCTAGGGGACGATCTCGACCTGAGTTCGCCGGAAGACCTGCTGCAACGTGCCGGGGCCCATTTCCAGCAAGCCCGGACGGAATGGGATGCCCAGAATGCAGAGCGGGAGGCCCGGCGCGCGAAGCGGAAGAAGTCATCCCGGCAACAGGCCGCCGAAGCGCGGGCGCAGGAGCAGCAGGCAAAGATCAACCTGTCCATTCGCGAGGTCTACCGCAAACTCGCCAGCGAGCTGCATCCGGATCGCGAAACCGATGCGCAGGAGCGGGAGCGGAAAACCCGGCTGATGCAGCGGGTCAACGAGGCCTACCAGAAAAACAACCTGCTGCAGTTGCTGGAGCTGCAACTGGAACTCGAGCATATCGATCAGCATGCCCTGAACAGCATGAGTGAGGAGCGGCTGAAACATTACAACGTAGTCCTGAAGGAACAGATCCGTGAACTCGACCAGGAGATCCTGCATGTCGAGTCGGCCTTTCGCTATGCCTACGGAATCGATCCGTTCGAACCCGTTTCTCCGGATGCCGTCCTGCGCAACCTCGCGGGCGATCTCAAGGATCTTCAACTGAACATTCGGACCCTTGAGCAAGATCTTGCCGCATTCGACGATATCAAGAATCTGAAGCTCTGGCTGAAACGTTGCAGGGTCGTGCCCGCCGCGCCAGATTTCGAATTCATGCCATTTTAAGATTGAAAAGTGCCCGACACAGGTGATCCCGAAAGAGGGGAGTTTCAGGCAGACGATGCGGTGGCACAGGACATCCTGACCGCCGTCCGGTGGCACAATTATTTCGCGACGCCTGAACCCACGCCCAGCAAGGCTTTGCCGGTCTCTATGCGTCCGGATGCCGTGAAGTGATAATCATAGAAAGGCCTCCTGGCCGCCCAAAGAAGGGGGCGGCCAGGGTCTACAGTTGAGATGCGAAGCTCAACCGACCCGTTCAGGAGGCTCAGATGAAATATACCGGCATCGATCTGCACTCGAATAATGCCGTCGTCGCCGTGATCGACGATCAGGACCGGGTGCTTTACTGCAAGCGACTGGCCAACGACCTGTCATCCATCGTCGCGGTCCTCGCGCCATTCCGCGAGGACCTGCAAGGGGTAGTTGTGGAGTCAACGTATAACTGGTACTGGCTTGTCGATGGCCTGATGGCAGCCGGCTTTGTCGTCCATCTGGCCAACACCGCCGCCATCAAGCAGTACGAGGGCCTGAAGTACGCCGGCGATGAACGCGATGCCGTGTTTCTCGCGCATATCTTCCGCCTCGGGCTACTGCCAGAAGGTTACATCTATCCTCCCCAGGAGCGAGGCTTGCGTGATCTCGCCCGTAAGCGCATGCAGCTCGTGCAGCAAAGCACGCTGAACACGCTCAGTATCGAGAACATCCTGGCGCGGCAGCTGAATCTGCATCTCAACGCAGATCAGGTCCGCCACCTCGACAGCGCGGCCGTGACGGCACTCGCCTTGCCGCTGCATATTGAGACTGCCCTGGCGGCAAACCTCGCGGTCCTGCGTACCCTGCAGGCGCAGATCAGGGCAATCGAGTCAGTACTTCATCGCGAAGTAAAACTGCGTCCAGAGGGCTCTGTCAGGTTGGCCGATGTAGTCCGTCTTTGTGGCGTACGAGTAGTTATCCTGATTAGATAACCCTGTCTCCGGCCGCAGTGACAGTCCAACCATGCCACGTCGCGAAACGTTTCTGGAGCG
>NZ_JAYMRY010000121.1:0-1873 GCF_038900695.1 Paraburkholderia sp. JHI2823 | reverse complement strand
AGCAGAGAAACGAGATTATGAAGACTCTTTCCCGCTTCGTCAACTGCTTTTTTTCGCTTACCGCCTGAAAAAGCCGCCGACTTCGCGTGCCGCCGGTTTCCGCGGCGGCCTTCGCATCCCGGACGTCGGAGACATCGAACTGCGAAGGGGGCGAATCTTAACGCCGCAGCCGACGCCACGCAAGGGAAATTTCGTCTATTTCCCGCCGAGCGCCGCCAAAGGCACAGCGTCGGCCATTGCCGCATAGCCCGCGTCGCTCGGATGGATGTGATCGCCGCTGTCGTAGCCGTAGCGCAGGCGCGCGGGATCAGCCGGATCGCGCAGCGCCGCATCGAAATCGACCACGCCGTCAAAAGCCGCGCTCGTGCGGATCCACTGGTTCACCGCCGTGCGGATCGCCTCGCGCTCCGGGGGCAGTGAAGCCGGCGTGAGCGTCGCGCCGAGAATGCGCACGTTCCGCCCGTGCGCCTGCGCAATCACGCGGCGATAGCCCGCGATCAGATCGTTCGCATCCACATGCGTATGCGGGAAATCGCAGTCGAGGCCCGATCGCGCCGGCATCGCCTGGAAGTTGATGTCGTTGATGCCGATGAGCAGCACCACCGTCCGCACGCCCGGATGGCCCAGCGCGTCGCGGGCGAACCGTCGCTCGAGCGCCTCGCCGTAGCAAGGCGAATCGCTCAGCAGCCGGTTGCCGCTAATCCCGAGGTCGATCACCGCCAGGTCCGGGCGCTGCGACTGCGCGATCCGCCGCGCCAACGCGTCCGGCCAGCGACGGTTCTGATTGAGCGAGGAGCGCATGCCATCGGTGATCGAGTCGCCGATCGCCGCTATCGTCGATGCCCCCGGCGCCTCCACCGCCAGCCCCGTCACCCACGCATACTGTGTAAAGCGCTCGGTGAACGCGCCAATCGACGGATCGGCGACGTGATTACCCGGACGCGAGACATAGTTCACCTGACTCGCAACGCGATGCCAGGCCACCATCTTCTGTTCGGCTCCCATATAGGTGCTGATGGCATAAGGGGCGTGCGCCTTCACGTCGATACGCACAGGGTCGCTATCGAGTGCGGCGCCGGGGGGCACCGACACCGACGCCCGTCCGCCAAAAGTGACATGCACTGTCCCCGCTTCGCTTGCGGCCGCGCCGCCCGCGGACGGCGCGATCGCCATCGCCTCGATGACGAGTGGGGTGCGTCCGTACAGATTGCTGAGACGCACGCGCGCAACCGTGCCCGCGAGTGTCGGATACACGATCTGCCGAACGGTCCGCCCGGCGACCACTGGCGCGCGATACAGCGGCGGGAGCGCGTCGCGCTCGGGAATCGACTGGAGCGCCGTCGCCCAGTTAGTGACCCAGGCGCCGGAGGATTGATCGGCGAAGGCCGGGGACGTCGCGGCAAGCGAAATGAACAGAGCGGCCGCGAGGGGAGCAAAAACAATCTTCATCCGTGTATGAGTGCGCAGGCAAAGGGGGCATTGTGCCCGATGGCCCGCGGTGCAGCGTTGCATCCTCCTGCCATTCCGGCGCGCGCGTGACAACACAGGCCACCGCCCGGCAGAACCGCAAGCAATCTCGCTGGCGTCCTCGCTGAACGCACTTGGGGCACCAAAAATTTCTTGCTCTACCTCAAAAAATTCATTTACCGACCGGTCGGTTGGTTTATACTGCGCGACATACCCAACTTCGACGAGAGCGTCTCCATGTACACGCAATCCCTCGACATCCCCGGCAACGTCGCCCCGCTGGACGCCGATGCCGCCTCGCCCGAGCAGGCGCAGTTCGACGCCATCATGGCCGCCGACGGCAAGATCGAGCCGCAGGACTGGATGCCCGAAGCCTATCGCAAGACGCTCGTGCGCCAGATCTCGC
>NZ_JAYMRY010000120.1:0-1991 GCF_038900695.1 Paraburkholderia sp. JHI2823 | reverse complement strand
CGGTAGAGTCGAGATGTGGCGCGGTAGCGGTAGGTTCGGTTTGTCTGTTGCCGCCCCTTTCGTCTGGCGGTGCCCGAGTAACCTCGCCTTAACCCCGTTTCCACACCCCGCTCATCGAACCGGACATGCAGATCTCCCGCATCCGGCTCTCGGACAAGACATCACGCCTTCGTACACGGCACGTTACACCCAAGGCCCCGTCAGACGCACAAGACCGAAGTGCTTGTAGAGGTGCGGGCGTGGATAGCCCCCGCGCCTGCTTCGCCTGGCTTTGTACTTGTTGCGTAACCACCGACGCAACCGCGCAGCGGTGTAGTTGTCGAGCGCCCGATACGCGCGTCTGTCCGTGCCTACACTGAAGTAGTTCGCCCAGCCGCGCAGCGTGCGGTTCAACTTGCCCACCAGCTCCGTGGTCTCCTGCCATACCATCTTGAGGGCAGTCATCGCATGAATCTTCTCGACCATGCGACGGATACTCTTCTTCGACGGACGCATGCCCATGCGGGCCTGCCCAGTCGTGGCCGAGTACAGCCGCCCAAACGTGTAACCCAGGAAGTCGAATGTGCCTTCCGGCACCTTGCAGAGGCGTGTCTTCTCCTCGTTGACCGTCAGCTTCAGTTTGCCCATGATCTCGCGCAGTTTCAGCAACGCCTCTTCGGCCTTGCCTTGTTTGCACAGGATCACAAGATCATCCGCATAGGTCACGATGCGACTGCCAAGACTGCGCGGAAGTCCGAGCTTCTTCCATGCCAGCACAAACCGACGCATGTAGATATTCGCCAGCAGTGGTGAGATGGGAGACCCCTGCGGAATGCCGCGCCTGCTATCTCTGGCCTCCGTCGTGCGTGTCTTCCGGCCTCGGGTATCGGTTTCTTCAACGGGGCATTCCAGCCACATCCTGATCAGATGCAGCACACGCCGATCAACGATGCGTCGCGCGAGCGACAACATCAATTCGGCGTGGGGAATACTTCCGAAGTAGTCCGCGAGGTCGGCGTCAATGACATCCGTTTGCCCTCGATGCAGCCGCTCCTCCACCTCGATTACCGCTTGCTGGGCATTTCGCCCCGGCCGGTAAGCGTACTGCTCTGGCGGAAGGTCCGCTTCGAAGATCGGTTCGAGCACCAGCATTGCTGCTGTCATGCACACCCGATCCCGCAGGGTCGAGATGCCCAGCGGCCTCAGCTTGCCATTGGCCTTCGGGATAAACACTCTTCTGATAGGGTCCGGCCGGTAAGTCTCCTGCCTGAGCGCAAGCGCCAGTTCGCCGAGCCACTTCTGCACCCCGTACGCTTCGACCTCTGCGAAGTCCTGCCGATCGACACCCGGCGCGCCCCTGTTTGAGCGACACTGAGCGTACGCATGCGCCAGCACATCCTCGCGATAGATCTTGTCGTACAGAGCGTAGAAGCGGTACCCGGCTTCTGCCTTCGCTTTCGCGTGTAACGCCATCTGCAGTTTCTGAACACGAATCGGAGTTGATAGGTTGCCCAATCTCCACGTCCTCACTACGTATTGCGTCTGTCTTGAACTGAGGCCCCTTCCCTCCACCAGCATTACACCGGCTTCAACGGTAATACGGGCCTCTCCGTCATCCCAAGGCGCCCGGCCTGTCCCTCGCGGGCGTCCGGTTGGTCATCCCTGACCACGCCAAGGGACTTCCCGTGTTGCATACGCTTTCCTTGTGTACATGCTGTCGCCACTACCCCGGCGCAGCGACTGGGCGTCCAGCCTGCTCATTCACCCAGCCGTATCAACCTTCCCCGATAGGGTTGTCGGGTCGGCCTGCGCATCGACCTTTTCGAGGTTTGCTCGGCGTTCACTCGCGTTACGGCCTGCACACTCGCGCTGTCACCAATTTGTGACACGCATCACCGAAGGCTTCAGCCACTTCGTTGCCTCCATAGCTGCTCCGGTTGCTTCCGGCTGGAGCGGTTGCCGGGCGGGGCTTGCACCCGCTGGAAAGCGCCACCTTTTCACGGCGCACACCC
>NZ_JAYMRY010000119.1:0-2236 GCF_038900695.1 Paraburkholderia sp. JHI2823 | reverse complement strand
GACGGCTCCTGCAACCCGTATCTCGCAACGGCCGCCGTGATTGCGGCGGGCCTCGATGGCATCGAGAGTGAACTCGATCCAGGCACGCCCGCCAACGAAAACCTCTACGAGTGGTCGTCGGAGCGTCTTGCCGCGCACGGCATTGCGGTGTTGCCGCAAAACCTCGAGCAGGCGCTCGACGCGCTCGAAGCGGACACGTTGATCTGCGAGGCGCTCGGCCCGGTGGCAGGCGAGTTCCTCAAGCTCAAGCGCATGGAGTGGCTCGAATACATGCGGCACGTTTCCGACTGGGAACTCAAGAGCTACCTCGAATTTTTCTAAGGAGAACACACGATGTGCGGAATCGTAGGGTTGCTGGTGAAGACACCGGCGCTACGCGAGCGGCTCGGCGAGTTGATGGTGCCGATGCTGATCGGCATGACCGAGCGCGGACCCGATTCGGCGGGGCTCGCGGTGTTCGGCAGGGAAGTGGGGGCGAGCCAGCGCAAGCTGAGCCTCTACGCGGGCTTCACGGACGAGGGCGCGCAGTTTCCCTGGGCCGCGCTCGCCGACGCATTGAACGGTGCCATGGACGTCTCGGCGCGCTTCGACGTGAAGGGCAATCATGCGGTGCTCACGGTTCAGGGCGACGCCGGGCGCGTGAAGGTGTGGTTGCGCGAGCATTATCCGAAGCTCTATCTGCTTTCCACCGGGCGCTCGATCGATCTCTACAAGGACATCGGCTCGCCCGCCGAGGTGGCCGCGCGCTACGACTTCGCGAATCTCAAAGGCTCGCACCTCGTCGGCCATACGCGCATGGCCACGGAATCGGCCGTCACGCCGGACCGCGCGCATCCGTTCACGGCGGGAGAGGACTTCTGCCTCGTGCACAACGGATCGCTGTCGAACCCGTATGGCGTGCGCCGCAAGCTGGAGCCGCTCGGCATCCACTTCGATACCGACAACGACACCGAAGCCGCATGCCGCTTTCTCGAATGGCGCCTGCGCGAAGGCGACCCGCTGCCCGACGCGCTGCAAAAGGGCTTCGAGGAGCTTGACGGCTTCTACACGTTCCTGATGGGCACGACGACGGAACTCGCGCTGATCCGCGATCCGTTCGCATGCAAGCCGGCCGTGGTCGCGGAGAACGACGAGTACGTCGCGATCGCCTCCGAGTTTCGCTCGCTCGCGCATCTGCCCGATATCCGCAACGCGAAGGTCTTCGAACCCGCTCCCGAGGAGATGTACGTATGGAAAGCCTGAATTTCGACCTCGCTTTCGACCTCGATGCGCGGACGGTCCGCGACCTGAACCAGTACCTGCACGGCGACGCTGCGGCGCTGGCAGGGCAGCGCATTGCCGTCACGTCGCCGAACGGGGCACACAACATCGCCGTGGGCGTGGATGCCGATCTGCACGTGACGATCGAGGGCCACGCGGGCTACTACGCCGGTGGCATGAACCAGCAGGCGACGATCGTGATCGAGGGGAGCGCGGGCACGGGCGTCGCCGAGAACATGATGAGCGGCAAGGTGCATGTGCGCGGCTTCGCTTCCAACGGCGCGGGCGCTTCCGCGCACGGCGGACTGCTCGTGATCGACGGCGATGCGGGTCTGCGCTGCGGCATCTCGCTCAAGGGCGGTGACATCGTGGTGGGCGGCTCCGTGGGCAGCTTCTCGGCCTTCATGGCGCAGGCGGGCCGCATGGTGATATGCGGCGACGCGGGCGACGCGCTGGGTGATTCGCTCTACGAAGCGGTGCTCTACGTGCGCGGCGAGGTGAAATCGCTCGGCGCGGACGCGCAGTACGAGCCGATGAGCGAGGCCGATATCGACGCCGTGCGCACGTTGCTCGCGGCCGCCGGGCTGGACCACGACCCGTCGTCCTTCAAGCGGATCGCCTCCGCACGCACGCTTTATCACTGGAACGCAGACGCGAACCAGGAATATTGAACACACGCTCTCCGACAAGGTTCCCCCATGGATGCCAAACCCGTTCAGTTCGTTCGTCTGCAGCACGAAGAGTCACATGGCTACGACCGCAAGACGATCGACTATATCCACTCGGCGGCGCAGCGAGGTCTCTATGAGATTCGCGGTCTGGGCGCGAAGCGCCACGTGCCGCATTTCGACGACCTGCTGTTTCTCGGCGCTTCGCTGTCGCGCTATCCGCTCGAAGGGTATCGCGAGAAGTGCTCGACCCAGACCGTGCTCGGCACCCGTTTCGCGAAGAAACCCGTCGTGCTGGATATTCCTGT
>NZ_JAYMRY010000118.1:0-2342 GCF_038900695.1 Paraburkholderia sp. JHI2823 | reverse complement strand
ATTCATCAATGTCAGGTATGGAGCGGCGAAGTACCATTCTTCATCCGATACATCCGTTGGGTAGGGTCTGCGTTTTTTCATCCCGCCAGGGTACCAGGTCTGGCCGAAAGTTCATAACACCGTCTAGTCTGGATGGCTCTGGTGAAAATAGAGCCGGCGAATGGGTTAGAAGGTGTTAGGGCTACGCTGATCAAGCCGCGTAAATACGACTTGTTTTGACCAAGGCATGCTTAAATTCTCGAGATCGCGAATAACCGCCGAAAAAGCGTGCATTCCGGCTCCCATTACGCCCCCTGAGAGGCTCGGTGCGGGCTTTTTGCCCGTTACGGGCGCGCCTGTGCCGTCGAGCGACCTCGCCACAGGTAAAGATTGGCCAGCGCGAGCGCAACGAAGGCGCGATTGGCGTTCTTCGCCAGACCGCGATAGCGAACCTTCGTGAAACCCCACAGCCGCTTCACGACCGCGAATACGTGCTCGACCCGGGCGCGGATCTTCGACTTGTTGCGGTTCTTGCGCCGCGCTACTTCGTCGACGAAGTCCTTGCGACGCGTGCGCTTGTTGGTGAAGTCACGTGCCTTCGGAGCCTTGCTGTGGATCAGTGCTTTCTGGCTCGCGTATGCGCTGTCGCCGTAGACGCGTTGCTCCTTGCCGTGCAGCAACTGGGGCAGCGGATGCTTGTTGTGCACATTCGCAGCTGTCACGACGGCGCTATGAGCCAGCCCGCTCTGGCGGTCCACGCCGATGTGGAGCTTCATGCCGAAATACCACTGTTGGCCCTTGCGGGTCTGGTGCATCTCAGGGTCCCGGGCCTTCTCCTTGTTCTTGGTCGACGAGGGTGCACCAATCAGCGTCGCGTCCACGATCGTGCCGCTCTTGAGCTTCGCTCCGCGCTCCTGCAACACCGAGCCCACCTCCGAGAAAATCCGCTCACCCAGCTTCTGTTCTTCCAGCAGATGCCGGAATTTGAGCATCGTCGTGGCGTCCGGCACCGTTTCGCTGGCTAGGTCAATGCCAACGAAACGCCGCAGGCTGAGGCTGTCGTACAGCGCCTCTTCACATGCAAGGTCGGCAAGATTGAACCAGTGCTGCACAAAGAGAATCCGCAACATGCGCTCCAGCACAATTGGCGGCCGACCACTGCCGCGTTTCGGATAAAACGGCTCGACCACTGCACACAGCTTCGCCCACGGCACGATTGCGTTCATCTCATCGAGAAACGCCTCGCGTCGCGTAGGTTTGCGCTGCGCCCCGAACCCCGCGCATTGATCGACAGCCATCGCCAGTGTCAGTTGCTTCATCGTTTTTTGCTTTCGCCGTTGCATGCTCACGCTATAACGAGTGACAGTCGTGAACGGTGGACTTGATCAGCATTGCCTTAGTTGCAACCATTGCGGTGACAATGAGGTTCGCTTGTTCAGAACTTCCAGCTTAAATTGCCTTGCACCGCATGATCCGATTGCCGACTAGCCAGCGAACCCGAATATCCAATGCTGAGGCGTCCATTTTTGCCGATCCCGATCCCAGCATCCACGTTTAGCACAGCTGCGTCTTTCGCAACCGGCACGCTCGCGACTGAGAAGCCTTCGCTGCCGGACGCGAATGCAAGCGTCGCAACCGAACGGCCGCTCGTCAGCGCGTGCTGCCAGCCGAGGCTACCTTGCAGCGTAAGCTGCATCATCGATGTCAGCGTGAGTTGCGTTGTGCCGCGCATGCCGAGTGTCGAGAACGATACATCGTTGTTGCCTTCCTGAGCGCGCAGCGCGGCTGTACCGCCCGTCTCGGCCATTCCATGATTGTTCAAATGAACATAGGCGAGCTGCCCGAACGGCTCCACGTCGGCCGCTCCGCTGAGGTTGAGACGATAAGCGGCCTCGGCGAACATCTGGGTCGTTTCTGCGTTCAGCGTGCCGCTTTCGCGCTCAGACGTCGCGCCATATTGCACATAGCGATCCATGCCAACGCGGTGCCACGCGTGCTCTACGCCCACGCGCAGCCCGAGCGCGCTGGGCTGCCAGGCCGCATATGCACCGAGATGGAAGCTGTCGAATGATGCAGACGTCAGCTGGTCACGCAGATTGATGCCGCTATGGCTGTAGCCGGCGAGGCCACCCACGCGAACACCATCGTGCACCGTTGCATCTGCAGCCGCGAGGAAGCCACCTGTCGAACTGGTGTATCCCCTGACGCCATCACCCCGTGCACCACCCCAAGAGCCCCCCCCGCGGCAGAATAGATGTCGCCCCGATAGAAACTTGAATCTTTCCTGAATTCAAGTCTCACAGATGGTGGTGGTGTTGCCGTCGCCTTTGGCGACGGCCCCCTTCCCACCTATTTCCACAACA
>NZ_JAYMRY010000117.1:0-2565 GCF_038900695.1 Paraburkholderia sp. JHI2823 | reverse complement strand
TGCGGATTTCGGCGAACGTGACCGCCGATTTCGGGAACGTGACCGATTCGGCGGGGTTGGGCGTTGCGCGGTGTCGATTGTAGATTTCCTTGTCAGTTCTGGTCGAGTTCGGGCTCCAGGACGTTGGGTTTTGGGGATGCTTTTCTGAGCGACTCGCCGGTCAGCGTGATCCGGTGATGACGTTGCATCAGACGATCCAGCATCGCATCGGCGATGGTCTCGTCGCCAATCCAGCCGTGCCAGTGCTCGATCGGCAACTGGCTGGTGACGATGGTCGCCTTGCCCGCCGCGCGGTCATCGATGATCTCGAGTAGATCGTTTCGAACCATCGCGTCGAGGGGCGCCATGCCCCAGTCGTCCAGTAGAAGCACGTCAATGCGGGCAACCTGCAGCAACCATTTCGTGAAGCCGCCGTTACCGTGCAGGACGCGCAGTTCCTCGCCCAGTCGCGGCACGCGCAGGTACAACGCTGAGTGCCCGCGCCGACAGGCGTATTGGGCCAGGGCGCATGCGAGCCACGATTTCCCCGCGCCGGTTGGGCCGCTGATGAGCAGGCTGTATCCGGCTTCGACCCAGTCGCCAAGTGCCAGGCTCGTGAGCGAACGCGGGTCCACGCCTCGGCCAGCGCGAGTGTCGAGATCTTCAATGGCGGCCTGCGGATACTTGAGGCGCGCCTGCTTGAGCAGTCGGGTGCGACGGCGATCATCACGCCAGCTCGTTTCCCGGTCGACCAGCAGCGACAGGCGTTCCTCGAAGCTCAGGCTGGCCACGCCGGGCTGCGTCAACTGTTCCTCTAGTCCGTCAGCGAAGCCATCCAGCTTCAGGGTGCGCAGCTGCGTCAGGGTCTGTTGCATCATCATGGCGTGTTCTCTTTATTGGTAGTAGCTGGGGCCGCGTACATGCGCATGGCTGGGGCTGATCCAGTCGGCAGGCGCTGTCGTTGCCGCCCGGTCGCGGTTGTTGATCAGGATGTCGCGCACATGGCGGTAACGGTGCACGCCCAGCTCCAATGCCAGCGCACAGGCCGCTTCGAGACGCTCACGACCGTAGCGACGTGAGAGTGACAGCAAGCCGAGGCAGGCCCGATAGCCGTGTTCGGGGTGGCGTTGCTCCTGGAGCAGCCGGGTGACGAGCGCGCCGGTTGCTGCGCCGATCTGCTGGCCCCAGTGAATGAGCCGCTGTGGCGTCCATTCGAGATGGGCGCGGTGCGCCGCCGGCATGTGCTCGACGATGGTGGTGTAGGCGCCCGCGCTGTCGTCACGGGCGTGGCTGGCGACACGGCGCCCACGATGCAACAGTTCGACAGCGCCCGCCGTGATGCGCGCATCGAGCTTGAGTCCGACCAGCGCGTGCGGCACGCTGTAGCGGTGTTTGTTCACCTCAACGTGATAGTCGATGTGGACCGTCACCGTCTTGAATCGAGCGAGCTCATAGGGCTGTGCCGGCAGCGGCTGTAGAGCCGGCGCGTCCAGTTCGGCGAATGCGCTGGCACGACATCCCGGCAGCTTCTGGAACGGGCGCTCGTTCAGGTTCTTCAGTAGCGGACGGATCGCGTCATCGACCGACTGGACCGACGCAAACCGGTGATGACGCAGACGCGCCATGATCCAGCGTTCGACCACCTGGACCGCAACCTCTACTTTCGGCTTGTCCCTCGGGCGATAGACGCGAGCAGGCAGGAACGACGTACCGTAATGACGCGCGAAGTCCAGCACGGTGTCGCCGGCGCGAGGTTCATAGCGGTCGGGATCGGCAATCATCGCGCGCGGATTGTCTGGCACGATCAGTTGCGGCACGCCGCCATAGAAGGTCAGCGCGCGTGCGATGCCGCCCAGCCAATCCTCCATCGTCTCTGCCGGCGTCGCGCACGCGAACGTATAGCTCGAGGCGCCCATGGCCGCCACAAAGATGTGTGCGCGTCGCCCCGTGGTCAGAGGCAGCGTCGGACCCGCGAAGTCGACGAACAGCTTCTCGCCGGCGCGGTGGATCTGCCGCATCGAGCGTTTCAGGCGTTTCGTGAACGCCTTGTAATGCTCGCAGAACTGCGTGTAGCGGTAGGTCTGCCGGTCCGCAAACTCGGCCTGGTACTCCTCCCACAGCAACGTCAGCGTCACGCCCTTGCGGCGCAATTCCTGATGGATGCGCCCGTAGTCGGGCTGGGCGTAGGCTGCTGGACCCGTCGGCTTGCCGAGAAGCCGCCGCTCGAGCTCGCCTTCGTCCATGTCACAGGCACTCGCCCAGTCCAGCCCGGCGGCGCCAGCCAGTCCGACGTACTTCGTGACCACCCCCTTGGAAATACCCAGCGACGCGGCGATCCGATCGTGGGAGAAGCCGCCGTCGAATTTAAGTCGTAAAACGTCCTTGATCATGCGCATGTTCATCCGGTGCGCGGGCATGCTCTCTCCGGCCAAAGCCGGCGAGCATAGCCCGCGTGGTTGATGTCATGCGCAACGCCAATCCTGCCGTCCGGTCCGCTCGGTCACGTTCCCGAAATGACCGGTCACGTTGCCGAAATCGCCGGTCACGATCCCGAAACGGCCGGTCACGTTCATCCGAAATACGCAC
>NZ_JAYMRY010000116.1:0-2577 GCF_038900695.1 Paraburkholderia sp. JHI2823 | reverse complement strand
CAGGTATCGTTTCGGAGCCCGGCCATGCGCGCCGGTTTCGCTTTCGAATGAGGCATAAAGGCGAACATTACATGAGCCCCCACGAGTGGTTAGAGGCGACACCGGCGCAACAGGACTCATGGTGGCCGTGCTGGCAAAGATGGCTTGCCGATCGTTCGAGCGGGCAGATTGCGCCGCCGCCGATCGGTGCGGGAACCATCCTGGCCGATGCGCCCGGAACCTACGTGCTCGAATGCTGAAAGCACGCTCGACAAGGCACCGCGCCCTGACCGGTTAAGTGATTTCCCGACCCAGAGTAAAACTATGACCCCGGCGGCTTGTCGGTCAACTTGACCGCGATTGCACAATGTTTTACAGGCTTAGATCGGTAAATTCGGCAAAAGACTGACGATATGGAAATCGCACTTCCAGATTTAATCTAAAGCAGTCTCTCGTGAGGCCGGCGGGGCTTTACCGCCGCTCAAAGGAGCGTGATCAAAGGAGCGCAATTCAGTCCCGAATGGTCAGTGTTTTCCAGAGCCACTTTTCGTTGTGGTGTCACCGTTAAACAGAAAACGGCCGGATCAAGGTGCGCTCAAGCAACGGGTAGATAATTGCGGCTGATTTAAGGCCTTCTATCAAAGACGTATGATTCATACATCATATTCATGCGGGGCCGCAGTGATCCCGTTTAACATTTCGACCTCGGTCCTGGAAAAGACCGAATATGCAAAACCGGAATTGAAACGACTGGAACAATTACTGAATGCTGGCATAGCATCCTGAACCGCCCCGGGAATCGTGGAGGCTGGTTGGTTTAAGCTAATGCGGGTTCGGCGGCAGCTGTTTCAAGTTGCCGATAGTAGTTTGCCTCAGCTTCGGCGGGCGGGATATAGCCGAGGGGTTCCATCAATCGATGATGATTGAACCAGGCCACCCACTCCAGCGTTGCCAGTTCAACGGATTCCCGCGTTTTCCAGGTGCGGCGATGAATCAGTTCAGCCTTGTACAAGCCGTTGATCGTTTCAGCCAAGGCGTTGTCGTAGCTGTCGCCCCGGCTCCCGACCGACGGTTCGATGCCCGCTTCGGCCAGCCGTTCGCTGTAGCGAATGCTGACGTATTGGGACCCTCTGTCCGAATGGTGTATCAAGGTTCCGTCGTCGCCCGGGCGTCGCGCGTAAAGCGCCTGTTCAAGTGCATCCAGAACGAAGTCCGTGGTCATCGAGGTGCTGACGCGCCAGCCGACAATACGGCGTGCGAACACGTCGATCACGAAGGCCACATACAGCCAGCCCTGCCACGTCGAAACGTAGGTGAAATCCGAAACCCAGAGCTGGTTCGGCCGCGCCGCCTTGAACTGGCGATTGACCCGATCCAGTGGGCGCGGGGCCATGGCATCAGGAACAGTCGTGCGAACACGCTTGCCTCGCATTACGCCGCGCAAACCCAGTTGCTTCATCAACCGTTCGACCGTGCAGCGCGCCACCGCAATACGCTCCCGGTTCATCTGCTTCCAGACTTTATCCGCGCCGTAGACCTGCATGTTGGCCCGCCACACACGCTCGATCTCCGGCCGCAGACGTTCATCGCGGATTGCGCGAACAGAGCGCCGCGCCGGATCACGAAGCTGCGCGGCATGGCGTCGGTAGCCCGACGGGGCAATCCGCAAGACCTTGCAGATCGGCTCGACCCCGAAGGTGTCGCGATGCTGATCGATGAAGGCCTTCAGGACTTGAAACGGCGGTCGAGCTCCGCCTGGGCGAAAAACGCGCTCGCGACCTTGAGAATCTCGTTGGCACGACGCAACTCCTTGACTTCGCGCTCCAAGGCCTTGAGGCGCTCGCGCTCGTCTGTGGTCACGCCATCGCGCTCACCGTGGTCGACCTGGTCGCGCTTGACCCACTCGTGCAGTGTCTGCGGTGTGCAGCCGATCATCGGCGCAATCGATTCCACCGCCGCCCACATCGACGGATGTTCGCTACGCTGCTCGCGCACCAGACGCACTGCGCGCTCTCGGACTTCCGGGGAAAACTTGGTTACCTTCTTGTTCATGGCTCCATTCTCTCAAGAGTTGGAGCCTCCACAAAATCCGGGGCGGTTCATCCGCCGAACAGCGGTAATTTCTGCTTTAACGCGGCGATAATCCAGACAAACCGGAGAGAGACATGCTGAGCCCCCATGAATTTGCCACCCTCATGCTGGTCCAGGCCGCGCCTGACCAGATCGATCTTGACCGCGAAGAACTCGACACCTTGCTCGAACGCCATCTGGTTGCCATGGAACAGCTCACGCCCGGGCGCCCACTGCCCCGCCTGACACGCGACGGCGATGCCGTGCTTCAAAGCGTCGCGAAAAGACGCTGAGCGCAATCTCCCAATCTCCATTACCTACCCCCTGCAACCCGCCAGTATTGCGACTGCATCGTGCAGCGCACACCGACGGTCCGTTTCGTGATCACGATGGGTGCTGCGCGCCGTCGACGGCGCGGCGCTCACGCCCGGTTGCCTCTACAGGAGTTTCATCATGCAGGAACAGTTTGCTGCACTTCAGAAGGCCAACGTTGATCTGTTCTTCGGTGTGGCCATCCGGATGGTCGAA
>NZ_JAYMRY010000115.1:0-2595 GCF_038900695.1 Paraburkholderia sp. JHI2823 | reverse complement strand
CGCCGGATCAGGTCGTCGACGAGCCGTTCTGAAACAACAACGGGGGCTTCATCACCCCCGTTTTACTTCGTGCCTTGAACATCATTTAGCTTGCTCATTGCCCCATCGATTTACGTGCTCACGCTCAGATGGCGACGCGATGGGTGTAGCGGCCCAGGTAATCGAGCACCTGGGCGGCCCCGCCAAACGGTGGCTTCGCGTAGACGACCCACTCCGCGCGGGCAGCGGGCGAGAGCCAGGCGGCAAACGCTTGCGGATCGCGCAATGGCTTGAGCTGGCCATGGAAGCGTAGTGCGTCAGCGTCGAACGCGCGGCGTAGCTGCTCGAGAAAGAGCCGCCGGAAGAGCCGCGAGAGGACCCGCACGTGCAGGAAGAAGCCCGGACGGCAGGCGATCCAGCGCTCGCCGTCCGACGCAATGCCGCCGCCCGGTATCACGCAGTGCACGTGCGGATGGTGCAGCAGATTCTGGCCCCACGTGTGCAGGACCGAGAGGAAGCCGATCTCTGCACCCAGGTGCTTCGGGTCGGCGGCGATCGTGCGCAGCGTTTCGGCGCTGGTGCGAAACAGGATGTCATAGATCGCCCTCTTGTTCTGGTATGCAAGCGCCGCGACGGGCTCGGGAAGCGTGAAGACGACATGGAAATACTCGACCTCCGGGAGCAGTTCGGCGCGCCGTCGCTCGAGCCATTGTGCGCGAGCGAGCGACTGGCACTTCGGACAGCAGCGATGTCGACACGAATCGTAGGCAATACGCTGATGGCCGCAGGTATCGCACTGCTCAACATGTCCGCCGAGTGCGGCGGTGCGGCACAGCTCGATGGCGCTCATCGCGCGCCGCTGGGCACGACTCAGGGCGCCGGCATGGGTCTGCCGGTACTGTGGGCCGCAGCGGCGGAAGATGTCCGCCACCTCGAGCGCCGGGCGCATCGATGGCTTCAGAAGTATGCGGGCGGTGTGGGCTCAGGCGGGGTGGGTGCGGGATGCGGCAGCAGGTCAAAGGGACTCGGAGTCGCGCACACGGTGCTGGTGGCCACTTTGAGATAACGCGAGGTCGTGGACAGGGACCTGTGGCCCATCAGCAGCTGGATCCGGCGCACGTCAGTGCCGGCTTCCAGCAGATGCGTGGCGAACGCGTGGCGCAAAGAATGGGGTGTTATTGGCTTCTGGATCCCGCTGCGCTTGCGTGCAAGCTGGCATGCCAGGCCCACGGCATCACGGCTGATGGGCTGTCCGGGAATCTTGCCCGGGAATAGCCACTCCCGCGGATGAGCGTCCCGCCAGTACAGTCTCAGGATCTCGAGCAGCCTCGGCGACAGCATTACGTAGCGATCCTTACGGTTCTTCCCTTGGTTCACACGGACGACCATGCGCTTGCTGTCGATATCGGTGACCTTCAAATGCACGACTTCTGACACCCGCAGTCCGGCGGCGTACGCGGTCATCAGGATGGTGCGGTGCTTGAGACTTGCGACCGACTCGAAGAAGGTGGTGATCTCCTCGAGGCTGAGGACGACTGGCAGTCGGACCGGCTTCCTCGGCAAGGGAAAGTCATCGTCGCTCCAGTCGCGTTTGAGTGTCACGCGGTAGAGAAAGCGCAGTGCGCCGATCGTTGCGCAGAGACTGGCGGGGGCCAGCTTGCGCTCTTCACGGAGGTAGACGAGCCAGGCCCTGATCTCCTCGGGACCCAGCAGTTCGGGCGAACGGCGAAAGTGGCGGGCGAAACTGGATACCTGAATCAGATAGGAGTTCTGGGTATTCTCCGCAAGGTTGCGGATCTGCATGTCATGTAGCATGCGTTGGCGCAGTGGCGTCATGGCGAGCCTCCTGGAAGCAGTGGGTGCAATGCCCAACCGGGCGTTCACATACTGCTCCTGGCGATACTGCCCACCACCTTGCCGGGGTTCGGCTCCAGACAACCCTCTTCATGAAACGTCAGCCATGGACCTGTGTCCACCTCCCACTACCGCGTCAGCGGTTTAGTACAACGCATACTAATGCGTGTATGCGTGGAAGATGGTCGTGATGTCAGGTTCGTCAGGTGAATACGTAGGGCTCAACCAGCCTGAAGCCGCCCACCCTAGAGGCAACGCCCGGTTTTCGTCCCATAATCGGTTGCAGCATTGTCATCTTTTCGTCACGGTACTGGGTCGTTCGTAATAACGTAGATCACGTAGTTTCGTGTTGCGTGAAGACAAAGAGATCTGGATTCCGCTCATTGTGAGTGAATGAGGGCGAATGAATAAGGGGGCGTGACTGCAGCCGCGCTCCGATGTCCCGGACCAAGGTTCCCGGTTGAGACTAGCATGTAGAACAGTCATCTCATCCATCGCGTGGCTTCATGACGCCAACCCGGTTCGTGTAAGTCTGGCTTGGCGGTTAAAAAGCGCGACGCGTGGCAATGATCTGTATTTGGAAAAGGTAGGTTGACGCAAATCAATTTGTGAGTTTGGTGCGTCGGGTACTCTTCCTTAGAAGGTGTTATGCACTTTTGTTAAGGGATGCAAAGTGGACGAGCATAAGCACGGAGAACACGACGAAATGCAGACCTGCCAAGGTTTCGGGCAAGCGCTCGTAGTCTCTGGTCAGTCGGCGGA
>NZ_JAYMRY010000114.1:0-2612 GCF_038900695.1 Paraburkholderia sp. JHI2823 | reverse complement strand
CCGCTCGCGCAGCGACCGGAAGCCGCCCCAGCGGTTGTGTGCCTTGAGCTCCAGATTGAAGATGTCGCCCATCTCGCGATAGAAGTCGGCGAGGCTGCTTTGCGGGTGATTGATCGAAACGACCATCAGGTCGGTGAGCCGCTCGAGCTTCTCGGCCAGCACGCGCATGACGACGCTCTTGCCGGTGCCGGGCTCGCCGTGGATCATCGCGAAGCCGCCTTCGCGCACGAGCGCGTTCTCGATGCGCCAGCAGAAGTTCTCGATGCGGGGCGGCACGTACAGCGCCTCGAGCGGCAACTCCGGCGAGAACGGGTTCCACTTCAGGCCATAGAGGGCCTGCAGACGCTGGCTCATGCCCCCTCCTGCCACCCGGCGGGAATCCAGGCCGGCGGCAGGCCGGTCGCCGCATGCTCGGCCAGCATCTGGCGCAGCAGCGGTGCAATGCCGGGCGCACTGGTCGGTGACGGCTCGACATTGGCGGCATCAAGGCGACGGCGCTGGCCGTCGGCATTGGCAGCCTTGTCCAGTGGTCGTAGCGGGCACAGCACGACGTCGCTGTCGGCGTCGATGAGATCGACGCGACTCAGGTCCCAGCGTGCGTAGCGCAGGCGTACGCGCTGCAGGTGCCGGTAAGCCGAGGGGATCTCGAAGCGCGTGCCGGCCAGGCTGACTGTGCCGTCCGAACGCCGCTGGGTTCGCGTCGCGTCAATGCGAAACGCGGCCCGTAGTGCATCGCTGGAGGGGCACTCGCGCCGTACGTCGGGACCGGCCAGGTAGCGCTTGAGCGGCGTGCCGCCGATCTCGGAATGATGCGCGTGATGGTACTCGCGCTCGATCCAGGCATGGGTGGCCTGGTTAAGCAGTTCGAGCGTGAGATTGGGCTCGCCCTCGAGCATGGCCATCACGCGCCCCTCGATGCGTGCCCAGAACGTTTCCTGCTTCGCGTTCTGGTACGGAGAATATGGCAGCGTCGTCTGGTGCAGCACGCCGAGCGCGAGCAGCCCGGCAGTCGTTTCCTCGGCGAGCATTGCCGCACCGTTGTCGGTCATCAGCGCGCGCGGCAGCCCCCGGCGCTGGAACGCCTGGGCGAGTCCGTGGATCAGGCTGCGTGCCGTTTCATCGAGAAACCATTGCGCGTGACAGACGACGCGCGAGCGGTCATCGATCACGCACAGCAGCATCGGCGTGACCCACTCGCCGTCATGCGTGAGCAGCTTGCGCGAGCCGTGATGGAAATCGAGATGCCAGAGCGCGTTGACGTGCTCGACCTCGAAGCTGCGGACCTCGAGCTTCTCGAGACGATCACGCGCGAGCATCGCGCCCGCGCTCGTGTGCCGGGGCTGGCGTTCCCGGAACAGGCCCTGCGCCCGCATGTAACGGCGTACGGTCGTGTACGACGGCAGGTTCGCGGCATCGAGCGTGACCTTGAGGTTGTCGAAGTGCAACTGGCAGGTCCAGCCGGGATGGTCGCGGTACTGCGTGCGGATCGCCTGCACCGTCTGCGGCGACAGGCTTGCGCCAGCGCCGCTGGGGCGCTTGCGGTTGCGCAGTCTCGCCACCGGATCGTGTGGCGCCTTGCGGGCCTGATAGAACCATCGCTCGATGGTCGAGCGGCCGAACTGGATATCGTCGCCAGTGACGGGATGACGCCAGCGTCTGGCGGCCAGCGCGGTGATGAGTTCGCGTAGCTGCCCCGACTCGGGCGGTGCTGCAAGCAAGGGGCCGACGATCGCAAAGCGCAGGCGTGCCCAACGATCCCGCGCGGGTAGATCGTGAAGTTCAGTCATACGTTCTCCAAAGATGTGGCGCATCGCGCCGCG
Source organism: Paraburkholderia sp. JHI2823 (assembly GCF_038900695.1). NCBI lineage: Bacteria > Pseudomonadati > Pseudomonadota > Betaproteobacteria > Burkholderiales > Burkholderiaceae > Paraburkholderia > Paraburkholderia sp. JHI2823. The sequence goes on along the minus strand of NZ_JAYMRY010000114.1, from coordinate 792 downwards.
ATTCAGGGGAGAGGCGAGACTACAAGTGGGCCCGGGCAAGGGCGAGCGAGAAGTTCTGCGGGCGGCTACCGTCCCTCACGCACGGTGCTCATGGCGCGGCCGCCAGTGAGCGGTGAGAGCCAGCGCAGCAGGCACAGCAGCGGCTCAGGCTGTGACGTCGCAGCGAAGCGCTCGAGCAGGCTTGCAGGTGCGTGCGCAGTCTCGATGGGTGGCACGAACGCCGCCCGCCCAAGCGTCCAGAACGGCGTGCTGACGAAGTCGGTTTGCCACCAGTGCTGCCATCGCGCAATCGTTGCGCGCGGCACGCCAAGCGCGTCGAGCTGGCGCATCGCTGCGGCTGTGCCGGCGCTCGCGCGCGTAGCACTGACGACGACCATGATTGCGGCAACGTAGACGCGGCGGCCAAGGAAGCGCACGGAGAACGGTGTGGTGCGACGGCGGCACTCGGCGCAGCAGAAGCTGTAGCGGAACTCGCCACACTCGGCGCGGGCTTCCCGGGTAAGGCCTCGCGGTTTGCGGCGATAGCGGGCGCTGTGCAGAACGCCATTGCAGCGGTGGCAATGCTGCGAGCGGGTTTGCTCGGCGAAGTCTTGATCGATGCGCAGTAGCAGGCGGTAGAAGTCGGGATTACGGGCACTCGTGTGGCACACTGCAAAGGTCTCGGTCTTGGAAAACGCGAGACTCTCCCTTCGGCGTCGTTTGTGCAAGATGCCTGAGGGAGATCCCCTCCGCCACATCACGCAAGCCGCTCAAAACGCCCCGAATTCCCATCGACTTGCGTGCTCATGCTCA
>NZ_JAYMRY010000113.1:0-2967 GCF_038900695.1 Paraburkholderia sp. JHI2823 | reverse complement strand
CGACGGCGCTCCGGCTCGGTCAGAATTTCGATGCTTTCCACGTAATGACTAGGCTTACTGATAGGCACAAGACTATCCCTTATTTTAAGAGAGTCCTCGTGTCCTCAGATACGTGGGGCCGCTCCAGTATTCTTCCTCATGGTGTCTGCCATTTGTCATTTCCCTTCGCATTCGAAGCAAGGTTCTCACGTTCCATACCAAAGCCTGTGTTGAGCGCATGCCGCCTATACACCGACTGCCATCGGGTCCGTAATCAGGTGTCGTCCCGACTGATCCTGGGGCTATCTCATGACTCCAGTTTTGACAGCGCTTTATAGAAAACTAACGATGCGTCGTCGGACGGTTTGCTTTCGCTCATCTGCTCAACACGTACCTGCCACCCTAGCCGGGTGACTTTTCCACGGTCGCTCACCACCACGCCTTTTGGACGCAGCAGCACCGGGCGGTTTGAAGCCTGCTCCTGAAAGCCGACTTCGGGAGGCCTGCTCCCATCTTCAGTACAGCATCGCAGACTTACGCCTGCGTTCGTGACACACTGAGATAAGTTTTCTTGCACTAAACCGCTGGCGCGGTAGGGGTGGAGAGCGAGAGCTTATAGCCGACGTTCATCAGAGGTGGTAATCAGGCGCTGGATCGTCACCGAGGAGAAGTGGACGCCTCCGGGAGCAATATATGAACGCCCAACCGGGCTTCATCATTGTTTCCAGGAGGTTCCCCATGACGCCACTGCGTCAACGCATGTTAAGCGACATGCAGATCAGAAATCTCGCCGAGAATACTCAGCGATCCTATCTTCTTCAGGTTTCCAGCTTCGCCCGGCACTTCAACCGCTCGCCCGAGTTACTGGGTCCTGACGAGATACGGGCCTGGCTCATCTATCTCCGGGAGGAGCGCAAGCTGGCCCCCTCCAGTCTCCACCCAACGATCGGCGCACTGCGCTTCCTTTACCGTGTGACGCTCAAACGCGACTGGAGAGACGAGGACTTTCCTTTGCCGAAGAAGCCCTTCAGGCTACCCGTCATCCTGAGTCTCGATGAGCTAACAACCTTTTTCGATGCTATTCCCAGCCTGAAGTACCGTGCCATCCTCATGACCGCATATGCCGCTGGTCTTCGAATTTCAGAAGTGGCGCATTTGAAGACCAGCGATATCGACAGCCAGCGAATGGTTATCCGCGTCAACCAGGGAAAGGGCCACCGGGATCGCTTCGTGATGCTCTCCCCTCGGCTGCTCGATATCCTACGAACGTACTGGCTCGATGCTCACCCTCGCGACTGGCTTTTCCCTGGCGACATCCAGGGACGTCCGATCACCCCTGACGCGATCAGGCAGGCATGCAACAGGGCGCGGCAGCGCAGTGGCATCCAGAAACCGATTACACCGCATGTGCTGAGGCACGCGTTCGCCACCCATCTGCTGGAAGCCGGTACGGATGTGCGCCGGATCCAGGTGCTCATGGGCCACAGGTCGCTTGCTACCACCTCGAAATACCTGGCGGTGGCCACGAGCTCCGTGTGCTCCACCACCAGTCCCCTCGACCTGCTTCCGCACCCCGGACCCAACCCATCTCCGCCCGCTGCGCCCGAGTCCTTCTGAACGCAGTCATGCGGACGGCGCTCGAAGTGGCGGACGTCTTCCGCCGATGCGGTTCGAAGTTTCGGCAAGCCCATGCCGAGGGGCTCAGTCGTGCCCAGCGTCGCGTGATGAGCGCCATCGAGCTGTGCCGTACCGCCGCGCTTGGCGCCCATCTCGAGCAGTGCGATACGTGCTCACATCGGCGCATCACCTACAACTCCTGCCCGCATCGCGCCTGCCCGAAGTGCCAGTCGCTCGCTCGCGCGCAATGGCTTGAGCGGCGGCAAGCCGAACTCCTCTCCCGGGTGGAGTATTTCCATGTCGTCTTCACGCTTCCCGAATCCATCGCCGCGCTCGCCTTGCAGAACAAGAGGACGCTCTACGATCTGCTGTTTCGCGCCAGCGCCGAAACCATGCTCACGATCGCCGCCGATCCGAAGCACCTGGGTGCCGAAATCGGCTTCATCACAATCCTGCATACATGGGGGCAGAATCTGCTGCATCATCCCCATGTGCATTGCGTTGTGCCGGGCGGCGGCATCTCCCCGGACGGCAAGCGCTGGGTAGCCTGCCGTCCCGGCTTCTTCCTGCCCGTGCGGGTGCTCTCCCGGCTCTTTCGCCGACTGTTTCTCGAACAGCTGCGCCGCGCTTACGACGCTGGCGCGGTGCGCTTGCACGGTCAACTCGAATCCCTGAGGAATCCAACGGAATTCGCGGCCTGGATTGCGCCTGCCGCACAGGCGGAGTGGGTGGTCTACGCCAAGCCTCCCTTTGGCGGCGCCGAACACGGGTTTTGTCGCGATAAGGAAGTCGAGCCAAACAGATCCGAGATGATGAGGACTACTTATGCAGCTAACGAGTAGAACTGCTGGGCGGGATTTTGCGCGATGCCGCCGGGCTTTGTCGCAATACGGGATCTGCTAAGCTGAAGGCCCGAGGACGAACGATCTGATCGATGAAGCAGAGCCTGAATCCGGCTGTAGCGAAGGTGCTCAAGCGTCTGCACTATCCGCTTGATGTCATTCTTCTGTGCGTGCGCTGGTACGTTGCGTATCCGTTAAGTCTGCGCCACCTCGAGCAGATGATGGCCGAGCGGGGCATTTCGGTTGACCATTCGACCGTGCATCGCTGGGCGCTCAAACTGTTGCCGGTGCTGGAGAAAGCGTTCCGGCGCTGCAAGCGGGCAGTCGGCAAGAGCTGGCGTATGGACGAAACGTACATTCGGGTCAGGGGCGAATGGAAATATCTGTATCGCGCCGTGGACCAGACTGGCAACACGATCGATTTCCTGCTGCGAGCCCATCGTGACAAGGTTGCGGCCCGGCGCTACTTCGAAAAGGCGATCGCGCAGAACGGCGAGCCGGAGACCGTGACGATTGATAAGAGCGGATC
>NZ_JAYMRY010000112.1:0-3096 GCF_038900695.1 Paraburkholderia sp. JHI2823 | reverse complement strand
GCAAAGCGGTTCCAGCGTTTGAAGAACCTGGGTGTATAACGCCTCACCCAGCGTAGAATCGCCGTGTGAGCCGGCGACAATCCCCGTTCGGTCATCATCTCTACCAGATCGCGAAAGCTGAGCTTGTAGCGCAGGTACCAGCGAACGCACAGAATGATGATCTCCCGATCAAAATGGCGTCCGCCGAACAACTTCTCCGGACTCTTCAGCTTGCTCATCGCAGCTCGTCGGTTCGTTTTCCTCCGAAACCTCTAACCCATTCGCCGGCCATATGGGCACCAGAGACGGCGAGCACGCCCGCCGCACCTGACAGGAGCATCCGCTCCAGCCTAATCGGCGGACGGCCTCGCTTGCCCTTCGGATACTGCGGCTCAATAGCCCACAGCAAGCGCGTCCACGAACAGCTTCTCCATCTCCGCCAGAAAGCGCTGTCGCTTCGCACCCTTGCTTTCCCCTTCTGCAAAACCGAACTGCCGCTTCATGTCGTAGATCCGTTCTGTGAGGCTCCTTCTATAGCGTCCTCGGTGATCTTTGCGATGACCGACGAGCCGAAAAAATCAGTGCTTTCCAGAACGAATGATTCAAAATGATACGATTTTAAATAAATTATTACATGGATTTATCAAAAAATTCCATCCTTTTCGACTAAGCTTGCGGACCTCGCCAGCCGCATTGATTTTTCAAATATATCGAGCCATTCGGAGGTTTTTCTATGACACACATTGTTATATCTCGTGAGCGACAACGTGGAACAGGCCGTTTAGGGAAAGATTGGCTAGGAACGTATGCTTAGGATTTACTTTCTGAAACAGCGGTACGGCTGCTTACAAACTGACTCCTCGCAAGCGCAGGGGACGAACTCATTGACTAGCGCGTCCTTGGCCGCTTTTGGAAGTAAACATTAATAACCAATCTATTGGAAATTTAATTAACCATGGAAACCTGCCCCGACCACGTAGTGCTAGTAAACGAATCCGACGAAGCCATCGGCACTGCCGAAAAGCTCGAAGCCCACAGACGCGGCTTGCTGCACCGCGCGTTTTCGATTTTTGTCATCGACGATACCGGAAAACTGCTGCTTCAGCGCAGGGCAGCATCCAAATATCATTCCGGTGGGCTTTGGGCAAACACCTGCTGTGGCCATCCGAGACAACACGAGAAAATTGATGTCGCGGCCAATCGACGCCTTCGAGAAGAGATGGGTTTTAGCTGCGATCTGCGACATGTAGGCATCTTCCTGTACCGCGAGCCGGTAGGATCCGGATTGATCGAGCACGAGATCGACCATCTATTCGTCGGCACATTTTCCGGCACTCCGGAGGCGAACCCCGACGAAGTCTGTGAATGGGACCGCGTAGCCGTCTCCACGGTAGTGCAACGCCTCTTTGAATCACCCGATGAGTTCACTGCTTGGTTTCGTGCCGCCTTTTCCCATGTGACGCCCTATCTTCCGGGGCAGCCGCTTTGAACGCGCCGTTGCATCTCATCATCGGGCCTACCACGACAGGCAAGACGGGCCGGTCTGTCGAGTTGGCGCAACAGACCGGCGCGAGCGTGATTTCGCTCGACCGGATTCAGTGCCACAGCGAGCTCTCAGTGGGAAGCGGGCGCCCATCGGATACGGAATTGCGCGCGACACGACGGTACTATCTTTGCGATCGCCCTGTCGCTGACGGTGAGTTGCCAGCTGCACAGGCGAACTTGCTGTTACATGATTTGGTCGAGCAATTCCGCCGACAAAACGAGCAGATAATTCTCGAAGGCGGGTCTATGTCGCTGCTTGCCGCAATCAATGCCGACGCTGAGTGGAATCAGTATGAATGGACTGTCGAGCGGCTGCGTCTTCCGACCGCGAACGTGTTTCGCGCCAAGGCCTGTACGCGAGTGCGTGAGATGCTGCAGCCTGCTGTTGGACCATCGATGCTCGACGAAGCAGTTGCCGTTTCTTGTGATCCAGATGCGAGCAAAGTACTCCGAGGTATCGTTGGATATCGGACGCTTTGCCAGTACGCAGACCACCACGATATGTCGTTGACTGAACTCGCTCGGTGTTGCTCCGCAAGCGTCCTAGATGCCTTAGTCGATGCCATCATTGCAGATTTCTTGGCATATGCAAAAGTTCAGGAACTGACGTTGCGAGCTCTCTATGGACCATGAAAGCGGGAGTCGCATTTACCTCGTTCGCCTAATGTGATTGCATCAACAAATTCATAGCCTTAATTCGGACGGCGATGCCGGCCGTGTCGTCTATGGGGAGACGGCACGGCATTTTGCGAGGCTCGCCAGCGAGCTCGTGCGATATATGCGTTGGGCACTCCCTCCAACACGCGGAAACTTGATATGTCGATTAAAGAAACTAATACGGATACCATACGGGCAGTATGCGTCTATTGCGGCTCATCGCCCGGCAACAATGCTGCCTACGTCGAGGCGGGCGAACAACTGGGTCGTGCACTGGCTGCGTCGGGACTGGCGCTGATCTATGGCGGCGGAACCAGTGGTGTGATGGGAGCAGTCGCCCGCGGAACGCTGAACGTTCGCGGGCAGGTAAGCGCGATCATTCCGAGATTCCTTCTTAACCGAGAGTCCACCATGGACGCGCTGACCATGCTCGAGGATCTGACGATCACCGAAACAATGCACGAGCGAAAGCAGAAGATGTTCGAGCGCGCGGATGCCTTCGTAGTACTGCCGGGCGGAATCGGTACCGTCGACGAAACCATGGAAATCATGACCTGGTGCCAACTCGGGAGACACCGTAAGCCGATGGTATTAGTTAACGTCAAACGTTTCTGGGACCCGATGCTGACAATGCTTGACCATATGCGCCGAGCAGGTTTCATTCATAGCGGCCACCTTCTCCAACCCATTGTGGTTGATCGCGTCGACGACGTTATCCCCGCAATTGTCGCCGCCGCTCCAGCCGCTGCTTATAGGCGCTCCCTACTTCAGCCCTAGCCAAGTGCTGCCTTCAAAAGGGCTCTGTCAGGTTGACGCAGTAGCGGGGGTAGAATGAAGCGATGAAGAAAAGAAAATCGCTTTATCACGGTCACCGCTTCCCTGCCATCGTCATCAGCTGCGCGGTTCCTGCGCGAT
>NZ_JAYMRY010000111.1:0-3203 GCF_038900695.1 Paraburkholderia sp. JHI2823 | reverse complement strand
AAAATAAACTCTCGGTGAATGTGTCGGCGCCGCGCATGATCTTCGGGGGCAAGTGGGGGCCTTCTATCAACGCTTCATTGGTCTTCCGCGATGACGTGGCCGCCGGTACTTCAGCAGCCTGTTAAGGTCGTTCTCGAAGTCGGAGATCCAAGCACTTCCGTGGCCGCCATCGTATAAAGCCACTGCCGACTTTCTGCGCAACGCCACGGTCACTTGTCGGCCAATCGGCCCGCTTCGGCCTCCGGTCGGATACTGGTCCTCATCGACCACTTCGAATTCGCTGACGGTGCGACCGTACTTCTGGCATACGGACGCGAAGTCATCTTGTTCCTCCTGCGGGAACTGGGAGAACAGGTGACTAGCCATTGCTACCTCCGTCGCGTTCCGATGTCGATCGCTCAGTCAACGCCCCAGTCGTCCAAGCCGGGATGGACTTCTATGCTCACCCAAGTTCCCTGCGTATCTTGCCCCATCGCGAATACGAAGATTTTGAGCGGTATAGGCGGCGGCGAGATCTGCTCGCGCTCGCGATGGCCGTGCCACATGCACCGGATCTGGTCCGCTGCGGCTGCGGAGATTTTGACCTCTCTTATTGCCTTCGGCGGAGAGTACATACCCAGCGCGACTCCGTAAAGTTCGCTGTGCGCTATCACAGCGACGGACAGCTGCTTCTTCAAATTCTCAATGTCAGGCAGGCCGCTCCAGCGCTCTGAAACAAGTGACGTGAAGTTTAGGGAAACGACCTTGTGCATTCTATTCTCCGCGCGTCGGATCAATCGAAACGTGGGCTCCGCCCCCGGTATCGGTCGTATGTTTTCTACTCGTGATCGGAAATCTGGTGCCTGCGTGCTTCCGTCGCGCGCAGCGCTACTGGCTCGCGCGCAATCCCCCACGCTTCAAGCAGACCATCGAACGAAGGAAGCGCGATGTGCATTTTAGGCGCCGGCAACGCAACACCGGTCGCGCGATACCGCATTCGCTCTTTGGCGCTGGCGCCTGTCCGAACGACGCGCTCAAGCGCACCGCTGCGAACGGCATACTGGATCGCATCAGAAGCGGTGCGCGACTTCATTAGACCCGACGCGGCAATCTCCCCTACCGACGCTAATGCCGTTCAGTTAACCCTGAACGGCATTTCTGTTTGTGCAGCAAGAAGTGGTTGTAAACGGCACGCCAAGCTGTTAACCTGGCGGCGCGATGCTCTCCAGCCACCTGACTTTTCTGCTTGAAGTGCAGCAGCCGGCCGATCTGAGCCGGCTGGCCGAGCATCTGCCGTATGAGTGGATCGAACGGGCGGTTCAGGCCGCAGGGGTAGCCAGCATCCGGCGCCGACGGCTGCCGGCGGAACAGGTGGTATGGCTTGTGATCGCCCTGGCGATGTACCGACACTGGTCGATCAGCGAGGTCCTGGATAACCTGGATTTGGCGCTGCCTGACCACACGGCGCCGTTCGTGAGCAAGAGCGCGGTCGCGCAGGCGCGCCAGCGCATTGGCGAGGCGCCGCTCGCATGGCTGTTTGAACGAACGGCACGCGCCTGGAGCACGCAGGACGCGGCGCACCACGGGTTCAAAGGATTGAGTTTGTGGGCGATGGATGGCACCACGCTGCGCGTCCCCGACAGCCCCGCCAACCGTGAACACTTTGGTGCGCAACGCTATACCAGTGGCAAGGTGGCCAGCTATCCGCAGGTCCGGGCTGTTACGTTGACGGCAATTCCGACGCATCTGGTCGCCGACATTAACTTTGGCTGCTACGACACCAACGAAATGGTGTATGCCAAAAGCCTGCTGCCGCAGGTACCGGACGATTCTCTCACAGTGTTCGACAAGGGGTTTCTCGCCGCTGAGATCCTGTGCGGCCTGACGATGAACGGCCGGAATCGTCACTTTCTGATTCCGGCCAAGTCCAATACTCGCTGGGATGTCATTGCAGGCACCGCTGAGGACGCAACGGTGCGCATGCGTGTCTCCGCGCCGGCACGCAAGAAGTGTCCCGCACTGCCTGAATTCTGGCAGGCGCGGGCGATACGCGTCATCGATGCGCGCGGGCGCGAACGCGTGCTGCTGACTTCACTGAGCGATCGCCGACGCTTCAAGCCGGCCGATATCGTTGCCTGCTACGAGCGCCGCTGGCAAATTGAAACCAGCTACCGTGAGCTCAAACAGTCGATGCTGGGGATGGAGTTGACCCTGCGCAGCCGCACGGTCGAAGGGGTGTATCAGGAAATCTGGGGGGCTTTGATTGCCTACAACCTGATTCGTCGCGAAATCGCCAATGCCGCCTTCGAAGCCAAGCTCGCACCGACGGATATCAGCTTTGTGCGGGCCGTCCACACCATCCAGCACGAGATGATGTGGGCCGCCGTCACACCGGCCTTTGCCAAGCTGCCCGCATGCCTTCAGCGACTGCGGGAACGTCTCAAGGCGTTGCCCATTGAAAAACGACCCGGCCGCGCATGCGACCGGGTCGTCAAATCTCGCCCTCAACGCTATACCGTTCGATACCTGAAAAAGGACCTTAACTGAACGGCATTACCCCTACCGACGCGCTTTCTCGATCGCGAAGCCATGCCAAAAGCGCCTGGGCGTTTGCGTGAGTGCTCATGCTCGACTTTTTCCCGTTTTCCTTGTTCAATCGACGTACTCGAACTCAATCCTAGTGATGACGGTATCCGGCGTACAGCTACGGTGAGAGCCGCAGAAAAACTTAACGAACTCGCTGGGCCGGCGCAGCGACGGATGGTCACCGAAACCTTCCTTCGCGCACTCTTCAAGCCCGTAGTCAACGTCCGCCGTCATCGTCGACAGTGGCTCGGGCCGGACATTGACGACGCGAATCGTTGCCAAAGGCTTCACCTTCTCCCCGGCCTTCAGCCCCATGCCTTTCTCTACGCCACGTAGCATGTCGCCCGCTTTGAGCTTGGCCCAGCCGGTGCGGCGCGTGACCGTCTTCGTGCGATCAAGAATCTGCTGCTGCGTGAGCATGAAGCTGATGTTTCGCATGGCCTATTTTTCGATCATTGGCTGGGGCTCAACGGCAAATCCGCGACGCAAATTTTCCTAGGGCGTGTTCACGCTAATTGTGTTTGATCGTATACTTCAGTGATGGAAATCACCGAAGCCCAATATCAACGGATCGAGCATTGCCTGCCACGACAGCGGGGCAATGTCAGCTTGACGAACCTGCAGGTGCTGAATGCGAT
>NZ_JAYMRY010000110.1:0-3298 GCF_038900695.1 Paraburkholderia sp. JHI2823 | reverse complement strand
TTGATCGGTGGATGCAGAAACACCACCCGGAAGTTCCCTTCGAGCGCTACGCTGACGATGCTATCTGTCATTGCAAAAGTGAAGCGCATGCGCGCGCACTCAGGCAGGAACTGGAGCAACGGATGGCGGAATGCCTGCTGGAACTTCATCCAGAGAAGACCAAGATCGTTTACTGCAAAGATGCAAACAGACGAGGAACTCACCCGATGTGTCAGTTCGATTTCTTGGGCTACACATTCAGGGCGCGCAGCGCCCTGAACCGCGTGGGGAAATTATTTGCGAGCTTCACTCCCGCGGTCAGCAACAAGGCTGCCACGGCGATGCGGCAGGACATGCGTCGGCGGGGTTGGCTGCGGCGCTACGATCTCGGACTGGACGAGTTGGCGGATAAGACTCGTCCGGTCCTGAGCGGCTGGATTCAGTATTACGGGCGGTTTCACCGGTCGGTGCTCATCAATGTCCTACGCGCAATCGATTATGCGCTGGTGCACTGGGCACAACGAAAATACAAAACCCTTCACGGTCGCAAAGCGCGAGCGTGGGCGTGGCTGAACGGCGTTCGAGCTCGCCAGCCCGCCCTGTTTCCACATTGGTCGTTGGGGGTGTCGGTTGAACGATAGGAGCCGGATGAATCGAGAGATTCACGTCCGGATCTGTGAGAGCGTGCGGGTGAGATTCCTGGGCGCTACTCGACACAACTCGGTGATGGAGAGATTCTTCCTGAACCTCAAGATGGAGCGTGTGTGGCAGCGTCAGTACGCCAACCACGATGAGGCGCGGCGCGATATCAACCAGTACATCGTCGCTTTCTACAATCCGGTGCGCTTGCACTCCACACTGGGTTATCTGTCGCCCGCCGCCTACGAGGCGAAACCGACAGCGAAAGAACCTATCTGCCTGTCCGAAATTAGTTGACCACTACATATATAGTTCAGTCCGATCGAACTGTGGCGCAGCGGTTTGTTCATGGTCCGGTGTAAGCATTTCCACTGGCTCCTGACCTTGATGTAGCTCCTCCGTGCGGCGGCTTTTGCAGTCCCGTAGGCCGACGCGGCGTTTCGAACCATTCGCCTTTTCGAGCCGTATTGTGTCTGGGTCTATTCAGGCGGGCTTTGCTCGAGCCAGTCCCTCGTCGCATGTCGAATGTCGATACCGTTGACAAGGTAGACAGTGAACTCCGCGATTTTCTTCATGTTCACCGATGCGCTCGATATCCCTCCCGATGACCAGGTACTCGAGGCCATTCGGAATGACTCGCGCGCTCGCCGTCTTTTCTGTGACCGGTGTGCGCGTAAAGGCCCGAAACTCGTTGTCGATGACTGCGTCGGAACGGACAATCTGCGGAGCGGCGACAGTGTTCATGCGCGCAAAGACATCGCGGGCCGTCCGAAGGATATCTAATGCCACCTCTCCGAAAGGTCTCCTGTGGTTGTAATTTTCGATGCCGACGGCCTAAAATCGTCATTTTGCTTCTGTGCTGCGGGCTGGCAGATACGACATGGCGTCACCGGTCTGCGGAAAGGTTGTCGACACCTTGGGAGCGGGGCGGAACGTAGCGATGACGCATTATTGAACTGAGAGCACGTTCGGGAGAGAAAAAGCGATGTCTGGGCAGTCATCTCCGGTAGATCGCGTCCAGGTCGCGGGTGCGGTCATCACCGCACAGCTTGACGTCCGTGCGCGCCGGTCACCCGATTACGCTGCGGAAAACGAAACCCTGCATGCGCTGGCGCAGGCGCTGACCACCTCCCATCTGGCGATGCTACAGAAGCTGGTCGACATCGCCCTGGCATTGTGTGGGGCTGGCAGCGCTGGGGTATCACTTTGCGCCTACGAGGGGCCGGCCAGGACGTCTTTCCGATGGATTGCCGTGGCTGGGCGCTGCGCGGCTCTGGAAGGACACCTCGTGGCGACTGACGAAAGCCCAGGTGGTGTCGCTATCGCATTGAATTCGCCGCAGCTCCTTACTATTCCGAAGCGGTACTTCGACTGCCTGGCGAGGATCGTTTCTGACGTGACTGAAGAACTGGTCGTGCCCGTACCTGGCACGCCCGAGGTTCTCGGCGTGTTGTGGGTGATGTCCCATGACAGTCATCGTTTCGATAGCGAGCATTGCCGAATCTTGACGAGCCTCGCAAACTTCACCTGCGCAGCGTTGACGATTGCACGATCGAAGGCAGATGCCGAAGCGCGGGCCGTTGGCGCCGAGACAGTGAGGAATGCGTTGTCCAAAGCCGAAAGCGCGAGGGACAAATTCATCGCCGCGCTCGGTCACGAGCTGCGCCGGCCACTGGCTCCGATCGATAGCGCGCTGCAGGCGGCACAGAAGCTGGCGTCCGGCAGTCCGGCAGTGCTGTCCGCGCTGGCGCTTGCGAATCGACAGATGCAGCAATTGAAGCGCATCATCAGTGACCTGCTCGACGCCGAAAGATGCCGCCATGGGAAGCTCTCGGTGCGTCTCGCGAGCGCACTGCTTGGCGACATCGTGAAAGACGCGGTCGGTGCAGTGAACGAGGTGGCGTTGCACCACCGGCACCGGCTTCGCGTCATGCTGCCACCGTATCCTGTGACGGATTTTGCGAACGCTGGGCGGCTGACTCAGGTGGTCCAAACGTCCTGATGAACGCCGTCAAATATACGCCGCCAGGAGGCGAAGTCACCCTGGAGGCGAATGCGCCGGACCCTGGCACGATTCCCGAAGATGACACCCCAAGGGACCTGGTCATCAGGATACGCGACAACAGCATTGGCATTTCGCGAGAGCTGCTGCCGCACGTCTTTGACGTTTTCTTCCAGTCCGATTCGGCCAGGATGCGGGCCGAGGGCGGTCTTGGACCTGGTCTGTCAGTCGTGAGGTCTCTGGTTCGCGCCCATCTGGGCGACGTATCCGTTTGGAGCGACGGCGAAGGCAAAGGAACCGAGGTTACCCTGCGCCTGCCGGTCGTACATCGCAGCCCATCGCGCGCTTTGCCCCAACCCACCGGATACCTCCCGCCCGCATCCTGCTGGTTGACGACAATGCGGATGCAACCGAGGCACTCGCGATGCTGCTGACACTCGAGGGTCACAATGTAAGGCAGGCGCACAATGGTCCAGAAGCATTGGCAGTCGTGGAGTCTTTCACACCTGACATCGCGTTGATTGACGTTAACATGCCCGGAATGGATGGATATCAACTAGGGCGTGTTCACACTATCTGAGCCCATCAACGATGAGCGCGAAATTGATAAAGGCGAGGAACATCACGTCCAGTTTTTCGAACCGCGAAAAGATGCGGCGGAAGCCTTTGAGGCGGCGA
>NZ_JAYMRY010000109.1:0-3486 GCF_038900695.1 Paraburkholderia sp. JHI2823 | reverse complement strand
TGGAAAACGCGAGACTCTCCCTTCGGCGTCGTTTGTGCAAGATGCCTGAGGGAGATCCCCTCCGCCACATCACGCAAGCCGCTCAAAACGCCCCGAATTCCCATCGACTTGCGTGCTCATGCTCAGCCATCTCGAATAACCGGTTGCTGCGCTTTGATGGAGATTCGGTCCTCTTCCAGTGGAAGGACTATCGTCACGAAGCCCGCCACAGGACCATGACGCTGACGGCCGACGAGTTCATCCGCCGCTTCCTGCTGCACGTGCTACCCACCGGCTTCAAGCGCATCCGCAGCTACGGGTGGCTCGCCAACTGCCACCGGGCAGCGCGCCTGGCCACCTGCCGACGGCTGCTCGGTGTCGAGCCGCCCGCCGCTGTGTCGCCCGCCATAGCGGAAGACTACCGAGACCGTTACCAGCGGCTCACCGGCACGTCACTGCGCGATTGCCCCGTGTGCGGCAAGGGCCACATGGTCCGCCTCGAAGGCGCGCTGCCTGGCCATACGCCCGGCCTCCTGCCACGGGCACCGCCTGATCCGAGCCATGTGCACTGATCGGCATCAGCACCAGCCCCAGCACGTTTGGTCTGCCCCATGCGGCCAACGCGAACCCACTCGTGCTGTGGCGTCCTCGCACCATCACAATGCCGCGAATCTGCGCACTATCTGCCCGCTGACCCTCGCATTCCCACTGACTTCACGCGACCGACTCTCTCAGACTGCCCACTCCCGGCGTGCGATGGCCACGCGCCGGGTGTCTCGAATCACCGCGCCGTTCATTCAATGCCCATAGAAGCGAACGCCTGCGGAGCGGTTTAGCACAAACGATTTTTTATTTACCGCTCGCGGGGCGATCCCACAGGTTCGACTCATGCAACTGAGGCCGCGACCGCTAAACAAAAAATCCTCTGCATTATGTTTCCATAAAACTAATTTATACTGTATAACTGGTCCAATGTGGCAGTATCGTTTTGACGGGACGTGAAGACGCGCTCCGCTTCGAGCATGTCTGATTGTTTTTGTTTATTGTCGATATCCACTTATCGGCCACCGCAAATCGCCATCTCAACGACGGTGTTCACCACGACGGGGGACGTCGGCGATATGTCGAGGCGCTGAGAACGTCGCGTCTGGCGGACTGCTGTCGTCGGTCATCGACGGCAGCGAGTTACGCGTCAACTCGCTATACAAGCAAGGAATCGCACAGGTTGGACAAAGAGTTCGGTTGGAGGCGGTCGCGGATGACGGAGGCATGGAAGCACTGTACACAGACGCATCCACATTTCAACTCGCGCTGCAGTCGCCTCCGGAATGGCACGCCTCAAGCGACGAGGAGCCGGAAGATGCTAAGCGCGTTCGGCAAGGCATGTGATGGCTATAGAGCGAAGCGTTCAGCGAAGCAGAATGCAACAACCAATTAATCTGTAGTTCCTATTGGGAAGAGCTAACCCGGATTCTGGATTGGGCGCAAACATATGCTCCACACTATTACACGCGCATAGAAGACTTCATGTCTACGCGGTCGAAGGAATATTTGCGCGGCTAGCAAGAGCGAAGCCCTGCCCGGGCCGGCCAGATGCCAGCCGATGCGGTTCGCAAAGCCCAATGCTATTGGGCATATTAGCGGGCAAAATTCAGCCTTCAAAACACTACGTCGGCACCAGTGTGGTAGCT
This sequence comes from Paraburkholderia sp. JHI2823, assembly GCF_038900695.1. Taxonomy (NCBI): domain Bacteria; kingdom Pseudomonadati; phylum Pseudomonadota; class Betaproteobacteria; order Burkholderiales; family Burkholderiaceae; genus Paraburkholderia; species Paraburkholderia sp. JHI2823. The sequence continues at coordinate 1,816 of NZ_JAYMRY010000109.1, read as the reverse complement.
CGTTCTCTCTTCTTGATGGCGAATCCTTTCAGTAATGAAATTTCCTTCATGCTTTCTGTTTGCACCCGAGCGCCCAGCCCGTGAGTGCTCCAGCCTCGCACCATCCATACTCCATGCATTCATCGACCTCCCGGCTGCCAGAACTCGATTTTCTCCGCGGTCTCGCATTGCTGATCATTGTCGTCGATCACGTCAGCGGCAGCGTCGTGTCGCACATTACGTTGCACACGTATGCGCTTTTGCGACGCTGCTGAAGTGTTTGTGTTTCTCGCGGGCTACTCGACAGCCACCGCATGGACGATTCTAGCAGCGTACCGTGACAAAGCGGCCGCGCGTAGATGATTTATCAAACGAGCGTGGGTGATCTATCGGGCATTTCTTTTCACGGCTGACTTACTGCTGCTGGCGAGCGCCGTCTTGCGCGCGTTCCACATCGAAACGCCGCACACGGCACGCGATCTGCAGCAATTGATTGCGTCGCCGGCAACGGTGCTGCGCGATATTGTGCTGTTACGCCGTCAACCATATCTTGCGTCGGTGCTGCCGATCTACGTACTCTTCGCGCTGGCAGCACCGGTGATGGTACCGCTCGCACGCGAGCGCCCGTGGCTACTTGTAGCGCTATCGTTCGGGCTCTGGGCGGTCGCGGGAACTTTATATTGGTATCTTCCCGCCGCACCGAACAACCGATGGGATTTCAATCCGTTCGTCTGGCAACTGGTATTTGTGCTCGGCGCACTCGCGTGCTGCCAGCCCGTTTATCAACACATCAATTCCGCGCGCTTCGGCAGGATCGCGTGGCTTACAGCGATCGCGATCATCGCCTCTGGTGCCTATTACAAGCTGAGGATCGTGCCCTCAACGCCGGGCATCATGAAGCGGGACCTCGAATGGCCACGCGTGGTGAATTTCATCGCGCTGGCGTGGCTGGTCGCCGATCTCGTCCGCCGTGGCTGGATACGACACGCTGCTGAGAGGGCACCGTGGGTCGGAGCGATCGGCCGCAGGAGCCTGTCGTGCTTCGTCTCCGGCACCGTAGTTTCGCTGAGCGCCGATGCCGTGTTGGCCCGGACAACCGGCGGCCAGCATGATGTGTCGCTGGGTCTCGCTGCAGACGCAGTGACGATCCTGTCCGTATTTTCCGTTGCCTCGCTCGCGAGCCTGCCGGCCCGCGCGCTGACGTCACGCTTGAGGAAAAAGCTCCGCCTGTAGACCCATTAGCCGTCGGATAGCGTCATGCGCAAAGCCGGTGCCTTGCGGCTCTTGAGTTCGAGTTGGGACTGAATAATGCTTCGCTGATTCTTCTCGCAGAAGCCCCGCGCACGGCTCGGGGGTGATGTGGCTCACTTTGCACTCAACGTTGATACCGTGTCGGAAAGCCGCGGCAGTACGGGGTTTGCAGAATCACTTTTTCAGGTGGTCGCCAGCATATGGATGCAGCATGCAATTCTGAAGAAAGCCTCCGTGGATGGAAGCGATCTGTTCGAAGCGGATGCGCAGTCGGCGGAAGTTGTGAAGCCACGAGATAGTCTGCTCAACAGAGGCTGGCCACGTCGAGCGATTTCTGCAATGCTAACAGTGGACATCGATATTTGTCGTGGTCGTAACCTCTGTCGCCCTGAACTACCCGAGGCTTTGATAGTGGTTTGTCAGGCTTGCCGCGGATGGGCGGAATTGCCTCGACGAACGCTAGTCCATTGAACCAGAAGAATTGCACCGGATTCGCCGCGATGGATCGGAGTACTTCCATTTCAATGGAAGCGCCTGCTTGTTGTACGGACGTATATAACGCATGAGCTTTTTGTCAAGATCCTTG
>NZ_JAYMRY010000108.1:0-3586 GCF_038900695.1 Paraburkholderia sp. JHI2823 | reverse complement strand
GATGATGTTGTTCAGATACTTGTTCTGGCGGATCTTGATCGGCGTGTCGCGCCCGGCGTTGAGAGCCTCGAGCGCAGCCAGATTCGCACCGCTCTTGTCCACGGTAATCGTCTCGGGCTCGCCGTTCAGGGGAATCATCAAGAACAACGCGAGCGCCACGTAGGAGGCGTTGATACGCCAGCTTAACCCTGTGATCCGGGGATGGGCCCAGTATCACCGTCACGTCGTGTCGAAAGTGATCTTCTCCTCAATCGACTCACACATCTGGCGATGGCTCTGGAAATGGGCGAAGCGTCGACACCCCATGAAGGGAGCCCGGTGGGTCAGACAACGGTACTTCCGGCGCGACGGATACCGGTTCTGGGATTTTGCGACAAAGGGTTCAACCGAGGGTGACACCTGCGGCCTGCAACTCTTCCGCGCAGCAACGGTCGTGATTCAACGGCACGTCAAAATCCGGGGGGGTTGGCCAATCCGTTTGATCCGGCATGGGATCCCTACTTTGGCCGCCGTCGAACCGCGAAACGCTCCGCCAAGTTGCCCGGTGCCACCCATGGTGCTGAAGCAATGGCTTGAGCCGGATGCGGGGTGACCCGCACGTCCGGTTGTGCGTCCAGCTAAGGCTGGCGTGTTCAGCAGGAGATAGACCTGCCGGGGTAGAAGTCAGAAGCTCCGTAGCTGGGATAGCAGGGTGGCGGGAAACCAAGACTCTGAAGCCTATCGACGACCGTCTCCTTGGGGGACGTGCGAGTCATCGGGCCGTAATGAAGATGAACGTGGATGTGGCCTCGAAAGTGAAGAGACCCGAAGGCCGAGCTCGCAACCGAGAGGGCGAAGGCAGCATGGGTAGCCGAAATCTGACCGATACGGCTATTCCACTTCGGCGGGGTGGAAGCGACGGCACGATGACAAGGACATGCTGAGCAACTGGAGAAGCCCTCCTCGCCCCGGCGCGAAATCGCCGGAGCAAGGTAGGTCCTATAACCGGCGAACCCGGGAAGTGGACCGAAGGCGAGAGGGTGGCGGATGGGTCCGTACTAGCTGTGAAGCCGGGTAACGCTGGTGGAGCGAAGGGGCCCTGCTGTTTGTAATTTCCTCGACAACATGGGAGGCAAGGGCGAGATGACAAAGGCGTCCAGCAGTTTGCAGGACCTGAGGCGGGGAATATACGTCAAGGCGAAGGCTGAACCGTCCTGGCGTTTCTGGGGTTTGTATGTCCATGTCTGCAAGATGGAAACGCTGTGCGAAGCGTACGCGTTGGCCAGAAAGAACAACGGCGCGCCGGGTATTGACGGGGTGACGTTCGTGGCCATCGAGGCGCAAGGCGTGGTGGGCTTTCTTGCGCAGATACAGGACGAACTGACCGGGCGCACCTACCGGCCACTGCGAGCACGGCGACAGGAAATACCGAAAGACGGGGGCAAAGTCCGCGTCCTTTCGATTCCTGCCATCCGCGATCGTGTGGTCCAGGGTGCGCTCAAGCTCATACTGGAGCCGATCTTTGAGGCAGACTTCCAACCGGGGTCGTACGGCTATCGTCCCAAGCGTACCGCGCACGAAGCGGTGCATCGGGTGGCAACGGCGATTGTTCAGTGCAAGACCCGCGTCATCGATCTTGACTTGCGCGCCTACTTTGACACAGTTCGGCATCATCTACTGCTTGAAAAAGTGGCGCGTCGGATCAAGGACGACGACGTCATGCATCTGCTGAAGCTGATGCTGACGGCGTCGGGCAAACAAGGCGTTCCGCAAGGCGGGGTGATTTCGCCCCTGCTCAGTAACATCTATCTCACGGAGGTAGACCGGATGCTGGAGCGGGTGAAAAGCTCAACGCGCAGCGGGAAGTACACCTACGTCGAGTATGCTCGATTCGCTGACGATCTGGTCGTGCTGATCGATGCTCACCCGCGCAATGCGTGGTTGCTGCGGATGGTAAGCCGGCGCCTTCGGGAAGAATTTGCCAAACTACAGGTCGAGGTTAATGAAGAGAAGAGTCGCACCGTGGATCTGGACCGCGCGGAAAGCTTCGGCTTCCTGGGGTTTGACTTCCGACGCCTGCGCAGTATCGGGCGGCAGGTGTGGCGAGCGCACTATACGCCCAAGTTGAAGAAACGCACGGCGTTATTGCGCAAGCTCAAGGAGGTGTTCCGGCGATACCAGTCGCAGCCGGTGGATCGGGTAGTGCAACTGATCAACCCGGTGCTGCGCGGCTGGGTGAATTACTTCGCTGTTGGACACTCCAGCGAGTGCTTCAGCTTCATCAAGGACTGGGTGGAAAAGAAGATTCGACGCCACATGGGTCGATCCCGGAATCGTCGGGGCTTCGGCTGGAAGACGTGGAGTAGGCACTGGCTATATGACGAACTGAAGCTGTTCAACGGCTATCGGGTTCGCCGTGCTACCACCCCGAAAGCGTCCCCGGCATGATAGGTCCCATAAATCTTGACGTGAAGCGAACAGGAAAGCGTAGTGCGGGAAAACCGCATGCTGCGTTTGACGTGGCGGGAGCTGGAAACGTGGCCATGGCAACCGGATTGAGGCCCACCGCGAAAGCGAGGGAAAAGCCACCGGGGCCTACCGTGCGCGCGCCAGTTCTCGACCCTACCTCAGGGGGCGGCGGCGCAGTGATGCGCCGCTGCTACCCGACAAGGAATCGATTATGGTGGCCTACGCGATTGACGCAGGGGAGGTCGAATCGCTTGGCAAGATCGGCACAACTCAAACGGAGATCGATCGACTGTGCAAGCGGCTGCAGTCGAAGGCTTCACGCGTGTGTGCAGCTTACGAGGCGGGTCCGTGCGGCTACGGGCTGCATCGGCAACTGACGCAGCGCGGCTTCGAGAGCATGGTGTGTGCGCCATCGCTGATTCCGAAGAAACCCGGCGAGCGCGTCAAGACGGACCGGCGCGACGCCGCGAAGCTCGTTCGTTCTCTTCGGGCAGGCAACCTGACTGCCGTGTATGTGCCCGGTGTCGAAGACGAAGCCTTCCGGGATCTGGCGCGGGCGTGGGCAGCAGTCAAGGAGGATTTGCGGCAAGCCCGTCAGCGACTGAAGTCGTTTCTGCTCGCACATGGCGTGGGCTATACGGGGCGCGCGAACTGGGGTGAATCGCACCGACGCTGGCTCTCCGAGTACTCGTTCGCTAACGCATGGCAACAACTGGCATTTGAAGCGCATCGGCGCACGATCGAGGATCGTCTTGTGCAATGTGGACGATTGGAGTTGGCGTTGCGAGATGCAGTCGTCAACTGGCGCTTTTATCCTGTGGTGCTAGCTCTGCAGGCGATGCGCGGAGTGCAGTTTGTTACGGCTGTCGGTATGGTTTCAGAACTGGGAGACCTGTCGCGTTTCACGCATCCACGGCAGCTCATGGCGTGGCTCGGTGTAACGCCCTCGGAGCATTCGTCGGGCGGCAAGCGACGTCAGGGCAGCATCACCAAGACTGCTAACGGCTCTGTCAGGTTGACGCAGTAGCGGGGGTCGAATGAAGCGATGAAGGAAAAGAAAGTCGCTTTATCACGGTCACCGCTTCCCTGCCATCGTCATCAGCTGCGCGGTTCGCTGGTATTTCCGGTTCAGCCTGAG
>NZ_JAYMRY010000107.1:0-3694 GCF_038900695.1 Paraburkholderia sp. JHI2823 | reverse complement strand
CGGCCTCACAGCGCTTTAAAAAGGTTGATTCGCGTTGAAATTGCACAATGCGAAAGATTTAGCGGCAGTGGGCGCGTAAATCGTGGAAGGCCGCTGCCCGTCGAGGGGTATTTCCGCAACCTGCTAGCGTGGGGGCTGGCCGCAGGCGGACCGTTGAAAAGTCACCGCGTGGAGAAACAAGGACTGCTTTTTTGTCAACGCGGTACTTGCGAACCAGCCCCCGATATGATTAACTTAAGCCCAGCGAGTCGGAGTTGACATTTCCTCCGGACGCAAGGAACACCAAAGCCGCCACTGCGGCAGCCCAAACTCTCGCGAGCGGGCACCCCCGAAGAGGATCGCGAAACGTCCGGCCTCTGTGAAATTGAAGGACCCAAACGCCTCACGGCGTTTTTTTTTAAAATCAGGCCGAAGGACCACTTCGGGATACTGAGGTAAGGCCAACACCTTACCTTATGCGGCTCCCAGGGGGAAACGGGATACATTCCAGACCCTTAGAGTTTGTCCCAACTCGGCGTTCACACCCCCCGCATAAAGAGGCCTCACCGTCGCCGCGACGGGCCGCTGCCCCATTCGCTCGTGCGAACAGGCTCAGCGGACGGCTCCCCCTGCTCTCCCCCAGGGAGTTGGGCACATTAACCCAGGTACGAGCGCTACCTTTACCCAGGCCATAAATGGCAGCGGGGCGCGCTTCGGTTGGTCTCCTCCGATACAAAAGGACTCCGCGCCTAGCTGCGGCTAGGTAACCCGGTAACCGTAAGGTCCGGGCCTGTGTGGCTGACATTGGACAATGAGACGGCCCCTGGAAGACGCACGTTTTAAAGACACCGACCGCACTCACGGTTAGTCCACCACCTTTGTACGGGCACGCTGTTGCCCGAGCCCAGCCGAGTAGCTGGCTAAAGCTGATCCTGATGCGAGACAGGATGTGGCGCGACAATCTGGATGAGAGACGCGCGACAATCAAGTTGAGAGTGTCGCGGCAGAAATGATGATGCCGATGTTGATTGACGCTGGCAAGCGTTTATTGATTGACGCGCGGCGTTGATTGACGTGGGCGAGTGGGTGTCGCGCGACAATCAAGCTGAAGCCACCAGTCGTTGAGGATTGCTGTGTAATGGTGACGCCGCAGGTATTCTGGCTGCGCGACAATCAGGATGAGAATGTGGTGGCGTGGAAGGTGATGTCGGGGTTGATTGACGCCGGCTAGCTTTGCCTGCGAGCCGCGCGTCAATCAGGATGATAACAGCGGGTCATTCGGTGAGGTCGATGCCGTGCTGATCCTCCTGTGTCGGTGGCACGCCAACGTTCTTTGGTGTCGCTCTACTGGCCGGGCGTCCCGGTCCCTGCTGCTTGCGCTGCAGGGCAGTACGGCGACGGTAGCTTTCGACGTTCAGCTCAAAGATGGTCGAGTGATGGACCAGCCGGTCGACGGCGGCCACCGTCATGGCCCGGTCGGGGAAAACCTTGTCCCATTCGCCAAACGGCTGGTTGGCTGTTATGCAAAGGGAACGGCGCTCATACCTGGCGCTGATGAGCTCGAACAGCACCGACGTCTCTGCCTGATCCTTGCTGACATATGCGAAATCGTCCAGGATGACCAGGTCGAAGCGATCCAGCCGGTTGATGGCGGACTCCAGCGCGAGCTCGCGGCGCGCGACCTGCAACCGTTGCACGAGGTCGGTAGTGCGAGCGAAGAGGACCTTCCAGCCCTTCTCCAGCAGGCTCAGCCCGATGGCCGACGACAAGTGCGATTTGCCCCCGCCGCTTGGCCCCAGAAGAATCAGGTTGGTGCCGTTACGCAACCAGCCATCGCCAGCGCAAAGCGCCGAGACGTGCGCGCGCGACACCATTGGCACCGCGTCGAAATCGAAGTTCTCCAGTGTCTTGCCCGGCAGGAGCTTGGCGTCCCTGAGGTGACGTTCGACTCGGCGTCGATCGCGCTCGGCGATCTCGTGTTCGGCCAGCGCCATCAGCAGGCGCGCTGCCGGCCAGCCTTCCGTGTCGGAGCGCTCGGCAAAGCTGGACCAGATCTGCTTGATGGCGGGCAGCCGCAAATCGTTGAGCAGCAGCGACAGGCGGGTGGCGTCGATGTCGAGACTCATGCCGTCACCTCCGTTGCCATGTCGTCAAGCAGGGCTTCGTAGTCGCTCAGCGGTGCTAGCTGGACGTTCACCTCCGGCATGCTGTTCGCGCGCTTCGCTTCGAAACGCGAACACAGTGCGTCCAGGTCGGGTAACTGTCCATCGTCCAGGCACTGCTGCAGCGCCTGGGCCAGTTGGGCTTCGCAGTTGTGCTCGTGGGCCAGGCTGAGCAGTTCAACCATGGTCCTGCATGCCTGGCGCTCCGGGAGCTGTTCGAGCAGGCGATCGAAGCTCAGGCGATAGGCCTCGCGCGGAAAGACCTGATCGCGGTAGACCAGGTTGAGCAGCGCCATGGGCTTGCGGCGCAGCGCGTGGATGACGTGCCGGTAGTTGATGACGTGGCCGTGCTTGCCATTGGGACCCGCACGGCCGCGCTGCAGTGTCATCAGGGCCGTGCCGCCCAGGAACAGTTCCAGCCGGTCGTCGTACAGCCGTACGCGCAGGTGATGGCCGATCAGCCGTGACGGGACGGTATAGAACACCTTGCGCAGGACGAAACCGCAGGTGGTCGTGACGTACACGCGTGTTTCCTCGTAGTCGCACGTACGCTGGACCGGAAGCGGCTGAAGCAGTGCCCGCTCGACGTCAATGCGTTTGCCATTACGCGCGTTGATTCGACCGACGATCTCGTCGATGAAGCGGCGATAGGAACCGAGATCGTCGAAGTCGTGACTGCCGCGCAGAAGCAACGCATCACGCACTGCGCTCTTGAGGTGGCCATGAGGGCTCTCGATGGAGCCGTTCTCGTGGGCAACGCCACGGTTGTTGCGTGTGGGCTGCATGCCGTAGTGGGCGCACAGCGCATCGTAACGCGTGGTCAGATCCTTGCGCGCGTCGACATCGAGATTGCGGAACGCCGCCGACAGGCTGTCGCTGCGGTGCTCGCGCGGCGCGCCCCCGAGTGCCCAGATAGCGTTCTGCAGCCCTTCGGCCAGCGCGACATAGCTCTCGCCGCCGAGAATGACGTGAGCGTGCTCAAAGCCCGAGCAGGCCAGCCGGAAGTGATAGAGGCGGTGGTCCAGCGTGACGCCCGCCACGGTGACGCCCAGGCTGTCCATCTCGGTGAAGTCGGACAAGCCTAGCTGACCGGGCTGGTGTACCTGACGGAACATGACGTCATGCTCCTCACCATGGAGTGCGCGCCAGTCGCGAATACGGCGCTCCAGTGTGCGGCGCACGTTGCCCGGGAGGTCGGGATGGCGCCGAAGCATCTCGTCCAGTACGGCTATCGGCCGGATGCTGGGAGCGGACTGGAGCAGTGGCACGATCTCAGTGTCAAAGATCGCGGCCAGGGGATCGGCCCGGCGACGCCCGCGCGGGGCCTTCTTCTGCGATGGCAACCGCGGATCCTCTTCGATGCGATAGCCCGTGGCGGCGCTGAACCCAGCGCGCGCAGCCGCCTGGGGCGGCCCCTCCTTGAGTCTGTACTTCATGTAGAGCCTCATCTGATGGTCGTTGATGTGTCGGCCGGGCAACTCAGCCTCCCTTCGCTACATGGAAGAGCTGTTCATACCCGATTTACCGCGACCACCGACAAGGCACCCCGGCAG
>NZ_JAYMRY010000106.1:0-3913 GCF_038900695.1 Paraburkholderia sp. JHI2823 | reverse complement strand
AGAGGTGGCCGCGCAAAATCGGACAGCGGGATAAGTGGAACGGCCGGGGCCTGAGCCAGCGATAATGCAGGCAAAGGAACCGAGGAAATGACGAAACGAACCCGACGCACGCACTCAGCGGCGTTCAAAGCGAAAGTGGCCCTGGCGGCTGTCAAGGGGGAGCGCACGCTGGCCGAACTGGCTCAGCAGTTCGACGTGCATCCGAACCAGATCACGGAATGGAAACGGCAGTTGCAGGAGCGTGCGGCCGACGTGTTCGGTTCGGCGGGCGCGGTGTCGAGCGAACCGCCGGTAGACGTGACGACGCTGCACGCCAAGATCGGCCAGCTCACGTTGGAAAATGATTTTTTAAGCGGCGCGCTCAACAAGGCGGGATTGCTGAGCGCAAAGCGATGATTGACCGTAGTCACGCGTTGCCGGTATCGCAGCAAGTCAGGCTTGTCGGTATTGCAAGATCGAGCGTGTATTACCAAGCGCGGCCGCTCAGCGACGACGACCAGCGGTTGATGCGCCGAATCGACGAACTGCATCTGGAGTTCCCATTTGCCGGTGCGCGGATGCTGGCGCGCCTGTTGCGGCGGGAGGGTCACGAAGTCGGCCGTCGCCGCGTGCGTACGCTCATGAAGCGCATGGGTGTGGAAGCGCTGTATTGCAGGCCGAACACGAGCCGACGCAACGCGAAGCACAAGATCTGGCCTTACTTGCTGCGCGGCCTGAAGATCGACCGGGCAAATCAGGCCTGGGCGCTCGACACGACCTATATCCCGATGGCGCGCGGCTTTGTGTATCTGACGGCGGTGGTGGACTGGGCCAGCCGCAGGATCCTCGCGCACCGCGTGGCGATCACGCTGGAGGCCGTGCATGCCGTTGAAGCACTGGAAGAAGCGTTCGCCCGCTATGGGCACCCCGACATCGTGAACACGGATCAGGGCAGTCAGTTCACGGCGGGAACCTTCACCGAGGCGGTGCTGGGCCGAGGCATTCGGCTGTCGATGGACGGAAAAGGCGCTTGGCGCGACAACGTGTTCGTCGAACGAGTGTGGCGAAGCGTCAAGTATGAGGAGGTGTACCTGAAGGCATATGAGTCGGTCAGCCACGCCCGGCGCTCCATTGGCCAATACATTGAGATGTACAAGTGTGTTTCATACTGCCCAACCTCGCTATGTGCTTGATAAATCAAGAGAACCCTGTTGTGCCATTGGTTTTGTGGGGTATCCGCGCCGTGCACGTGCCTTGGCCACGAGTTCGGAGACGGCATCCCCGCTCAGTGAATTGCGATTGAAGATCCACGGACCATTGGGCAACGGATGCTCGGCTACGATCTCGTTGCGCTCGACCGCATGCCTGAGCGTTCCGGGGCTCACGCCGACGAACGCCGCAGCCTCGGTCAACGTCATCCATCCTTCAGCGGCACGTCGCTCGCTCGAATAGACAGGGATCTGATGGTGGCTACGCAACGCGGTGACTCGCTCCTGGGTCCAGAAGTTACCCCGGCCGGTTCGCAGGTCATTGCGATTGAGCACGCCAGCAATCACCAGGTCCGGACAGATACGGACGAGCTGCCGCACGGCATCAATCGCTTCTCGTGACGTATGCGTGGTGTTCTCACCGCGCCGCCGACGCGGCACGCGAATCTCGGTATGTACGCCGCCTTTCCAGTGAATGACGAGCACAATTTCGCTCGTTGCGTTGTCAACGTCGACCACGACTTCGTGGATCAGGGTGCGCACAATACGCTTCTTCAGTCGGGCGTCGGCCTGCGGCCAGATCGATTCCAACGCTGCAGCAAGATCGGCAAACTCATCGGGCTGGGCGGGCGGTGTCTGACCGGATGTGCGCGTCTGTTGCTCGATACGCGATTCCACTTCCTCCACGCGCAGCAGCGCATCATTCCAGCGCCGCTCCAGTTCGTCGGCGACAAGCCGGTTTTCGGGATCAGCAGCGTCGTATTGTTTCTGCGCGCGTTGGGCGGTATAGCGTGCCGCTTGCAGATCCCGCTGCAGCGCGGCCAGCACTTCATCCTGCTTCAGGGTCTCTTCTTCGCGCGCCACCATTGCTGCCTCAATTGCCGCTGGTTGAACGACCTGCAGGACCGCCTCGGCGATGGCCGCGTCCGCGCGCGTGCCACCGAACGCAATGCAACGCGGTTGTCCCTTGTCCAGCCAGCCGCGATGACAGCTATAGCGCAGGGCGTCGTGCCTGTTACCCGTGTAGTGTAACGTCAGCTTGCTTGCGCAGCGCCGACAGCGCAACAGTCCCGCCAGAAGGGCCTCGCCGTTCTTTGGGGCGCCAGCGTGTCCGGCCAGACGCAGATTGCCATTGATCGCGCGCTGGATCCGCTCGAATTCGTCCCACTGAACGTACCCGTCGTGGGCATTGGGAATGAGCGCAAGCCACTCATCCCGAGGTTTCCGGCGATCATGTTTGCGCTGTTCCCCGCCTTCGTAATTGATCTTGCATTCGGTCTTGCCGTACGCATACGCACCACCGTAGATCGGGTTGGTCAGAATCCGGTACACCGTCCCGTAGCTCGGCCGTTTCCATTGGATTTCGCCGCGCGGAGTGCATGCCGGCAACTGCAGGCCGTGCTCCAGGAACCATAACAACGTCTGACGCACCGATCCAATCGCACCGAACTGGCGGAACACCGAGCGAATGGCGTCCTGCACGCGCAAATCCGGATCCTTCTCCAGGCGCTGGTCTTCAGTCTTGCAGTAGCCCACCGGCGCCGCGACGACGAGTTCGCCACGTTTGGCCTTCTCCCGCCGAGCTTCGAGCGAACGCTGACGCAGCAGATCCAGCTCATATTCGTTCAGGCTACCCTTCAAGCCGAGCAGCAAACGATCGTTGCTCTGCCGTGGCGCGTACACGGTCTCCTGATCAACGAGCACGGTGTCGACGATGCGGCACACCTCAACCAGTTGCTGCCACTCGCGACTGTTGCGCGCAAATCGCGAAACCTCGCGAGCGGCAACTGCGCCGACGTGCCCAAGACAGACCTCTGCCACCATTCGTTCGAAGCCCGTGCGCGTTTGTGTTCCGGCCGCAGAGCGCCCCAGATCCTCGTCGATCACTTCGATCTCGTTCCAGCCCAACTGGTGCAGACGATCCTGCATCGCATACTGCAACTTCTGGCTTTCCAGATTGTGGCTGACCTGGTAGGCCGACGACTGGCGCACGTACAGCATGGCCTTGCGCGTCAGATGCTGTGCCCGAATCTTGTCACTCATCGCGCACCTCCGGCTCGTGTACGACGGCGAACCGGCCGCGACGGTGTTGTCGCAGCAGTTGCGCAAGCAAACGCACCGTCTCCTGCCGGACATCCTGCGGCAGGTGCGTCCATTGTGGCGTCTTCGGGAAAGGATGAAACAGGTCGAGTTGAGCGCGCGGTTGCGGGCTGGTCTGGGGTCGCATCAGCACCTCCTGTACGGAGCAAAGGATGGTGCTCGGCTTGTACCATACCGCGCTTCCCGGCAGCAGGCGCCTGTGCCAGCAGGTGCTTCAGTTCTCTCAATGCTTCACAGCTGACGGCGGGAGACGTTGCCGAAGTAATGCGACAGCAGGCAACGGGATCAAACATCCACTGCGGCACCTCCAGCAAGCCCGCCGTGTCGAACGGCTCTCGCGCACAGCGCAGCACTGACCCGGCGTCCTTCCTTTCTATCGTGGTGAAAATCCATACCGTGTGCCCGTACCACGGGTGCCAACGGTAGAGAACTTTCCTTGACTCGGTGATATGGGCGTTGTGTTGACGGCTTGTACAACCGCAAACGTCCTCATTCGAGCCTGGCGGATCAGACGCCCGATGAGGCATACTTCGCGACGCTGCCAGCGATCAAATCGGCAGCATGATCGCCCCGGACGTTCCACTTAAAAATCTCGGGACCCTGTCCGAAGAAGCGGCGCCACCTCT
>NZ_JAYMRY010000105.1:0-4125 GCF_038900695.1 Paraburkholderia sp. JHI2823 | reverse complement strand
ATCTGGCGCCGAACTTGTCGCACCAGCAACGGATCGTCTCATACGTGACCACAACACCACGCTCGAGCAGCAACTCCTCGACGTCGCGCAGGCTCAGGCTGAACCGGAAATACCAGCGAACCGCGCAGCTGATGACGACGGCAGGGAAGCGGTGGCCGTGATAAAGCGGTTTTGTCTTCTTCATTACGTCATTCTACCGCCCCCTCTCCATCAACCTGACCGAGCCCTTGCGAGTCGTCATGGCTATCGACGGTCTGTCGAAATTTTCTCCGACCTGTGTCCCGGAAGTAGATCAGGATGCAGAACGCGGAAACGATCTGCATCCGGCGCATGATCCGGTCGCCACGCCTGCCCGGTGACGCCGTCTACGGACGTTTAACAGCCATGGTCAAAGCTGTGCGCAAGTTCGGCGTAAGCTCGACGTCACCGCTGCTGACGGAATTAAGCGTTTCACGAACCAAGTCCGGATAGGCACCTTTGGAAAACTGGCCGATAGCGATATTCGCAGCTTCCCCCGGGGAATTCAGCCGAAAGAGTTTTTGTACAGCGAGTGCACGTATCAACCCACTATCGTGGCCGTCCGCTATCTGGTTCAATGTCTGCACGGCCTCACTTCTTAAGTTCGCGACATCGGGAATGCTTCGTTCCTCAAGAGTGCCGATGAGATTCAGTCGCGCGACAGCGGTCCTCTCATCGGTCGTGGCATCGCTCCTCAAATCGCTCAGCGCCTTACTGAAGACCTCTTGAGGCGTTTGACTTGGCATGTTGAAGTAAGTCTCATACATCTCGGCATATTTGGATTCGTTTCTGCCCTCCCAAATGGCATTCGCTTCTTGCAAGACTATGTCTCTGCCAATTGCAGAATCAACCAGGATGGATCGAAGAATGTCTCGCTCCATGCCCTGTTCGGCAGGCATGTCGTGATAGAACTGAGTCACAAGCTTTGCGACCTCGGGGTCATTTTCCAAAGCAATCTGCAGCCGAGCCCGAAACTCATCCAGCTCATTCTGAGACATGTCGCCGCGATTCACGATCTTCTGAAAGATCGCACGAAGGCTCGCGTCAATTTGTACAGGTGTATCATTGGATGCCGCTCCGGAGGGCTTGTCATCGGTGGCGAAACTCCCGCCGGCATTAATGCCATCGGGCCACGCAATTCCCTCTTTGCTGCTTGTCGCGGTGGCTTCGGAAGACCTAAAGTCTGTGGGCTTGTATGCGCGCTTCGCTTGCTCCGAACCTACCGTGGGCGCGGCGAGAAATAAGAGGTACCCTGCCACCACCATCAGCAAGCATCCAACGATGGCTAGATGGACTCGACGCCGTGAAGATAAATTTATATTGAAGGACATAAGCTTTCTTCGTAGATAAGGAACGTCAGCCGTCTGACACAGTGCACGCCTCGCTCTTGGCGGTATCGTGGCGATACCAAAGACACTCCGCTGTCTCAAGCCAATGAACGAGGCGAATGGCGATCTTAGTAACTAAATGCGCCGATAGTTGCAGCTACTGCCACGCCACTCTGGCAAATATCCTTCACGATCATATGCGCCACCGACGTATGTGCAACGCCAACTCTCCCCCCCCATCCAATCGGAACGCCATCCCGCTGGGCAGCTTGACTGCAAGGTGAGGTAGTTATCCGCTCCGATCACGTGGACTTTCCCCCATCGTTCGCTGAAGTTGATGACTGCGCGGCCCTTCCAGCCCGGGTTAGGGCCACAAGTGACCGTTTCGCTACGAATATTGCATGCAGTCCATGACTTATTGAACCCGCCATCGATCGCCATGCTGCTGATTTTTATCGGGATTCCCCACTGCGCACCGATGTCAAAGCTGGTGGTGTGGCATGACGAATGGCCTGTCGTTAGCGCCACGGTTCCACAGCTTCCTCCAGAGCCACCGAAACAATAGTGCCAGTCCGATCCGTCCAAGGTGTAGCCGTGCTGGCTTTTGCCGATCCAACCCAAGAACTGGGTGTTAAGCGTCTGCGCGCTGACGGGGCCGTTATAAACGTCCAGCCAAGCAGCTATGAGCAGAATTAATATCTTCTTTGATGCCACGGAAGATTCCTCCCTTGGTTTCGGTTAAGGCTACGGTAATCAAGCCGCGTAAATGCGACTTGTTGTGACCAAGGCATGCATAAATTCTCGAGATCGCGAATAACGGTAGTGTCGCGATAGCTCTTGCGGAAAAATTGCGTAAACATGCTCTGGATAGAGAGCGAGAGCCGCTCAATGGGAAATGCTCTCCAGCGACTTGCCGAGCGTCCGGGGCCCCATCAACCCGATGGACACCATCACGAGCGCCATCGCCCCCGCGATGAAAACGAAGACGCCTGTCACGCCGAACGCCTGGAGCGTAAAGGCGATGACGAAGGAACTGAATACCGCCGAGAGCCGGCTCCAAGAATAGACGAAGCCCACGGCGCGCGCGCGGATGGCCGTCGGGTAAAGCTCCTGCTGGTAAGTGTGATAGGTGAACGAAATGATGTTCCCGGCGAGCGTTAGCAGCACGCCGAGCGCCACGATCGCCACCGCCGCCGAAGCCTTGCTGAACAACAATCCGCTCACGATATTGATCGCCGCCATGCCGACGATCACATGCTTGCGCTCGAAACGGTCGGCAATCCAGTAGCCGAGCAGCGGACCCAGTGGCGCGGCGAGCCCGATCACCGTGGTGTACATGAGGCTCGACGTGACCGTAATGCCCTGCTTCACGAGCAGCGTGGGCACCCAGTTCGCGAAGCCGTAAAAGCCCACCGTCTGGAAGATATGGAAGACGATGAGCATAACGGTGCGTTTGCCGTACGGCGGCTTCCACATGTCCGCGAAACCGGCTTTTCGCGGCACCGGGTCGGCTGGGCCGACTGCAGGCAGCGGCGCACCGTATTGCCGCGCCACCTTTGCTTCGAGGTCCGCCAATAACGCTGCGGCTTCTTCGGTGCGGCCTTTACTCGCGAGCCAACGCGGACTCTCGGGCAGATTGCGCCGGAAGTACCAGACAAAGAGCGCGCTGATGCTGCCCAGCAGCACGACCCAGCGCCATCCATCGAGTCCGAACGGCACACGCGGCACCAGGAGCCACGAAAGAAACGCAACGACCGGCACCGCCGAAAAGCCGATTGCCTGGCACACGGCGAACGCCCTGCCGCGCAAATGTTTGGGCGCAAGCTCCGAGAGGTACGTGCCGATGGTCACGAGTTCGACGCCAATGCCGAGTCCCGAGACGAAACGCCAGAGGTTCAGGCCGCTCGCCGTGTCCTGGAAGGCCATGACCGTGTTCGCCGCGACGTACCACAGCAGCGACCATGTGAAGATGGCTCGCCGCCCGAAGCGGTCCGCAAGGAAGCCGCATGCGGCCGTGCCGATGAAGAGCCCGCAAAAGAGTGCGGCAATGAAGCTTGCCACGCCTGAAGTGCCGAAGAGGCCGGGCGTGGTCGAGGTGAGAATGCCGCTTTTGACCAGACCCGGTGCGACATAACCGGTGAAGAGCAGATCGTACAGTTCGAAGAAGAATCCGAGACTGAGCAGCAAGATCAGCTTCCATACCACGCGCGTGGCCGGAAGCCGGTCGAGACGGGCCGATATCGTGCAGTACTGCGCGCTGCCGTCGGCAGCCGCGTTTGCATCGATGGGTGTTCCATGGTCAGCGGCCCGCAGATTCGCCGCGCCCTCCAGAATGGCCAAGTTTGTCTCCAATGTACTCTACTTTAGACATTCAGCGCCCCGCTGAGGGGCGCTGAATGTCTAAAGTAGAGTTTCTAATCGAGGCGGTGGTCAACGAGCCATCATCGGTGCCGACGACCGTCAAGCGTCAAGCGTCAAGCGTCAAGCGTCAAGCGTCAAGCGTCAAGCGTCAAGCTGAACGAGTCCAATCTGTTTCGAGTACCGATGAATATCACAATATCACCAATCACGAGTTTTCTAGATATGAAATTTATTTTCATCTCCTGAAGATTTTTTGATATCGATCGATCGGTTTCGTCGGGGATATTGCGGATTTCGGCGAAGCCGAACACGGATTTCGGTTGAAGTCGAACAGTGTTTCCGGAGGAACATGAACAGCCGTTTCGGTTGAAGTCGAACGGTTTCGGAGAATTCCGGAATTGGTGTTCGGTGCTCCGAA
>NZ_JAYMRY010000104.1:0-4250 GCF_038900695.1 Paraburkholderia sp. JHI2823 | reverse complement strand
CCCTCGCAGCTCGTGGTGGTTTGGAGCCCGCTCCTGCAAGCCGACTCCGAAGGGCCTACCTTCATCTCCAGTAAAGCACCGCAAACGTCGATGCACTGACGTTCGCGTTCTTGGCACACCCCAACAATTTCCCTTGCGGCTCATGCTGCAAACCACGTGATGCTGCTTCAGCAAGGCCTGGTAGTCCTCGCTTGCATACTGGCTGCCCCTGTCCGAATGCAGAACCAGTCCCGGTGCTGGCCGACGCTGTTGCAGCGCCATGGTCAACGCCGACCTGACCAGTTCAGCCGGCATGGTTGGTGCCATTGACCAGCCGACCACCCTGCGCGAGTACAGGTCCAGAACGACTGCCAGATAGAGCCAGCCTTGCCCCGTGCGAATATAAGTGATGTCCGAAACCCACGCGCGATTGGGCTCGGCCACGTCAAACTGCCTATCGAGCACGTTCGGTGCCACCGGTAGCGTATGCCTGCTATCGGTCGTTGAGACGAACTTGCGCTTCCAGCTCGTGCGCAGGCCCGCTTCTCGCATCACCGTCCGCACCCGGTAACGACCGATTCGTAGCCCTTGGTCCCGAAGCGCATGCATCACGCGGCGGCTACCATAGCTCGCGCCGCTCGCGGCGAATGCTGCCTTGACGTGTGTCTGTTCCTGCAGCCGTTTCGCGCTCGGCCCGGCGCTCCTGTGCGCATAGTAGCCAGAGCGGCTCACCTGCAGAAGCCGGCAGGCGTGACTGACCGATACGGCCTCCTGTTGCAAATGAGTTACCACGCGGTAAATCACTTCAGTTCCCGGGCAAAGAAGGCCGATGCTTTTTTTAGCAGCGCGTTGTCCTCACGCAGTTGCCGGTTTTCCGCCTCGAGCTGCCGGATACGCTGCTGCTCAGTCGTCAGCGGCTTGCCCTCGCCGGGGCCACCAGCACGCTCCGCATCGTACTGCGCCACCCAGCGGCGCACGGCTGTCTCAACAAGGTCCATCGACCGGCACACTTCGCTGACCGATAGCCCCTGGTCTCGCACCATCCGTACTACCTCCAGCTTGAAGCTGGCATCAAATTGTCGGCGCCTTCTTGTCATCTTGCTCTTTTCCTCGTCGATTCAGGATTGTCCTCCTATCGACCTGTCCGAGGAAATTAGACCATTACAATATCAATTTTCTTGTTTCTCTCTTGTGCACGCGGCACACTACTACTTCGCGCGTGCGGCGGGCGGTAACCAAGTGGACTCACCAAAGGTTGACAGATTGATTCGTAGTGGATGGCACCTCTTAAATCACTAGGATATCGTATGGCGGTTGAGTTACTGACTTCTCAAAAATGGTTGGACACCATATTACGCCGCGCATCACGACGCGCTTCCTCTTTCTCCTTCGGAAATGGATATGGCAGAACTTGCAAAACTTACCGACGACAACCTTGGCACTGTGCAGGTTTGGGGGTTCCATGGGGAATGTGACGTAACGGACGTCGCAGCGGCTCTTGAGAAGATCGCTGCAGGGCTAAAGGGCGATGGCCATACCATCCCGGGTGAGTAGGCCGGGGGAGTTTCACCCCCAGCCTCTCGCAGGTAGGGTCGAGAACTGGCGCGCGCACGGTAGGCTCCGGTGGTCTCTCCACCGCTTTCGCGGTGGTCCTCAGTCCGGCTGCCATAGTCACGTTTCCAGCTCCCGCCACGTCGAACGCAGCTTGCGGTTTTCCCGCACTACGCTCTCCTGGCTGCTTCACGTCAAGGTTTATGGGACCTATCATGCCGGGCGCGCTTTCGGTGCGACGGTACGGCGGACCCGGTAGCCATTGAACAGCCCCAGTTCCTCATACAGCCAACGCCTACTCCACCGCTTCCAACCGAAGCCCCGTCGGTTCCGGGATCGCCCCATGTGGCGCCGGATCTTCTTTTCCACCCAGTCTCTGATGAAGTTGAAGCACTCGTTGGAGTCCCCGATAGCGAAGTAATGCACCCAGCCCCGCAGCACCGGATTAATCAGTTGGACTACCCGATTGACCGGCTGTGACTGGTATCGCCGGAACACCTCCTTGAGCTTGCGCAGTAACGCCGTACGCTTCTTCAGCTTCGGCGTGTAGTGCGCTCGCCACGCCCGTGTCCCGAAGCTGCGGAGTTGACGGAAGTCAAACCCCAGAAAGCCGAAGCTCTCCTTGCATCTCAGATCCACGGTGCGGCTCTTCTCCTCGTTCACCACGACCTGTAGCCTGTCAAACTCCTCCCGTAGTCGCCTGCTTACCGCCCCCAGCAGCCAGTCATGGCGCGGGTGTGCATCGATCAGCACGACGAGATCATCAGCGAAGCGGGCATACTCGACGTAGGTATACTTCCCGTTGCGCGTGGCTTCTTTCGCCCGCTCCAGCATCCGGTCCACCTCAGTGAGGTAGATGTTACTGAGCAGTGGCGAAATCACCCCGCCTTGCGGAACGCCTTGTTTACCCGATGCCGTCAGCATCAGCTTCAGCAAATGCATGACATCCCGGTCATTGACCCGACGCGCCACCTTTTCGAGCAGCAGATGATGCCGCACGGTGTCAAAGTAGGCACGCAAATCCAGATCTATGACTCGGGTCTTCCACTGAACAATTGCCGTCGCCACTCGCTGCACCGCTTCATGCGCAGTACGCTTTGGGCGATAGCCATACGACCCCGGCTGGAAGTCTGCCTCGAAGATCGGCTCCAGTATGAGCTTGAGCGCACCCTGGACCACACGGTCGCGGATATCGTCCCCGATGCCGATGACGAAGTCCGCGGCGCCGTGCAACTGGTGTTCACGCTGTTTCGCGAAACGGGCAGTGCCTATGCCGTTGTCAGGCGCTTTGCACATTCGGGACTTCGCTTCCCCAGGCGCGCGTACGGCGGCGCCTGGGCAGGCAAGCTCATCTGGGGCCGACTGACGCATTCTCGCGTACTGGGGCTGCTAAAAAATCCCTCCTATGCCGGCACCTATGTCTTCGGCCGCTACCAGTACATCAAGAGCATCACCGCCGACGGCGAGGTGCGCAAGAACACTCGGGCCGTGCCCACCCCGGACTGGCGGGTCCACTTGCCTGATCACCACGAGGGCTACATTACCGTGGAGGAGTTCGAGCAGAACCAGCAACGACTTGCGCGCAACCGTATCGTCCCGGCTGATCGCGGGGCAACATCACTCCCCGGTTTTGATGTCGTCTGAGTACTTTCGACACTTGAACGGCAGTTCACGGTTGTTCGTCTTCCTCGATCCATACCTGACGTCTTTGCGACGCCTTTTCCATGACGCTCACGACCGGGGCTTTTGACCCAAGCCGCTCATGGCGGTTTGCCACCTGCTCCTGCAAGCCGATGGCGAGGGGCCATATCCTCATCTCCTACGCCGCTTGCTGCGGCACACTGATGTCGGGCACCCATGGCTATTGCGGGGCGAGAGTCGGTGCTGTCGCAACACGCGAGCAAAGGTTTGCGGAAGAAGATCGGGCTCTCGCCGATCCCGTGACGGCAGACAACAAGACCATTGTTGTGGCTGTCCACGACTTCAATACGAGCAAGCTGCCGGCTCCCGACCATGTGTCAGCTGCAATGACCAAGCTCAACAAGGACATCGGCAACATCGTGGCAGAGACGCCCGGGACTCCTACATTTCTGCTCGCCTATTGCTGCAGTGCAGGCACGAAGTAGCGGTGATGAGTGCCCCGAGGTTTGGTCTTCAATTCGCCCTCGGGGTCGTACAACCAATCCACTGCCCGCTCAGCCCGAGCCATAATGGATGCTGTTCCGTTGAGGTCAAACACATCCAAAGCTATCGCTCGAAATTGTGGCCGCCTGGAAGAGGCTTATCTAGGTTCGTCGGCTCTTTCTGCGACGAAAGCTCGTAACTATCTCGCCGAATTGCCGCCTGAGCGGACCGATGATTCGCTCCTTGCGCCGACTCCGCATGAACACTACGAGATACTTGCAGTCCCATCTCATGTTGCTAAGGCTTTGTTGATACTCCTTTATCTTGGATTTTTGACCGGACGTTACCCACCACCGAATGTCCTAAAGCTTATAACTTGACTAGCATCCCTGAAAACCTGGCGACTTGCCGCACTGAGTCAGCCAGGTTTCGAAATGAAGCTTACGCCTGCCCCATTGATATTGGGAATTGAGCTTCCCCCGAAATTTCGCCTTCCAGTAGGTCATGTGTAAACTCGACCCGAAGGAAGGAAAGAATCGATGTTCAAAATACCGAAGCAGGCGTACACCGCTGAGTTCAGGACGCTCGCGGTACAG
>NZ_JAYMRY010000103.1:0-4261 GCF_038900695.1 Paraburkholderia sp. JHI2823 | reverse complement strand
CAGCGGCGACCGGCTCGAAAAGGCGCTGAGCGCCGCCCACTAAAGCCCCGCCTGAACCGCCGGCCGCTTTCGCGGCCGGTGCTCATTTTGCCTCGCATGTTTTTGTCCGCTGTCGTGCGCCGGGCATGCTGCAACACGCATTGCACGTTAACTGACCGACACTCACTCCGATCCCGCCGATGAAGCCGATCCGATACACCATCGTCCCTAAGAGGCCAGTTCAAGTGCGACGCGTGTCGCCGTCCGCCGGACGTAAATCGGCAATGTAGTGGATGGCAAAGCTCTTCTCTGCCTTGTCACATTCAACACCTGATTGTCGGAGTTTGAAGCCGTGACCTGCTGTACGACCAGCAGTTGCCTACCCGGACGTGCGCGATTGGTAACGGTCGGGTGCGAAGCTTCGGGGACAACGTACCCTTCATTATGGCGATTCACCCGGGTGACCGGGAAGGAATCGACACTGCCAGCAGCCGTGCGGTGTGGGGGCCAGGCAAGTTCCGCATGCACAACGTATGTGAACTGTTGGATGAAACCTCGTTAGCCTCGAAGAGCCAAAGCTGCTGAAAGGCTCTGACCAAAATGGTGAATGGCCGGTTGTACCCCTTTGAACTGGGTGCACGTCGTCGAAGCGCCATCGGGGAATAGACAGGTGCTAAACGGATAGACCTGAGAGTATCCAGGTCGGCAGGGATGGGAACGCGGGAACCCCGATTCCCCGCCTTCGTTTCGGTTCAATGGAGCGGCGGCAGGTGGCCCGTGAGGAACACTGTTGGGGAAGCGGGAGTGAGAACGCGCAAGAAGCGAAGGGTTGCCTGTAATGGGTGACATAGGGGTTCGAGATTTGCCCCGACCTAAAAGGTGCTGACGTGCGCGTGGTGCGGCTGTCGTTGGTCCATATCAGGGACTCATCAATGGGAAGCTTGAGAGAGGCCGGTTTGACTACGGTTCAGCGCCCGTCTTCCGGTAACGGGAGGAATCGACGATGTGACGTCAATGAAGGTTGTGTATGCACAGACACGACCGGCATCGCCGAGATGCTTCATGCCGTGCGCGAGCCGTATGCGGGGAAACTCGCATGTACGGTTCTTCGGGGGCCGCGTTTCCGAGAGGGAACGTGGCTACCCTCTAAAAAACCTTGATGGTCTGTTAACTTTCGCGGCGCGATGTTAACCTCAGTCGTCCAGAGAACGGAGACCGAGGGGATGCAAGCGCCGATCATTGACGACGAATTGTGGGCACTGATCGAACCGCTACTGCCGAAACCCAGACGCCGAAACAACGAGCGCCGCGGACGATCCCGTGTGTCAGAGCGGGCGGCGCTCAATGGCGTCCTGTTTGTGTTACGCACCGGGATACGGTGGAACCACTTGCCGTCCGAACTGGGGTTTGGGTCCGGGGCGACCTGCTGGCGTCGTCTCGACGCATGGCAGAAGGCAGGCGTCTGGAACAGGCTGCATGCATTGCTGCTCGACAGGTTGCGCGAATCCGGACAACTGGACCTCTCATATGCTGCCGTCGATTCATCGTCGGTACGAGCCGTTGGGGCGGGCGAAAAACTGGGCCGAACCCCACGGATCGCGCGCGCCCTGGTTCGAAGCACCACGTCCTTGTAGATGCCAACGGGGTACCGGTCAGCATGATTCTGACCGGCGCAAACCGTAACGACGTCACCCAGTTGCTGCCGTTGGTCGATGCCATCGCGCCGATTCGCGGCACGCGTGGCCGACCACTGCGCAAGCCAAAACTCATCTACGGCGATCGCGGCTATGACTCCGACGCACATCGCCGGCGCTTGCGAGATCGTGGCATCAGGCCAGTAATCGCGCGGCGTCGAACTGAACATGGCAGTGGCCTGGGGAAATTCCGCTGGGTGGTAGAACGAACTCACTCGTGGCTCCACAATTTCCGTCGGCTTCGCATTCGCTTCGATCGCCGTAGCGACATTCACGAAGCATTCCTCAAATTCGCTTGCTCGCTCGTGTGCTGGAATATATTCAAACGAGCGCAGTCGGATTTTTGAACTGGCCTCTAGACGGTGTTATGAACTTTCGGCCAGACCTGGTACCCTGGCGGGATGAAAAAACGCAGACCCTACCCAACGGATGTATCGGATGAAGAATGGTACTTCGCCGCTCCATACCTGACATTGATGAATCAGAACGCGCCTCAGCGTCGCTACGAATTGCGCGAGATGTTCAACGCCTTGCGCTGGATTGTCCGCGCGGGTGCGCCGTGGCGTCTGCTGCCCAATGACTTTCCGCCGTGGGAGACGGTCTACCAGCAGACGCAGCGCTGGATTCAGGCAGGCTGTTTCGAGATTCTATGGTCAATGACCTGCGTTCGATTGTCCGGGTGGCGCAGGATCGCCGGGGTCAGCCCAGTGCAGTCATCCTCGACGGCCGTACGCTGCAGTCGACGTGCGAGAGCGGTCCACGCGCAGGCTATGACGGGTACAAGCGTAAGAAAGGGAGCAAGGTGCACATGGCGGTAGATACATAGGGGCAGCTGCTTGCGGTGCATGTGACGCCGGCTAACGAACAGGAGCGTGCACAGGTCGGTGAACTGGCGCGACAGGTCCAGCAGGCCACGGGGCAGACAGTGAAAATCGCGTTCGCTGACCAGGGCTACACCGGCGAAGAGCCTGCACAGGCCGCGCTCGATGAAGGCATCGACCTTCAATTGGTCAGGTTGCCGGAGGCGAAAAAGGGCTTTGTACTGTTGCCGCGTCGTTGGGTGGTGGAACGCAGCTTCGGCTGGCTTAACCGCTTCCGCCGACTGACCAGAGACTACGAGCGCTTGCCCGAAACCTTGGCAGGTCTGCATTTCGTCGTGTTCTCCGTGCTTATGCTCGTCCACTTTGCATCCCTTAACAAAAGTGCATAACACCTTCTAAGAGACTGGCTGATTCGATCGACACACGACCGCTGCCTGGATGGTGGTGGCAAGCTCTGGGACAAGGTGCTCAAAACGAAGGCTGTGGGCGAAATCCAGTTCATGATGGCACCCCGCGATGGCCAGAAGGCCCGCACAGTCAAACAGACGCTTGGCATGAAGCGCGTGAAGCTGCCATGCGGTGTGACGGTAACGTGCGTCATTGCCAAGGAAGTTGACCCCCGCGGGCGTGACGCCGGTCGAGTGGCGATTGCTGACCAACCGAACGCCGGCGGACCACGACGAACTGGTTGAACTGATCGACTGGTATCGGGCCCGGTGGGAAGTGGAAATTTACTTCAATATCCTGAAGAACGGTTGCTGCGTTGAAGAATTGCAATTGGGCACCCTTGAGCGCATCGAGCGCGCGCTCGCGCTGTTCATGATCGTGGCGTGGCGCATTGCGTACTTGATGCGTATGGGCAGGACATGTCCCGACCTTGATGCAGCATTGTTCTTCGATCCGGACGAGATTCATGGTGCCTACCTGCTGATGAAAAAGCGCATGCCAGCAGGCGCACAGAAACTGAATGTGGTGCTTCGACTGGTGGCTCAATGCGGCGGCTTCCTTGCCCGAAAAAAGCGATGGCGAACCGGGCGCCAAGACGATCTGGCAAGGTCTGGAACGCGTCATGACAGCAGCCGAAACACTACGCGGACTTCGCCACGAAGCTGCGTAGTCCGAGATGTGTATAACGAGATGCGTTGAACCGGATGAATTGCACCGAATTCGCCGCGATGGATCGGAGTACTACCATTTCAAAGGGAGCGCCTGCTTGTAGAGGGTAGCCGCGTTCCCTCTCGGAAACGCGGCCCCCGAAGAACCGTACGTGCGAGCTTTCCCCGCATACGGCTCGCGCACAGCATTAAGCGTCGTACTGACGCCGGTCTCGCCGAGTTGCACGACACCTTCGCAAGCGTCACATTGTTGATTCGCCTCATCGCTGAGACGAAGGGCGCTGAACCGTAAAGAACGGTCTCTCTCAAGCTTCCCCTCAATGAATCTCAAACATGGACTTGCGACAACTGCACCACGCGGAAGTCTGCACCCTTTCGGGTCAGGGCAAAGTTCGAACCCCTATGCGAGCTATTACCGCACGCCGTTCGCTTTTTCCGCGTTCTCATACCCGCTCCCCCAACAGTTTGCCTTACGGCGTACCTGCCTCGATTTCAATAATCCGAGATCGTGGCGGAGGGTCGGGTTGATATGATTTTCCGTGTCAAGCGGCTCAGTGGTTTTCGGTTTTCGCATAGGGTACGTCCAGTTTCCTGAGGGCGGCGCAGCAGTAACATCGACGGTGTATCACGCTGATATGCGCGGGTTGGATAC
>NZ_JAYMRY010000102.1:0-4505 GCF_038900695.1 Paraburkholderia sp. JHI2823 | reverse complement strand
TCATTCGTCGCTCGGCTTTGTATCGCCGGTTCAGTTCCTGCAAGACTGGATCAAAGCTCAGCAGACCAAGGATGCTGCCGCGTAACCAGAGGCCTCTGGAAGGCGAAAAACCGAGGGAACCTCATTCCTGCTCAGGGCCAGGCGGGACAAGGTCGCTGCCCGGCGGTTCTTTGAAAAGGCGATTGCCCATAATGGTACGCCAGAGACCGTGACCATCGACAAAAGCGGTTCCAATCTGGCCGCACTGGATGCGGTGAATGCCGATCGCGAGACACCGATCAAGGTCCGCCAGATCAAGTACCTGAACAACATTGTCGAACAGGACCATCGGGCTATCAAACGCCGGCCCCGGCCGATGCAGGGATTCAAGAACTTCCACCGTGCGAGGATCATTCTCGGCGGCCTCGAGGTAATGCACATGATCAGGAAAGGACAGATGAAATGTGCGGGCAAAGCCCCGTCGTCGGCTTCCCGGCAGTTTTACTCCCTTGTGTCATACGCAATACTTATCATATCGACATTTCTCGTCCCGACACCCTTACTGCAACAGAACCCAGGTAACCGGCGCTTCCATGCCGTGAATGTGGTAACGCCGTCCGGCGCGTACTTGCCGAGTGCTTCGCGGTCCTTGTCGGTGAGATCGGTGAAGGTGACTTGAACCTCGATGTTCTCAGTCGTGACCCCGAAGGAACAGTCCTTCTCCGTTAGCGAGCCGGGCTTACCGTTAAAGTACCATCGAGTGCACGAAGCACAGTTGA
Organism: Paraburkholderia sp. JHI2823; assembly: GCF_038900695.1. Lineage (NCBI taxonomy): Bacteria > Pseudomonadati > Pseudomonadota > Betaproteobacteria > Burkholderiales > Burkholderiaceae > Paraburkholderia > Paraburkholderia sp. JHI2823. The sequence continues at coordinate 3,747 of NZ_JAYMRY010000102.1, read as the reverse complement.
CTTCCCGGTACCGTTCGGCCCGATGAATGTCGTGACGGAATCGAAGGGGGGGATCGTCACGTCTTTCAACGTGCGGAAGTTGCTGATGCGAACGGATTGGATCTTCATTGGGGGATTCGCGCTTTTTGTGCCTTTTGCCGAGGACGGAGTTGCCGACACCGACTCGCTACCTGAATGAGCAGTCTATCGCCGGCTCATTCGTTAACCTTGAGCACGCCGCGACTTGGCGACCTACGACAGTCCGGTTTGGTAGCGCAGTGGAAGCCGTTGACGCGTGTACGCGGAGATCTATATACGCGAATCCCAGGAGCTATGCTTTCCGGAGGGGACGGGGCGGCGTCCGGGAAATGTTTGAGCGAGGATCGCAAGTCGGGACATCTGATTGAGGTCGAAACGTCGCCAGTCAGGGAGTCTACCGTTGCTACTTTGCCCCCCGTCTGATAGCCGAGAACTTGCCTGATTCCATTTGTAACGCCGTATATATGGGGTTCGGCAATTCGCAGAAGATTGCGATCACACAATTTTATCAGTTGTTTTATTCTCGATGGCCAATAAGATCAGCTTCTCCATATGCCCCCCGTTTTCTCACTCGGCAAGTCTGCACGACGTGGAGCCAGCGGTCGGTGTCACAAAGGCAATACTTGCCACCAAATCATTCGTATGTTCAATGTAGGCGGTATTCGTTGCCGAAGCCAGAACGAATTGGCCGATCGCAAGAGAAAAATTGCAGAACACGAAAATCCAGATCAAGCAGGTGAAGGCGCTACCCGCGATCAGCAACAAGCGCCCCGGAGCGCCCCGTTGGTGGCGCCTCCTGGACGTCTTCCCCTGACCGAGGCTGTGTCAAAACTCGAAACTACACGGTTTTCGGGTGTCGCTTTACCCTTCCCGAAGTGCCGCGAAGCCGATACAGAGCGTTCTGGTGCGTCGACTTTCGCGCTCGATGTCGAAGTCGCACGTTTTGACACAGCCTCGGCCGACCCATGCCGCGGTCCCACTAGGATTCAAGTTCGCGTAATCGAGCCAGCGCATGGGCGGCGTGCAGAGGCCAGCGATAGCCGGCACAAGCACAATTCGAGCTTTCCCAGTCGGTACGCCGGTCATTTGAACGGAGCGCCTTCAGAGCCAGATCAAATTAACCGCCTATCTAGGCCGCAGGTGTGCAGGGGCTAAACGTGCTTATTTTAGTTAACCCGTGAGCTTGGAAAATAATAGAACTTGCGTTCTATCCAACAGAACGACAGAGTGGGTGCTGATCGGCTATGTGGATGCACCACAAAGACGGAGACAGTATGTCCAAACCCGCCCGCGTCCAGCGCGGAATCAGCCTTTACAGCTAGCAGGAGGAGTTCTTCCTGCGCAAGCTGGACCTCGAGCTGCATTGCCGAGGCGGCGAAAATCGGCGCGAACGGCATCAAGAATCGGGTCATACGTCACCCCTGAATTTAACATAAAAGAAATTAGCGAAGTTTTGGTTGGTTGGTGTTGATGCGCGTCAGGTCGACCCCCGCCCAGCGTGCGAGGGCCGTGCGCGCATCAAACTGCGGCGTGTTCTTGCCGCGCCGCTTGCCCGGCCCGCTGAGCTCCACGTCGTGACGGCCGAGCGGGATGAGCAGCGCCTCGATCTTTGCATCGCACTCAAGAATGCGTTGGGCGAGGCTGTCGAACATCTCGCCAGTGCCTGGCCGAGCACGAACAGGTGTTCCTCGCGCCAGTTGCCTGTGAGTGCGCCCGCTGGATCTCGGCGGCGCTGGCTTTCACGCGGCCGTGGCCGTGGCTGGCCAGTACCTTCGGGTCGCGCTCGCCGGCGACGATGGCGCGCACGATCGCCTGGCCGGTCATGCCCATCACGTCGGTGAGCACCTCGGTGAGCTGCAGGTTCATCTGCACCAGCGCCTTCTGCATGCGCAGCACCCAGTTGCCCTGCTCGGTGAGCAGCACCTCACGCTGGCGCGCTACCGCGCGCACCACGCAGACCTCGTCGCCCGGGCGCCAGGCCGCGCGCAGCAGCCCCAGGCTCATGAGCTTCTGCAGCCACTGAATCGGTAAGGACTTCCCCGATCACCGGAACCGTCTGGTGCCATCATGGCTAGCGCTATACAACCTTTCCGCGAAGGGGGGAAGTCATGGACAAGATTACGCGCGTTGGTGTCGATCTGGCGAAGAACGTCATGCAGATCCATGCGGTCGATAGTGCCGGGCGTGTCGTAGTACGCAAAGCGATCAGGCGCGAGCAATTCGTGAGCTGGTTTGCCAATCTGGAACCGTGCCTGGTCGCGATGGAAGCCTGCAGCGCGGCGCACCACTGGGCCCGCAAGCTACGTACGCTCGGACACGACGTGCGCCTGATTCCCCCGCAGTTTGTCGCACCCTACCGCAAGGGTGGCGCTCACGTGAAGAACGACGCACTCGATGCCGAAGCGACCTGCGAAGCGGCGAGCCGCCCGCACATGCGTTTTGTCCCGGTCAAGTCAACCGCCCAGCAAAGCGTGCTGGTGCTCCACCGGATGCGCATTGGCTTTGTCGAGGAGCGCACCGCGCTGGTGAACCGGTTGCGCGGGTTGCTCGCCGAGTTCGGCGTGTTCTTGCCGCAAGGCATCGGTCAGTTGCGCAAGCATTTCGTTGACCGCGTTGAAGATGGCAGCAATGAGCTGGCAGGGCCGGCGCGCCAAGCCCTGATGCGTGGCTGGGCGCAATGGCAGGCGCTGGATGAGGAAATCGCCTGGCTTGACCGGCAGATCGCCGAGCATGCCCGCCACGACCCGCAAGCGCAGCGTTGCATGGACGTGTGCGGCGTGGGCCGCATGACGGCGTCGGCCGCAGTGGCGACGGTGGTCGATGCACGCCAGTTCAAGAACGGCCGGCAGATGGCCGCCTGGCTGGGCATTGTGCCCAGCCAGAAAAGCAGCGGCGCCAAGCAGCGGCTCGGGCACATCACCAGACAGGGCAATGACTATCTGCGAACCCTGCTGTTTCAGGGCGCGCGATCGGCCGTCCTCACTGCCCACCGGCGCGATGACCGGCTCTCGCGCTGGATTATCCAGCTTCAGGCCCGCGTGGGCTACTACAAGACCCTGGTTGCTGTGGCCAACAAGCACGCACGTATCCTATGGGCAGTGCTCGCCAAAGGCGAACGGTTCGATCCGTCCTACGCGCCCGCGCGCACACGCGGGGCGGCGGGCGCGTGAAACCGCAAACCAGCCCCATCAACTCACTTACCGTTGAGGACGCAATCGACAAGGATAGCGACAGGTCAGACCGGCAGCGGGCGAACTCGAAGGATTGTGAGACGCTACACCGCATGTATTCGCCGTCCACTGGATGGAGTCCTGCTGCGCGGTTACTATCCGGGCCAAGGCGCGGTTGTGACATGCGCCCCAGAAAGGCCGTTTATAGGCATGCAGTCTGTCTCGCCGCCAACCTTTGTTGCTCCAGTCCCCCTCACTGACCCGATACAGGAGCCAGACAAATGAACCGCTAAACCCAGCTTGCTAAAACGGGGAAGTCCTTATAGGAAGTCCTTATAGGCAATCCTGCACGTCGCTCTTGCGACCCGGCACGTACTTCATCTGCCGCGCATCAACGAGCCACACGCTCAAGCCGCGCTGCTCGAGCACTTCGGAGCGCGGTACGATGACATGCCGCGTTCATCTGGTGTCTGGGCAACGCGAAGTGCTGCCGGATCGGGCCGAAGCACGAAAGAAACGCCTGCGTGCGACGCGCATCGCGAAAACCGCACATCTGGCG
>NZ_JAYMRY010000101.1:0-4520 GCF_038900695.1 Paraburkholderia sp. JHI2823 | reverse complement strand
ACAAGCCAGTACCAGTTGTACGTTGCTTCAATGACCACTCCCACCAGATCTTCGCGGTGCGGCGCCAGCGCCGCCCGGATCTGGACAGGATCGTTCGGTAACCGTCGCTGGTAGAGAACCCGGTCAGCGTCATCGCTGACGACGACGACACTGTTGTTCGAGTGCAGGTCGATTCCACTAAACTTGTTCATGCCGGCCTCCTGTGCGTCACGTCGGTGTTCCCACCCTGACTGTACGCCCGCCGTTCGAGTCGAACGGCGGGAGGCCGGCTATATGATTATCAAAACCCCGATGGTGCCAAAGTGGACACAGTAGGCCCCACCAAACGAGTGGTGGAGACTACTTTGTCACCTGAGATAGCGACAGCTGCGAGACGGACTTGAATCAATTTACAAGGTCAGCTACCTCGATCACAGACATTCCGCAGAGATCCTGGTTTGCATTTCCCACAGCGGCGGCACGGCTAGCCGCTTGCGGGGGTAGCCAGCGAGCGAGCGCCTCCTTGACTTGCATCAAAGTGCAGGCGAGCACTTGTTGGCGGAAGGCTCGGCGCATCTCCTGCGTCACACCGCGACGCTCCGAACGATCGGCGGCACTGGCGAGAGCATATGGTGCCCGAGGTTTGTCGAGTTGCTTGATGACTGAGATGATGGCTTCGTCGAGGGTCTGTTGGCTAAAGCTTGCGTCCTGGATCTCGCGCACCGAGCCCGCGAAATCCGCGTAGGTGCCCGCCAGCCGGGGATCGCGAAACGAACTCATCGTAAAAAGGCCATCCGCCGCGCTATATCTGGCCCAGCCGCCGTAGGCTCCCCCCTCTTCGCGCAGCTTGCGGTGCAGCGCAAGATGGGTCAGGAGCTCGGCGGCAACGGCGAGAGGCGCAGCATCGGGATGCTCGGCACTAGGCGCGGCCCATGCAATGTGGCAATGGTTCACCTGGCTTGCCACACGTAAGGCCACGTTGGCGACTTCATGAGCACGCGAGATCGCGTCAGATGCACCCGGTCTGGCCGCCCGAGAGGGGCGCAGGTCCAATGCCTTCGAGGCCTCGAGCGACGATCCGTTCAGGCCGACCCAAATGACGCGATTGGGCACCTCCCGCAACAGCTGGTGAATGCGCTTCAGGTGGTCGGCGATAGCTTGAACGCCCTCCGGCGACTCCAGCATCTTGCCTAGCGCGGCGACGAATGGCAGAGAGGCTAGGCCGTGCACGCGGTGGGCAAATTGTCGACGAATCGAGTAGGGCGCGGCCGCGGCCAGCGAAGCGTACTGGCCGGCCGCCGCTGCTAAGCCGTTGACTTTACGGGCGACGCGCGCTTTGGTCAAAAACGAGATGCGGTCGAGTTCATCGAATCGCGGCACCAAGGTCCACGCCGCGATGGCGGAGGTGATTCCGGCTTCGTCCTCAGTCAGCGCGGAGGCATGAACGTTCAGTTGCGGCGTCAGGCTCGTGCAACCGGCCTCCACCAAGGCGTCCAGCGTCATTGATAACGAGGACACCTGACGCCGGCGCCATCGACCCGCTTCTTCAAATCCCAAACTACCAGTCCCGAGGTCCGGCACGATGTCGGCGTACAGGGATAGCCAAGGCCAATCGTCCTTCGGGGCCGTGCTCAGATCGAAAAGCGTGGTCGCATAGGTGATGCCGTTGGTGGCGGCACCGACGACGCTAATCGAGCTATGCTGATGTTGAATCTCTGGGAACGCGATGGGCTCATGCCTGAGTTCGCTCGGCTGAACGCAAGGCAGTACATCGGTGTTGCTTCGAGCCTTGCGGTGTTCAGCCAGAGCGGCCTCCTCGGCGCCGATCTGGCGGCGCTCGTCGTCGCTCAGTTCGCGCTCCTTCAGCGCAAGCGCCTTGGCTTCCTGCGCCTCGCGCAGAGTCGCGAAGTCGGCATCTGCAATCACGTGCGTGGCCAGAAGATTCGGGTGATTGATTAGCTCACGGACGGCACGCGTGAAGAAGGCTGGGGCCTCAATCTCTTTCTCGAGTTGCTGAAGCACGGGTTCGATATCGAATGCCGCTGCGACATCGCCTCCATTCATCAGCACGGGTACGGCGTCAAGCAACCGGCGCAGTGCGTCCGGGATGGTGCCCCCCTGAATCTCGCGCTGTGCAAAGCGCATGTCGCGCAGTGCGGTTTTGAGGACATCCACCGGAACGCCGTCAGTTGCGGCGTCCTCGAGGGCTTGCTCGATACAGCTCTTTGCTCGCTCCACCTGTGTCTCGGTCAATCCTTCCATGCCAATATGCAGCACAAGCTGGCGCAGGCCGCTGTCGACGAAGTTCATCTGGCTTGGTCGGCCAAAGCCGGCCGATTGCATGGCCTTCATCACCGGCGCGGAGGCGTCGCCAAGCAAGCCGTGGCTCACTAGCCGAAGTCGTGCAGTGGCTAGCGGGTCGGCGGATTCGCCGAAGCGCCAGGTGAGCTGCAAGCCATGTTCGTCAGGGCGCGCTTTAGCCGACGGTACTCTGACCTGAGCGCGGCGCGGTGCTATCCAGTCAGCAGCCCGCTCTGGCCGGCGCGCCGGGCACCGTCCCGTGCGGCGTGAGAGCACGCGCTCAACGAGCTTGGCCTGAATCTCCTTTGCCTCGATTCGACCAGCGCTCATGAACATCGCCTGCGAAGGGTGGTAGTGGCTGGCGTGGAACTCCAGCAGCATTTCGTGTGAAAGCTCCGGAATGACGAGCGGGTCGCCACCGGAGTTCTCGGCGTAGGACGTTCCGGGGAACAGAGCCTTGTTGAGGCCGGAGTACAGGATGCTCAGCGGATTGCCAAACGCGCCCTTCATCTCGTTGAGCACTACACCTTGACGGACCAGGCGATCGTCCTTGAAGGAATGGCGCCAGCCCTCCTGACGGAAGCTAAGGTAATCGAGCTTGGGGAAGAAAGTCGCGTCAAGATAGACGTCGAGCAGATTGAAGAAGTCGGTGCGATCGGTACTCGCGAACGGATAGACCGTGCGGTCGGGGTACGTCATCGCATTCATGAAAGTCGCCGTTGAGCGCCGCAGCATTGCGAAAAACGGGTCCGCCACCGGGAAACGCTCCGAGCCGCACAGTGCGAGATGCTCGAGGATATGGGCACGCCCGTCGCTAGCTTGCGGAACCGTCGGAAAGCCCACCAGGAAAGCGAACTCTTCCTGGTCGCTGGCCAAATGTACATGCCGTGCTCCGGATGCGGGGTCTAGGTATTGCTCGAGCTGCGCGCGTAGATCCAGGATGGGGTGACTGGAGATGTGTTCGAAGGAGGTCATCGTGATTCAGTGTCGGGTTGGCTGTTCGACGAGGTGCGGCTAAGCGCAGCGGCGCGTGGCCTTGCCCGATTCGAGGTCGCAAGGACTCTGAGGTCGGACGGGATTGGCGGAGGCCAACGGGTTTTGATTCGCAAAGCCCAGATGAACGATGGCGGTAGGGTACTCTCTCCCGTCCAGGCGTTCTACTCGCTCTATGCATAAACACTCCTCTATATTTCGGCGTCTTCGTCGGTCAGCTTCCTTATTGCGACACCGCCAGAGGAACCTGGATAAGCCTCTTCCAGGCGGCCACAATTTCGAGCGATTGGCTTTGGATGTGTTTGACCTCAACGGAACGGCATCCATTCTGGCTCGGGCTGAGCGGGCAGTGGATTGGTTGTACGACTCCGAGGGCGACTCGAAGACAAAACCACGGGGAACTCATCACCGCTACTTCGTGCCTGCACTGCAGCAATAGGCGAGCAGAAATGTAGGAGTCCCGGGCGTCTCTGCCACGATGTTGCGGATGTCCTTGTTGAGCTTGGCCATTGCAGCTGACACATAGTCGGGAGCCGGCAGTTTGTTTGTATTGAAGTCGTGGACAGCCACAGCAATGGCCTTGTTGTCTGCCGTCACGGGATGGGCGAGAGCCCGATCTTCTTCCGCAAACCTTTGCTCGCGCGTTGCGACAGCACCGACTTGTCCCACGCCGCAATAGCCGTGGGTGCCCGACATTACGTGAATCGTATGGCTGTCGCCCTTTAGCCCTGCAGCGATCTTCTCAAGAGCCGCTGCGACGTCCCTTACGCTACATTCCCCATGGAACCCCCAAATCTGCACAGTACCAAGGTTGTCGTTGGTAATTTTTACGAGTTCTGCCATATCCATTTCCGAAGGAGAAAGAGGAAACGCGTCGTGATGCACGGCGTACGAAGGTGTCCAACCATTCTTGAGAAGTCAGTAGCTCAACGGCCACACGAGATCCTAGTGATTTAAGAGGTGCCATCCATTACCAATCAATCTCTCAACCTTTGCGAGTCCAATTGGTTAGCGCGCACCGTGCGGTACATTTTGCTGCGTGGACAAGAGAGAAACAAGACAATTAACATCAAGATAATTGATATGCAGTTCAGTCCGAGCGAACCGTGGCGCAGCAGTTTGCCGTACTGCCTTTCGATCAGTTGCGCGACCGATTCGCGGGTCCACAGGTAGAACGGCATCGACAGTTGATCCGGCATCCGCTCGATGATCAGCTTGCGGATTTTTACGGCTTGCCGATGAGTCAG
>NZ_JAYMRY010000100.1:0-4583 GCF_038900695.1 Paraburkholderia sp. JHI2823 | reverse complement strand
TACCCCCAAATACAAGTGGAGCAACCGGCTGCATACCTTTTGGTTTGGGCCCATTAGCCGCTTCGGCCCATCATCCGTCACGAGGTTTATCGACGATTCACATTTGTTGCGCATGCGGAACTTGCCTGGCCTCGACGCCGCATTGCGGCTCGCAGCGTCACCACATATCGTCGCCGAGCGTGGTGTCTTTCGACGAGTACATTGTCCTTGGAGCTTCAGACCCGGCAGTTACCCGCCACGCCTGTCCAAGTAGGCAACTACTGGCCGTACAGCAGGTCACGGCGACGCGGTACATTACGAAGCGTGACAAGACAGAAACGAGCTTTACCGCTACTGCATGCCGCCTGACGCGCGGCTAACGGCGACACGTGTCGCACTGTATTGACGTATGTAACGCATGAGCTTTTTGTCGAGATCCTTGGTGCTGGTGAATACGCCACGCGCAATGACGTCGCGCTGGATGCGGACAAACCAGCTTTCGACCTGATTCAGCCATGACGGATAGTGGGTGTGTAATGTATCGAGACTTTCGGATGGTCAGCCAGAAATGTTTGAACGGCGTCGGTTTTGTGGCTGCTCACGTTGTCGCAGATCACGTGGACCTCCTTTCCTGTCAACGCCGATTGAATTCTGACCCGGCCGCACCCTCGCCTTTCGGCGATTCGCCGAAGTAAATCTGACCCACCCGGGGCCTGTGTCACGCGGCTGCTTTCGCGCTTGCCTGCGTTCCCGTTTGTCCTGCTTTTCGTTTGTCCTTCAGTCGATAGCTCTCGCCGCTGATTTGCACGATGTGGGCATGATGCAAGAGCCGATGGCGTCAACGAAGCAATTAGTGCATCGGTCGCCTTATAACGTCCCGATCGCAGCGTCGGAGGGGTGACTGCCTCAAGCGCCTCCAGTTTCAAGGAGGGATCGGCTCGGGTATATATTTCCGTCGTTTGCATATGCGCGTGTCCAAGCCAAAGAGAAACCTTGCGCAGATCTTTGGTTGCTTCCAGGATCCTAAGCGCACAGGTGTGCCTCAACAAATGCGGAGAGACGCGCCGGTTGTTCAAGGAAGGACAACGGCTGGCGGCGGCCCGAGCATGTTTGCGCAGGATGTACTCGAAACCGGCGCGAGACATGGGTTCACCACGTGCGTTCAGGAACAATTCAGGAAACGGCGCCTGGCCTCTGACTGCCATCCACGCGCGTAAGGCTGATGTCGTTTCTCTCCAGAGCGGTAGGCAACGCTCCCGCCGTCCCTTTCCGTGAACAAGAACGCTCGGATGTGGTCCAACTTGTATGTCGTCAAGCCGCAGTCCGACGAGCTCGGAGACACGTAATCCCGCCGCGAAACATACATGCAGCATGGCACGATCGCGAATTCCGTCACGTCGGTTAGGAACAGGGGCGTCAAGGATACACTGCATCTCTTCAATCGTGAGATGCCTGACCAGACGTGAATCCGCTTTCTTTGACGGAACAGCCAGAACGCGCCGGACGTGCTCCAGCGCTGTCGGGGCCCGATATTCCATGAAGTGCATGAATGACTTGATGGCTGCAAGGCGAGTGTTTCGGGAACTCGGTCCATTGTGCCGCTCCGTCTCCAGATAGTTCAGAAACCCGACGATCAGATCAGGACCAAGCTGCTCGAGATGCAACTGCGATGGCGAGACCTTCAATCGACGGCTGGCATATGTGAAGAGCAACTTGAATGCGTAGGCGTAGGAGTCGCAGGTGTTGACACTGGCGCGACGTTCGACGGGAAGGCGTTGCTGAAGAAACGCCGTGATATGAGGTGCGATTAGAGTCATGACTGCGCTCCAGTTACGAGGGTTTCGCAACGCTCTGCGATGTCCCGCATCAGCGATGGCGTTGCATCCAGATACCAGTAGGTCGCGGATATCGCGCTATGTCCACGGCAAGCCAATTCTGGTAGCCACAGTTCGGAATGCGCTCTCGACGTCCTCAATACGCAGGGGCTTTCTGCGCAGAGAGATGAAGACGTGATCGTCGAACGGGGCATAGGGGCGCCGCATCTCGAGGTAGCTTGCCAAGCCCACTCGAGCCGTATCGTGCAGTGGCACGATACGGCTCCTGCGGAACTTGGAACATCGAATAACCAACCCGTCCTGGGTGATGTCATCAAAGCGCAGATGAATGGCTTCCGATACTCGAAGTCCTGTGCAGGCGAGTAGCGCGAACAGCGTGCTGTAGGTCCGGCGCCGCAACGAGCGATACCCTGATCGGGACGCTTCCTCCACAAGTCGCCTGATCTCGTCTTCCGAAAGAATGTACGGAGCCCGGCGCGGCGGCTTCTCTCTGCCAAAAACCGGCAGTGGCACTTCGTGGCGCTCGTCCTCGGCGCGGGCATGCCGGGCGAAGCGAATTACTACGCCGAGCCTGCGGGCCCGTTGAAAGACCGATTCGGTCAGCCCGGCCCATTCGATGGCGGTGACCGCGCGAACGTAGCACTCGCGGCGCGCGTCCGCGAAGGCAGCGAAGGTCTGCAGGAGATTACCATCAGACTTCAGCTCGAATCCACAAGCACGACGTATCGTCAGATACGACTCCACGGCTTCAGATAACATGGCATTACCTCCGGCCAGGGTTGAGCAATCTCCTGCAGCATGCCGATATCCACCTTGGCGTAGATTTGCGTGGTCTCGATGGAACGGTGCCGGAGCACTGCTGCGATGTCCTGCAGAGAGGCGCCGTTTCGCAACATTGACGTGGCTACTGAATGACGAAGTACGTGGGCGGCACCACGGCTCGGGCAAGTAACGCCGGCCCGACGCATAGCCTGCTCGACGATGACCGAAATTGCGGCATGAGAAGCAAACGCACGAAGCGGAGCTCGGGAACGGAGAAACAATATGTCGGTTTCTGCGGGAGGCCTCCCTTCCTTCAGGTAGTCGACAATTGCACACCCAACCTCTTGAGTCAGGGGCAGCTTCGTCAGACGTCGCCCCTTGCCGCAAACAGAAATCCAAGCGCCTTTCCAGTCAATGTCATCGACGCGCAACTCCACGATGTCGCCAGCCCGCAATCCCAAACGGGCGAGTAAAAGCAGAATCGCGCGATCCCGTTTGCCTGACGGCGAAGTCGGGCTGCATGACGCGATCACCCGTTCCACTTCTTCCGGCTGCAGATACCGGGGCAGAGCAGAAAGGCGCCAGTGAGCTACTACGGGAATAGCAGCAGCGAGCCGACTGTCGCATTTGCCTTCAGCGATGAGGAAGCGAAAGAACATGTGAAGGGCTGTGGTACACCTCTTCGCCACGGCCCATCCTCGATCCCGGGTTTGGCTCAGCACAAACTGTCGTACGCTCTGGGCGTCGTATTTGCCAGAATCCTCCCCTAGCGTTGCGAGCAAGTCCCGGATCGTCAAACCGTAGTTATACAGAGTGATATCGGCGGTTCCCCGTTGGGCGCGCATCCAGTTACAGAAAGAAGTGAACAAGGAAGCAGGCTGCATCGCAGGCTCGACGTCCGAAGCGTTGATCACGCCAATCTGCTGTAGATGCTCAAGGAACAACCGGCAGCCATTGAGCAAATCGAGCCGGTGCGTATGTCCGTAGCCCGGACATCGGCATCGCACCAAATGCTCGTCGAAACGCCGCAAAACCACCTCATTCGGCGTGTTGTAGGGCAGACGTTCGACTTCGGCCCAATAGAGGAGATGTTCCGCCGCTCTGATATGTCGGCGGGCAGTGATCTCCGCGTAGCCACACTCATTCAAAGCCTGCGAGAAGCGCTCCAGCAGAGCACCACCGCGCCCTTCTCGGAGCTCTTGCAATCGCTGTGAGGAACAAAGTATGTTGCCAACATGACGTCCTCCTGTAGTGGCGATGGGCCACGAAAGACGTCATCATTATACGGAGAGACAGCTGTTAGATCTGCCGCGTTCACGGCCCTCTGGGGCTGACACTTCGCGTAAAAATAGACCCTGCATTAAATCTCTTACGCGGTGCACCGCGTAAGAGATTGCTCGTCAGCACGATGGAGCCGCGTTCGTATCGTTTGGCGACGACATTGAAGAACAGGTTCGCCTCCTCGCGCCCGAACGGCAGATATCCGATTTCGTCGATGACGAGCAGCCTCGGCCCGATGACCGCCCGGTTATACCTTGATTTCCACTGCTTGCTCCTGAGTCAGCATCGGCGGCAAAAAGCCGCCATCCTCTCCCCGGTGGGTCAGGTTTACTTCGGCGGGTGAGGGTCAGTTTTACATCGGCGCTAACACTTTCCGCGCGACTGGGCCGATACCACCTCGGTGAGGAACGCGACAAACTGAGCGCTGGTATGGCGTGGCGCGGTTTTGCCCAGCACTTCGCCAGTTGCGACATTCAATGCGGCGAACAGGCTCAGGGTGCCGTTGCGTTTGTATTCAAAGCCATGGCTCTCGGCGCGCCCGGGCGAGAGCGGCAACATCCGGTCCTTGCGATCGAGCGCCTGGATGGCTGTCTTCTCGTCTGAGCTTCCCCCGAAATTTCGCCTTCCAGTAGGTCATGTGTAAACTCGACCCGAAGGAAGGAAAGAATCGATGTTCAAAATACCGAAGCAGGCGTACACCGCTGAGTTCAGGACGCTCGCGGTACA
>NZ_JAYMRY010000099.1:0-4741 GCF_038900695.1 Paraburkholderia sp. JHI2823 | reverse complement strand
ATGATCCTCAGAAAGCTGCGGCTTTTTTACGCCCTCATTCTGATCGCTTTGCGCAACCGCTCGCCCACTGTCGTCTTCACGGCGTGATGGCCGCGCCGCGCGAAACGAATTGTTCAGGGCCGACTACGTACAATCGCACGCACAGCAAAATCACTTCAAGCGGGTAGTGAAGGCGCTTCAGGACCTTGGCCAGGCCCGGTTGCGAGTATGGTTCGCGGTGTCTTCGTCTTCTTCATCGCACAGCTCAAAAATTCGCTACCCAATTTTAACGTGGGCCTTACTGCAACAGAACCGCACGTTTTTCGTCGATGCCTTGCAGATCCCCCGGGCCACGGCATCACGGCGGCGCGCCTGAATGCCTGCGGGTCGTGAGCGGCGTCGATGCCTCGGCCTCGACCCGTTTGTGTGAACTCTGGTACAGCAGGTTAGGCGACAAATTCGACGATCAAGATACGGCGACGAGAGCCTCGACCAAGAATTCATGATCAGCCAGTACGCCAGCACTTTCGCTAACGCGGTGTTTGGCTGGCCCGTCCTCACCGCCACCAACATGCCTGCGGGCGGCCCCGCCTACCCCCATTGATCGCTCTGCGTGCGCCTGCGGTTCAAGTCCACTGTATCGATGCCGATCTCGGAGGAATTTTCGACGGCAATCCGGCACCGGGCACCGGGCATCCTCGGCAACTCAACAACAGCGGCAGACAATTCAGCCTGCACGAAGGCGCAATGATCATCGGCAAGGTCCAGTACGCGATCAACCAGCCTCCCCCTGGCGAGGGGATCGGCAGCGACGCCGCAGGGCGGGCTCCCGAGCACTTGCAGGCCCGATTTCTACTACAACAATCGCTTCGCGGATCAGCACCTCGACACAAACGGCATTCTCGCTCGCGAGCCCTTCGTCGAACGGAGACATCTTCCATCCGGGTGGGGCATTCCTGACCAGAACAGCAATGGCGCGTGGATTGGCGATAAGGCTGTGGCGGGACCGCGCACGGTATCATCTTTCTGATGAGGCTAACATCGAACGCGACCGCCAATAACCGGCCAGTTATAGTGTTTGCGACATGCCCGCAGCCTGCGGCGCACTAAAGATTGACGCGACCCAAACCGCTTACGTCCCGGTGCGGTCAGCTTCATCGATTAGGCGAGCGACATTTGCACGGACTTCTCTTAACTTGTGAAGGTACGTAGAGTGTTTTGACTCGGCCTTCCACTGCTTCATTACCTCAGCAAGATCCGATACTGTGAAATTTTTTTCCGATTTCGTCGCCTGCCTTAGGGATCGGATCGCTTTGATATCGCTCAGCATTTGATCGAATTCATGGGCTGGTTCCTGATTAATATCCGGACGATACTCATAAAATTCGTTGACCATTGGTTCCAGAGCTTCAAGGATTCGCCCGAGCTGAGAACCATATGAAAATATGTGAGTAATGGATCTTTCCATGTGTGGGTCGCGGGCACCCGGCAATGCTATGCTTTGGTCTACAGCGCCGCTCAAAGGATAGTTGTATTGGGGACACCAAAGCCAAGTCAGTGGGTACATGTCGATCTCCTGTCCATGGACTACCTAGCTATGCGAAGGAACTCAGGGAGGCCCGCAAAAAAACCATTGAACTCATCGATGCAGGCGCAAACAGCCGTGGAGCGAATCTCCGCGCCCCAATTTCGGACAGACCTGTTCCATCAATCACTGCACGAGAGGCGGCCTTTGCGCTCTTCCACCAAACCGCGGTAGCGCGGCTCCGTGACGACTCAGAGACGCTTGATGGAGCAAGCGCGGCTCTGGCGCCGTGTCATTCAATCCGCTGCCGCATCCCAAGTAGTTGCTTGGATTTGAATAACCTTGTAGCGTCTTGTCTTGTATAGCCTCGCCGCCTAGCTTCACCTGCGGGGCCCCGACGGCGCGGTATCCGTGTCACGAGGCGCGCCCACCACAACATGCGGTCGTCGCTGCGCGGTTTGGCGCCACTGATAGGGCGCCCCTGCACTCGATCGACAGCAGCCTTCCATAATCCCTCGCGCACGACCTTTCAAAACGTGCTTAGCTTCCCCAGAGGACCGACTGCGTCGTCCCCACAGAGCTCCTTACAGAAGTCAGAACCTAGGTGAGCAAAGCTCAATGCGGCGAGAATCCTGGTCAGGGAACGGCATTGGGTTGCCCGGCAACACACTGAAGATCCGCCGCCCATGGCGTGGCTCTCGTTTTATGCAACCGTCGTATGGCGAGCGCGACTCTGCCGGTGGAAAATTCTCGTCGAATGGCGGAACCAGCGAGGCCGACGGATCGAGTGGCACATTGGTTTTGTGAACGGCTGCTCCGACGGCAGTCGGCTCGGTCGGATTGCTCGACGAGGAAGGTACGACGGCAGTGGCAGATGCAACTCGCTGTCACCTCCGCAACCTTTCTCGAGCAGAGCGGCCGCACACAGCACGGAGACCAGTACGGCGTTTTTCATTCGTTTACCCCTTCTCGAGTTGCGCCGCGCGACGCCGCTGTAGCCGGTCGGGCCGCGAGCGTCTGTGTACAGTCTCCGTCATAATACCGCCCGCCAACGCTCTGTAAGAACTGATCGGTTCCAGTGGGCGCGCAAGTTCTGCGGTTGTTATGACCCCACATGTAGCAAGTACCATCGTAGTGCGCGCCCACCGGCACGCTGGCAAATGCGAGCAACACTAATTCCAGCCTGTATTTTGGCATACCTAACCCTCACAAAGCTCACGCACATAGAGTCGCTGTTTATTACCGTAAGTAGAGCCAACGGTAGCCAAGAAGCAAATCTTGCGCCAGCACGCTTTTTTGAAAAAACCAGTAGTATTACCTACAAACCATAGGTGCGCACGCAGTTATTGGTCTCAGAAATCGGAGAATACTGGCGCACCAAAACAGCTATCGACACCTTGCCATCGATTCCTGTCATCGCCGCGGGCAGACAAGTACTGCCGATGTTTTTATTGTATGCACGTCTGACCGTAGTCTCTAAAGGCTCCCATGCCCGGGCTCCGCATTGCGGCTCGGAAACCAATGAGCCTCGGCTCAATACCTACGAGTATTCGTCTTTCTCAACATTCCAACGCGCTTGCACTCCACGCTGGCTCGCCTATTGCCCGTCGCCTAAAGGCAACGCCGCCACCGAAAGAACTTTCGTGGCCGGAATCAGGTGACCGCCGGTTCGCTTTACCGTTGTCCGAGTTTTGTTGAAAAATTGCTACAGTGCGCGTTGTCTATACGACAAACTAGACATTCAGTGTTTTCAGGTCACGGGTGACTCGCTATCTCATTCGGAATCAAGGATCGGGGGCTTGGGTCTCTTGTAAAGCCGGCAGACAGAACCATCCCCAGACGAGAAGGACTGGGAGCGCACTCTCAGTTAATGCCAACGGCGCCGTGAAAGTAAACCAGCGGTACCCGGCCTTGTGTCACGCGGAAGCTTTCGCGCGTGCCAGCGTTGCTGTTTGTCTCACTCCCTGTGGGTTGAAACTAGCGCGCTCGGATCGCCACCCAGCAAACGGATGCGCACATACTTCGATCTGCCTTTCCCCGGGCTTTCTTCCTCCCCAATGCAAATGAGGCCGGCGCATTGGCACCGATTTTGCTCGGAGATAAGCCGCCCGTGCCATGTGCTCCGGCAAATCAAATCCCGACCTATGAAGGAGGCTTGACTATGGCGTTATTGGAACGCGCCGACTGGTACGACATCGCCCGCGCCACCAACTGGACCCCGTCATACGTGTCGGAATTGGATCTCTTTCCCGACATCATGTCTGGCGCGCAAGGTATTCCAATGACGGGCCGTACGGTTGGTCGTGTACTGGCTGATGAGGGCCTCGAGATCAGTCAATTGCGCGAGATCGAGTTTCTGCCCACCCCTGAGCAGCGACCAGCGCATGCCCTTCAGCGAGGGATCGGTTTTCTGCTGCGAGCGGCGCGCGCCATCAAGCGCTTTGGACGCGTGCGCCACGACGTGAAACTTGTCGAAGGTCACACGCGCATCGGGCAAATGCTCGTTCACGCCCTTGATGAAGGCGGCCGACATGTCGATGCTGACCGATTCGATCTGACCGGGCGCCGCCTTGTGTTCTTCCAGGTGGCGGGCAAAACGTTCGACCGCGCCAGCATCCTTGCCCGGGGTGACGAAGACGACGCGTCGTGCATCCATGTCGTCTCCGACGAGGCGGGCCTGAATGCGATGCTGGCAGTCGACGCGAACGTCGACTGCCAGCATCGCCGACGGCGCGTACTACAGTATTGCGCAGACCGAGGCGTGGTCAGCCTGCGGCGTGCTGCCGGTGATTCCCCCACCGGCCAATGCGGCCGTTCACAATCAGCCGGCGATGCGCTGGCACGACCGTCTCGTTCGGTACATCAAGGACAAGGGCATCCATACGTTCCGGAACAAATACGGGTACGGCAGCGCGCGCTGGTCGAGGCGCAGATCTCGCGAATCAAGCGTTGCATCGGCGCGCGGCTGCTGACGCGCAAAACCGAATCGCAGCAGCGCGAGGGCGTGATTATCGCGAACCTCGTGAATCTGTGGAACAGCTTCGGCAAGGCCGTTTGCGTCAAAAATGCCTAGTTGCGTCTGCAACCAACTGCGGCCCTGCCCTGCTGAACAAAGCCGTCGAGGCGGTACAGATTCTTCTCTGGCAGTCTGGTAGGTGTTCCGCTGCGCGCCATCTTCGTTGAATTTTCGTAGGTCACTATGCAAACAATCTATTTCGGCAATCGCAAATTCCCAAG
>NZ_JAYMRY010000098.1:0-4751 GCF_038900695.1 Paraburkholderia sp. JHI2823 | reverse complement strand
ACAGCGCCCTCACGCGCTGGTTCAACGAGCGCACGCAGGGCACGGGACCAAACCGTCGCGCACGGCGCATCGCGATCGTCGCAGTCGCGCGGCGCCTCGCGATTGCGCTATGGCGTTATCTGAAAGAAACTGGCGCGACAGGTCCAGCAGGCCACGGGGCAGACAGTGAAAATCGCGTTCGCTGACCAGGGCTACACCGGCGAAGAGCCTGCACAGGCCGCGCTCGATGAAGGCATCGACCTTCAATTGGTCAGTGCTGCAGCCAGTGGAATTTATCCGTTCGAAGCCGAATCGCATCACCTCGTTATCACTGGCAAGGCGCAGGAGGAACATGGCGAAAAGTCACCAAGTCATCGTAAATGACCTTGACAACATTCGACTCATGCGAAAGTTTGCGACCGGCGAGCGCGTAAATCGAGGTTCTCCGCCATATCCATCGCACATCACGGTCGCTGATTCAGTTTCGATAAGTTCTTCATGCGCATTATGTGTTGCGGCGTTCGCTCGGACATGAACCGCCGCACGTCGTCGAGCCGGACATATCCTGTGCCAGCGCGATCAATCTCCGCAAAATGATCACTAACGAGTCCCCAGCCAGCAACTTTGGCCTGTTGTTGCGACAATATCCCGTTGGGGTCACCACCGGTGGCGGCGGTGAAGCGCTGAATGATCTGATCTTCCACGTCCTGTGTTACAGAGTTTTCCGATTGCTTGGGTGGCTGAACCCAGCCCTCCGGAGGTGGCGGAGGGCTGGGCAAGTCATCATAGGCAAACGCCGCTCCGATGCACGACATTGCAACAATAGTTGCGGCCATGCTAGAAGCAAAGTAGGCCAAGAATTTCATAGCTGTCGTACCATTAAAGTAACGAGCCGTCCGCGACACGTGCCGGCGACTGGTAATAACTGTCGATCGCCTGTTTGAGGGGTAAGCGTGCTATCTCCGTGTTGTAGATCATGTGCCACCCTCGAACCATTTGACTGGGATGCGGTCACTCAGGTTCACTCCCTCAAGATCAAGTTCGGTCTGGAAACCTGGCGTTGCGATATCTTCGTAACCGTGGAGAATAAGCAGTTTGGCATCAGGGTTGGCCGTCAGGACTGCTTGAATATCAGTGATGCTCTGTGGGTAGTAGTATTTACTTCCTGTTCGCTTCCATTTCCAGTTTATGACTGTCGCGCTATTCAGTGGCTCGTAGCTCGATTGGGTCTTATAGTTGACGAAATCGGGGAAATACGTCTTGAGCTGGTTAAGAAAGGCCATGTTGATGTAGTCGTCCGGGCTCTGGTGCAAATAGGGCCGGCGAATGGGTTAGAGTTGTCGGAAGAAGACGAACCGAGGAGCCACGATGAGCAAGCTGAAGAGTCCGGAGAAGTTGTTCGGCGGACGCCATTTTGATCGGGAGATCATCATCCTGTGCGTTCGCTGGTACCTGCGCTACAAGCTCAGCGTTCGCGATCTGGTAGAGATGATGGCCGAACGGGGATTGTCGCTGGCTCACACGACGATTCTGCGCAGGGTGAGGCGTTATACACCCGAGTTCGTCAAACGCTGGAACCGCTTTGCTACACCTGCGGGTCGCTCGTGGCGTGTCGATGAGACTTACCTGAAGATTCGCGGCAGGTGGGTCTACCTGTACCGGGCAGCGTCAGGGCCAGCCGCCGGAGACCATCACGCTCGACGGCTATGCCGCTTCGCACCGCGCGGTGCGCGAAATGAAGGCCGATGGTCTGCTGCCTGAAGACACGAAGGTCCGGTCCTCAAAATATCTGAACAACGTGATCGAGCAAGACCATCGCCACATCAAGTCCAGAACGAACGTGATGCTTGGGTTCAAACGATTCGGGAGCGCAGCGACCACGATTTCAGGAATCGAGTTGACGCATTGTATTCGCAAGGGGCAGTTCGATCTCGCGAAGCTCGGCCTCAAGGAGGCCGCTGCGCCCGCCGTATGGAATGCGGTTCTGTTCGATCAATAAGCTATCCCACCTATATGAGCTTTCTCAACCCGTCTACCTATTTGCACCAGAACCCTAAATGTCGGCTTGCGTAAATTCGCGTTGCTTCTTCTTGCCCGCATGGCTTTCCTTGCGTTCCGGCCGGGTTGAGCCGCCTCGGTGTGTTCGTAAGCGGTAGTTTCTGCCGCACCTAGCGCGGCCGGATCAAGAAGATCAAGCTGCGTCCGCAACCTCAACATTGCGGACGCAACTTATGACTGACACTCAAACTGACTTTGACTTTCTTCCGCTGCGGGTAATCGCCCACCACGGGCTTCAATGACTCTTAGTGTTGGAATCAATATATTTGACGCTTTTCTTCTGGTATTTGCACAGAGAACCACGTAACCTCCCGTCATTGTCGCCGGGCAGTACGATGGCGACGCACTGTACAGGAGCAAGAGGCCCGTCCAACTTTGGTTGCACAGCCGCGATCACGATGACCCTGCGTGGCAGAAGCAGATCCTGATGTGGTATTCGCGCGTAAACAATGCGTCGAGAAACACCTATGTGCGCGAGACGCCGTCGGGCGATATCCCAGCCGGCGTTACGTCCAATCCAGCGCAGAACGACACAAGTAACACGCTGATCGGCCATTGCCACTCGGGCCACTGCTCGCGAGACTGCATTCCGACGGGCGAACTGTTCATCAACGAATACACTTTGCCGACGACGGTCGACACATCGTATCACCTCCGCGACAACGGCTGCGCGGACGGTGTGCTGATACAGGGCAAGACGGACGAGACGCAGATGGGGCCGGTGGATTTCAGCAACACAAGGACGCTTCCTATGAGACGCCGCCGTTCGCCAATGCGATCCGCGTGATGATGCGCGGCCGGTTCGTTCCGTCGGTGACCGACATCAAGGTCACGCCGTCGGTGGTACGACGTAACGTATGGCTGGGCGAATCCGCGTTTCTACTAGGGCCTCGACGTCGCACAGTCGGTTGCCCCAGGCACCGACTATGACTTCTCGCTGAAGATGACGCCGCGCGACTTCACGGTATTGCCGGGTAGCAAGG
Organism: Paraburkholderia sp. JHI2823; assembly: GCF_038900695.1. Taxonomy (NCBI): domain Bacteria; kingdom Pseudomonadati; phylum Pseudomonadota; class Betaproteobacteria; order Burkholderiales; family Burkholderiaceae; genus Paraburkholderia; species Paraburkholderia sp. JHI2823. The sequence goes on along the minus strand of NZ_JAYMRY010000098.1, from coordinate 1,731 downwards.
TCAAGTTGACGCTTGCAGGCTATCAGCGCACCGCGCTCGTCACGCTGGACTTGGCGCATACCCCACTCGAGAGGCCAATGGTGCCGAATGCGCGCGTGGCGGCCGTGACGGTGGCTAAGTAGCGGAGGCGTCGCAGTGTTACAGACAACCCCCCCCCATCCGCAAGGTGGCACGGAGCCGGTCCGACCAGGCGGCAGATATGCTGAAACCACCTGGCCTGACCCGGTCATGATGCTTTGCAATGCGTATCACCTGTTGAACCCATTGACAATCACGAGGATCCAATCGATGACCGGAAGGATAGCAATCTGGCCCGCGATCGCGGCACTCGCTGCCGTGACGTTGGTCGCCTGCGGCGGTGACGACCCGACGCCTACCCAAGCGACTCCGTCCGCACCTGTCACGTCACCGCCAAACACCGGGGTGGCGGAACCAGAACAGAACACGTTCCTGAAAATCGCTCCGACCGATAAGGTACTGAACGACGTTATCGTATACGATACGACGAAGGATGGTTCGATTTCACTGTCGAAGATCGATGAGGATTCTTCCGTGAAAAGGCATACGATCGCCATCAACGGAAAGGCACTGCCGTATATCGCGCGCGCTGGACACTTGGTCGCCTATCGCCAAAGCGAGACCGGCACGAAGGCGGAGGCAGCGATCTTCTATACAGCATATACGCGGGATGCGCTGCCCAAGGAGAATCGGCCGGTCACGTTTCTGTGGAACGGCGGTCCTGGGTCAGCCTCGATCTGGCTGCACCTGGGATCCTGGGGACCGAAACGGCTCAGGTCCGATGCGCCGAATATGACCAATTCCACCGAGCAGCCCGATAGCTTCCCGTTTGAGGACAATGCAATTTCGCTGCTCGACCAGTCGGACATCGTCTTTGTTGACCCGCCGGGCACGGGTCTTTCCACGGCGATTGCACCACTCAAGAATGGCGATTTATGGGGAACCGACGATGACGCCCAAGTGGTCGCGGACTTCATTACGAGCTATACGAACAAATACAATCGGCAGAGTTCGCCGAAGTACCTGTACGGCGAATCCTATGGTGGCATCCGCACGCCGATCGTCGCCAATCTTCTGGAGCAGGCTGGTACCAGCAGTTACGTGCCAGATCCGTCTGGAAAGCCAGCCAAGGTCTTGGCTGGATTCATCCTCAACTCGCCGCTCGTTGATTACAATTCCAATTGCGACATGATGAACGGCCGAGAGACATGCGAAGGATATATCCCCTCCTACGCGATGACAGCCGATTACTTCAAGAAATCCGTGAAGCGCGGTACGCAAACACAAGAGCAGTATCTCGACGAGCTGCGGACGTTGGCAAAAGCAACATTCCAGACCACATTCAACACATACTTCGATGCAAACGGCAAGGCGAACAGCCAATGGAATGCGTACGCGGCAAGCACTGCGGGCCAAGCGCTCCTGAACCGGATACGGACTATACTGGTATTCCCGCATCGACCTGGAAAAGCTCGTTTAACTACACGCCTGAAGCGTTCCGCGGCGCGCTGGTTTCGGGCTACACCCTCGGGCGCTACGATGCGCGTATGAAAGTGCCGACCGGGAATAGCTTTGCGGCGGACGACGGTTCTGGTGCAAATAGGTAGACGGGTTGAGAAAGCTCATATAGGTAGGATAGCTTATTGATCGAACAGAACCGCATTCCATACGGCGGGCGCAGCGGCCTCCTTGAGGCCGAGCTTCGCGAGATCG
>NZ_JAYMRY010000097.1:0-4909 GCF_038900695.1 Paraburkholderia sp. JHI2823 | reverse complement strand
AGCTCTCGAAGCAGCACATCCGCTACATGGTGGGCGGGCGCTCGCCTCTGGCACACGACGAGCGCCTGTTCCGCTTCGAGTTCCCCGAGCGCCCGGGCGCGCTCATGCGCTTCCTTTCGTCGATGGCGCCGAACTGGAACATCAGCCTCTTCCACTACCGCAACCAGGGCGCCGACTACAGCTCGATTCTCGTGGGCATCCAGGTGCCCGCAGCCGATGACGCCGAGTTCCGCCGCTTCCTCGCCACCCTCGGCTATCCGCATTGGGAAGAGACGGGCAATCCGGCGTATCGGTTGTTCCTGCAATGAAATAGTCAGTCGTCCCACAAATCGGGACGTCTGCATCCGACGCGCATAAACAGCTGAAAGCGTGCAGGAAAACACCAGGCCCCGTAGCAGTGCGCCTCAGTATACTGGGCGACTGCCGCCGGGCGTCGTCGCCTCGGGAAGATTGGGCGCCGTGCGTCGGACTCACCTGGAGGAAGACAACCATGTTGCGCAACGCTCTTCGCTGTCTGATGGCTTATTCCACGATCGCCGTTGCTGCGCTCGGCACGTTGCCCGGCGCGGCGCACGCAGATGCGGCGCATCCCGTGGTTGCCTTGTTGCCCGGCGTCACCGATCCCTTCTACTTCACGATGCACCGCGGCGCGGAACGCGCGGCGAAGGAAGACAACATCCAGTTGCTGTTCCAGGTGCCAAAGGCCTGGAACACCACTGAGCAGGTGCCTATTCTCAAGGCGTTCATCGCCAGGCACCCCGACGTGCTGCTTGTTTCGCCCGTGGACAAGCAGCAGCTCATCGGCCCGCTCAAAGAGGCCGCCGACGCCGGCATCAAGGTCATCACCGTCGACACCTATATCGGCGATGGCCACTATCAGACAGGCAAGGGCGACGCCGATTTCCCGCTTTCGTATATCGCTTCGGACAACCTGGAAGGTGGCCGGGTGGCGGCTCGCTCGCTCGCCAAGGCGATTGGCGACAGGGGCACCGTCTATTGCGAGAACAACAAGCCGGGCATCTCAAGCACCGATGCACGTGCGCAAGGCTTCATGGAAGAAATGAAGAAGCACCCCAACATCAAGGTGCTCGAAACACAATACAACGAGGACGACGCCAATCGCGCCGCTTCGCATGTCGCGGCGGTGCTCGCGCGCAATCCCGATCTCGCGGGCGTGTTCGGCGCCAACACGTTCTCGGGTGCCGGCGCGGCGCAAGGCGTGAAGAATGCGGGCAAGCAGGGTATGGTCAAGGTGGTCGTGTTCGACGCCGTGCCGGGCATCGACGAGCAGATCCGCAGCGGCCTCGTCGATATTGCCATTGCGCAGTTGCCCGATCAGATGGGCTATTACGCCGTGAAGTTCGCCGCTGACGTCATCCACGACAAGAAAATTCCCACCTACAAGGGCACGGGTTTCGTGGTGCTGGACAGGTCGAACATCGACAAGCCGGAGATGAAGCAGTACATCTACTCGAATTGAGCCACTCGAACTGAACCGGGCCACATGAACGACAAACGACTCGACAGGCTCGCGCTCGTCAGCAAAATCTGGCCGTGGCTCTTTCTCGGCTCGCTGCTCGTCTTTTTCGAGACGTGGGCGCGCATCTCGGCGCATCGGTCGTTCGTGTTCAACGCCTACAACCTGCAGTCGATCGGGCTTGCCGCGAGCGCGCCGCTGTTGCTCGCCATCGGTCAGACCTTCGTGATCATCACCGCCGGCATTGATCTTTCGGTGGGCTTCGTCATGGGACTCGCGGCTGTGTGCGTCGCGCAGTTTACGATCCCCGGCGGCGATACTCCGTGGATTCTGCTTCTGTCGATTCCGCTCACCATACTCGTGTGCCTGATCCCAGGCCTCGTGAATGGTGTGCTGATCGCACGGCTCGGCGTGCCGGCGTTCATCGGCACGCTCGGCATGTATGGCGTCGCGCGGGGCGTGGGCTTTCTCGCCGCGGGCAACGGCATGACCGTCTCCGTGAACAACCGGGGGCTCGCGTGGTTGGGCAGCGGCTGGACGCCCGTGGTTCTCACGGTTGTACTGCTCGTCGTCATGCATTTCGTGCTCTCGCAAACCCGATTTGGTCAGTACACCTATGCGATTGGCGGCAATCCGCAGTCGGCGATACGCGCGGGCATCAACGTGCGCCGCCATCTGGTCGCGATCTATCTCATCGCAGCGGTCTTCGCGGCGGTGGGCGGCATCGTCTACACGGCGCGCTTCGCCGCCGGCGCGGCAAACGCAGGCGAGCCCATGCTGCTCGATTCGATCGCGGCGGTCGTGATCGGCGGCGCGAGTCTCTTTGGTGGAACGGGCAACGTCGTTGGCACGCTGATCGGCGCGCTCATCATCGCCGTGATCGAGTTCGGGCTCGTGTTCATCGACGTCAATGCGTTCTGGCAATTCATCGTGGTCGGCATCGTCATCATTCTTTCGGTGCTGATCGACCAGTACAAGGGCAGGCTCGGAGGTGCCCAATGAGCGGCGCGATCGTCACGCCGATACTCGAGGCGCGTGACATCTCGATTCGGTTTGGCGGCGTGGAGGCGCTCAAGCGTGTCTCGCTGCGGCTCATGCCGGGCGAAGTGCTCGCGCTCGCGGGCGACAACGGCGCGGGAAAGTCGACGCTCATCAAGATTCTCTCGGGCGTCTATCGCGCCGATGGGGGCGATCTGCACTTCGAAGGCCGTCCGCTGCAACTGCGCGATCCGCAGGAAGCGCGCTCGCAAGGTATCGAAACCATCTATCAGGATCTCGCGCTTGCCGACAATCTCGACGTGGGCAGCAATATTTTCCTCGGCCGCGAGCCCGTGCGGCGCAGGTTCGGCTTGCAGCTGATCGATCGACCGCATATGGCGCGCGTTGCGCGCGAAGTGCTGGAGCGACTCGATATCGTGATTCCGCCGCGCAAGCTTGCGGGGCCCGTCAAAATGCTCTCGGGCGGGCAGCGGCAGGCCATAGCGATCGGCCGGGCGATCTACTGGAACGCGCGCGTGTTGATCATGGACGAGCCCACGGCGGCGCTTGGCGTGCCCGAACAGCGCAAGGTGATGGCGTTGATCCGTGCGCTCAAGGCACAGGGCGTAGCCGTGATCCTCATTTCGCACAACCTGCACGATATTTTTGCTGTGGCGGACCGCATTATCGTGCTGCGGCGCGGCGAAGTGGCGGGCGAGCGGCGTGTGGCCGAAACCGACGGCGACGAAATCGTGCGTCTGATGGTCGGCGACACGTATTCAGGCGCGGCGCCATGAAGCGTGGCGTTGTGCGTGGGCATGCACGGCGGGGGCGTTCGATGGACAATAGCGGCTCGAACCCGCATTGCAGTCCTGCATCGCCATGAACTACCTCGATCCCGCCGATATCACGAGCTGGCACGCGCACATCTATTTCGACGCGGCGACGCGCGAAGCCGCCTTGACCCTGCGCGAAGCAATCGAAGCCCGCTTCGGCGAGGTCGTGGAGATCGGGCGTTTCCACGAACGCCCGGTCGGGCCGCATCCGATGTGGTCGTATCAGCTCGCCATTCCGCGCGAGCGTTTCATGACAGTCTTCGAATGGCTCACGCTCAATCACGGCTCGCTCGACGTGTTCGTGCATCCGAACACGAGGGATGCGCTGCGCGACCATCGCGACGCCGCCGTGTGGATCGGCCGTTCGCACAGTCTAGATCTTGGTGTCCTTGGCGGCTGACTTCGTTTGTTAGCCCGCAGGCTGCAGCGCGCCGGGCTGGCGCGTGCTCGGAGCGTGTCATATCTGTCGGAAAGGAGCCCGGGATGAACCCCTCTGCATACTCATGACTTGCGCAATGCTGACCGGCGCATCCGGCAATGCACGACGACCTTGGTGCGCCGCAAAACAGCCTTGCGCTCATGCCGAACGCTGCACCCGGCAGCGAGTACCCGACTCACGGCAATCGCCAGGCTGGCGAAATGCCGGTTGGCCCCACGGATCCGCGTGGGCAACTCGCAAATGGCCACCCGAACAACGCGGAGGCAGGCGGTTATGGGGCGCCGTTGGCGGGCGTTCGCTCGGATGGTCAAAGCGCGCCTGGCAGGTGAGGAAGGCGTGCGTTCGCCGGCCCGCTGGCAGGTACCGTTCGGATCGTGGACACGATTTGCCTATCCCAGCGGGCCATCTATTCATGCGGGGGAGCGGTCTATTGATGCGACACGCTGAGCTTCACCCGCGTCGAACCGTCGCTCTGCGCCGTGATTTCGGTTCGGCTGCCGCGCTGCCCCAGGTAGAAGTGCTGGCGGCCTGGCGAATTCACGTCGTGTGTTGCGTCGGGCAGGCACGCGGCAATATCGGCGCCTAAGCCCTCCAGTGCGTTCGTCCCCGATCCAGCGTCGCGTGCACTCCAGACGCACTGATAGGTTGCGCCGGCTGTCGCACATTGCGCGTCGTCGCCGTAGGGCTGCGCAATGGCACGTCCGTCGGCGGGATTCAGTGAAGCGAAATGCTGCGGTGCAGCCGCGATGATGCGCTTTAGCGCGCCGCAGGGACTCGCACTGTCGTCTGCATAAGCGGCTATTGGCGCGCTCGATATGACGATGGTCGAACACAGCGTGATGATCCGTGCGATCGATGAATTCATGGAGCTCCGCTGCGTGAGCGCAGCGCCTCATCATGGCAGTGAAAGCGATGGTTGCAAGCGACGTGCCGGGAATAGCTTTGCAGACTGGCGCGAGAACGATCACCGCGCGGAGCGATGGGAAGAAGGGCTTGCAGCCCGCCGGCTGTAGCGTTAAGATTCGCCCCCTTCGCAGCTCGATGTCTCTGACGTCCGGGATGCGAAGGCCGCCGCGGAAACCGGCGGCACGCGAAGTCGGCGGCTTTTTCAGGCGGTAAGCGAAAAAAAGCAGTTGACGAAGCGGGAAAGAGTCTTCATAATCTCGTTTCTCTGCTGCT
>NZ_JAYMRY010000096.1:0-5288 GCF_038900695.1 Paraburkholderia sp. JHI2823 | reverse complement strand
CCCGTTAGTCGTTGGGGGGTGCCGTGGTGGGGGGGTTACGGGCGGGCGTCGCCGTGACAGTGGTAGAGGATCAGAGGCGTCCGTCACCGTCAGCCATCAGGTCGGTGACGTGCCTCCTTCGATATGGGCGAGATCAATCGACAACAGTCGCAACCGTTTGACGTTCGGTGCTGAAGCGGGCGCATATTCACGGTCAGCGCGTTGCGCCGCGAAGCGATGGAAGAGTTGATCGACTGTTGCGCTTCTACAATCACGGGCGTCTGCACTCGACATTGAGCTACGTCAGTCCAGTGCAATTTGAACAAAACTGCCACGCCCGCACAGCGGCATAATAAAGTCACAGTTAGCGCATACGAAATTCGCGGGCAACGTTAGTCCGAATTCTCTGCATCCAAAGGTAAGCGGCTCGCGGCTGCCGTCGTAGACAGCCACAGGGATCGGCATCAAATTGCTGCCCATGTTTTCGAAGTGACGGGCACCACTTTGTCAGATCCGAGCGCCTGGCAGCCCTAAATGTCGCACGAACCATAATCCGCCATTCCGACGTCGCCATCGCCATCGCGATGGAAGCTTCCGAGCCAAGGGTGTCAATCCCCAGATTGACCCGAGAGAACGTCTTGAACGCGAGCGTGTAGTTACGGGGCGACGCCGGTATCTGGCTGAACAGCAAGCCGAGGCGGTGCGACTCGTTTCGGTGATGATCGTGAGGGAGGCATCATCGGTCAATGAACCTCGTGCGTCTGCCGGAGCCTCCGATCGTGATGCCAGCTGTGCCCGCTGGTTCAATCGAAGTTCGGATCGGCCGGGAAGCGGTTAGAGTCGACGGTATTGTCGACGCTGAGATACCCGCTGGACGGCAACGTCTTCATCTAAGGTGTGCGCCGGCGGCGATCTCGTGAGAATACTTTGGATAACTGAGAAAGCAGGGCTCTAGACTCTCACGAAACGGTTGGAGCGAGGGAGTTTCATCAGGCCGCAGACCTGTGGCGGAAGGTTTTCCCGACCTCCAGTCAACTTGTCGATATTGCTTGAGGGCATCGGCTGGCGGCAACCGCGCCGCACTGCGGCGCTGTCGATGTTGTACCGCGCTGAGGCCTCGCAAACTGCGCCTCATGTCGAACGGCGCGCATCTCCCTGAGGGTGTCCGCGCGCTTCAGGCCTGGCGCGTCGCTTGCCGAACGGAGGGTGAGATCGAGCGGTTGCTGCGGGACATGGCCGACAGGGAACTCGAGATCGAGTGCTTAACCGGCAGATCGCTCGGCTCGAAACCGAGCTTGAGGACCTCGCTGCCCGGCGCAGCGTCGCCAATGTATGCCGAGTCCACGTATCGATCGCGAGTACGTCTAGCGTCAACGCGTCGCCGCAGGAGGCGCTGTCATGCCATGCGTCGTGCGAAGAGCATTCGCTCGAACTCGATCCGTGCTGGCCACTGTGCGGAAAAGTCACGCGGTTGATCGGCGAAGACATATCCCGAGCAGTTCACTCGTGTCTCGGACGCCGCACTGACACTTCTATAGGAGATGCTTGTGAAAATCGATAGAAAATCAAGTATTTTTCAAGTCGTATATGCAGTGTCAGGATCTGCTGCACCTGCCGTTTTGCCACAGGGAATACCCGACCGCACCATACAGTGCAACTGTGAACAGGTTGCAATCGTGGCTCCGTCGCCGGTAAGCGCTAAATACGCGTCAACCGTTGACATCCCCACTGCTCTTTGGATCACATCGAGCATACGCGGGAACATGAGCGTGTTCACGAATTCACCGGATGCGTGGTGTAAGGCAACACCGGGGCCGTACGTCGCCTACAAGCAGCCGACTATGCCGATTTCCTACGGTGTTACGGTTGAATGTCGGACTAACGCGGTTATAAAGCAGTCTTCCGTTTCCATTCAAGTCTGTACGCCGTTGTTAACCTGTCAGACGCGAGACATTACTCTTAATATTACTCGGTAGATAGTTCACTGCCGACGCAAAGGCACCCCAGTTCTTTCTCGGAGGCTTCCAGCGAGACTTCCTTCGGCGTCGAATCCAATGAGAACTCTATACGATGTCCCGATCCGATCCTCGAAGAAACGAATACTGGATATTCCCGACGAACGTCTGCGATCGTCGCACGTGCGTAACAACGGGCCGTATGACGTACTGATCCTTGCTGACTGCAAACGCCAACGAGCCCCCGAAGCCGTCATTGGATTAGAAGTGCGCTTGACGTTGCGCTCGGGCGCATTGCGTCAATTGTCGGAGCTTCGCCGGAAGACCCCTCATGATGCGCCATGCTCAGCCGGAGCACCGTAGCGCGCCGGCGGTTTGATTCTATGACATGAAGCAGACCTTGGCATTTTCGGGAAGCGGCAGTTTACGCGAGCGTCACGTCACGTCTCGACGGGGCAAGTGCAATGAACGCGATCAACATTAAGATCGTGCGAATGTCACGTGCTGCAATCGTCAACGATGTCAGTCCTACATGCGATTTTGACGTCGGCATGCATGCAGTATCTCGTTGACCGCAAATGCTCCTCTCACGGTTTGCACATTTTGCAGGACACACAGGTGATACGCTCTTTCGCGGGGCAACAGCATGGCACCGTTTCTGTAAAGCGCGTTGCAAGAGTTGCTGATTTGTTGTGCCGCAAAGCTGCTCTGACTGTTTCCCAACGAACGCAGGATGCATTGATCGTAGTCTGGATTATCACTACCGTACACAGGGGTCGAGAGCGGGGCGGCGAGCGTGATGGAGACAAACAGATAGGCGAGTTTGAGCATGATTGTGGCCGAGACTCACGGACATCACGGCGGGCAGTAATGGATCGACAGCGATGCCTGAATCGCTGTCGATCGACCGGTTGTGGCCGACTGCTGACCGATGTGCATCGGATGGGTATTGCTTCTGACCGGTCGCTGAGACATTTAGTTCGCGTGGCCCAAGCCAAGTGCAGCAAGGTTGGGGGTTTGTCAGAACGCCAAGCTACCGCAGATTGGCACATTATTGTTGCAACGGTGACAAAATCGATGCACCGCTAACAGGAAGGCTTGTGTAGGAACAAGGGTTGTGCTGATCGCGGGCGCGGGCGGCAACCAGTTCGGATTATGACGCGGCAGAACTCCGTAGTCCGTGACTCTCTCTTGGCAACCTCGGGCAGTTCCGCCACATGAACGAGTTCGCGCTGGCGACCGCAATGCGGTATTGCGAGATAGCAGCGCTCAAGTGGGCCGATATCGACTGGTCGAAAAAAGTTGCGCGCCTCCATGCGAGCAAAAACGGTTTACCGCGCGATGCCGCTCGCGACAGCCGCGCAGCCGCGCCGGATCGTCTGAAGCGTGGGGAGGGCTTGATGTCCGCCGAGGTGATCGAACGCGCCTTCGGCTCGTGCGCAAACTGAAGATTTCGCGATATGCGGTTCCATGACCTTCGGTACACAGCCATCGCGCGTTACGCCCTATTGTCTCTTAGCCCGATTCACATATCGGTGGTCTCAGGCCACAAAGATATCCGGATGCTGCAGCGCTATACGCACCTTCAAGCGTGGGAGGTGGTCGAGATGATGCGCTAGCGAACTTGTCGCAGCGGGGCATCCCGGCTCGCCGCGTTGCCTTCGCGCGATCATAGCCTGCGCAAAATCGGCATGCTCCTCGTCTGACCTCGCGTCTCCGTCCGCCATCCACAGCAACTGCATCGCGACACACAGTATCCTGCGGCGCGATCCATCAGCGTAGTCCAGAAGCGCGGGCAGCGATCTAAGCGCGTGGTGAGCGCTTCCGCGTTCCTTTCGACGCGGACAAGTCCGTACTGTTTCCGCCATCAAGCGGCCTCCGTTTGGAAGCCTGATCCGACATGCCCTTGGAGCAGGCTGCGAAGTTCTTGTGGCGGCATCCATGGCGCGTGAAATGTATGAGTTCGACATGTACGGCGTGAGCTATCGCACGGCACTTTTCGCGGCGGTCGGAGGGTTTGGGATCACCTTGCGGGACTCCGCAACAATCCGGCTGCAAGAGTTGTTGCGGCTTACGGAGGTGATGACTTCTGACGGGGCGTGGGTTTCGCTGTCCAAGCCGCGAATGATCGTTACCGGGTGCGGCATTTCGCCGTATATGGCGCGGTCGGCATGTTCGACCGTCTGGACACGATTCATCCTGCGGAGTTACTGGCGCTGACCGAAGTGAAGGACGGGGAGGCGTGGCACTCGTTAGCCTTTCCGCAGAACATCGACAGGTACGTGCGGGACGTTTTGGGCGCGCTGCGGCCGCACGAGGCGTTGGCCGCAATCATGAACCTCGTGAAGCAGTACAGCTTCGGATTCAAGGCGCCTAAGGTCAACGTGCCGCACCGCTTCCGGACCGAGACTGAAGAAAAGGACGATCCGGGCGGCATGCGTCCGGTCCTTTCGTGGCTGTATACGGAAGGGAAGGCGACCATGCGCGAGTTACAAAAGGACTACACGCTGGAAGATGCGTTCCGCAAGCACCGGGAACTTCTTAAAGCGAAGGTGAAGGCCGCGCTCGAAACAGAGGCCGCACAGAAGAAGGCTAAGGCGAAGGGTGGGTGAGCAAAACGAAACGCCCGCCTATCCGATCAATAGTGTGGGGGTTCTATGGTTTCGTGGCTTGAGCGATACGTGCAGCCGTCATGGCCGTGACTTGGTGAGCTATCTGCTTTCTGTCTTCACTATCAGCAGCGAGCGCGGCGCGATACTTGGCGACCATCCCTGACAGGCTTGTCTTGATCTTGTGCGCGGCAACTATTTCAGCTTCGAGGTGTTCTGACGAAAGTGTAGAGAAGTCTGCACCTTCGCTCGGAAGGCTCGGTGCAATTCTGTCGATTTGCGCGCGGTCTGCCGCCACCGCTTCATCCCACACGATTTTGTTGCCTGATCCGCCTAGTCCCTTCGCCGCGAGCACGGCATGGCGGGAGCCGTTTGCCTCTTCAATCAGTGTTGGCAAAGAGGAAAGGGAGTCGTGGGCATCACTCAGCACCTTCCGGAGTTCAAGCCGCAGGTCCAACGACTTGATTTGGTTGGCCCGCCGATAGCCTAGGAAGCCAGTTACCGCTCCGAATATTCCCGTCGCCATCCCAACGTAGCCCGTCCAGTCTGCGTCCGCCATTTTGGTCTCCGCGTGAGGATCTGCAAATTGTACATAACAAGGGCCAGGAAATAGGCTAGTGTTACGGCTTTTTAGAAATGTCCGGTTCTGGCTCATTAGAAATGTCCGATTCCTGTCCCGGTTGACGCGCACGCTCGCGTGAGGCGTCGACCAGGGGCGAACCATGAACGGACGTGAGCTGATCAC
>NZ_JAYMRY010000095.1:0-5293 GCF_038900695.1 Paraburkholderia sp. JHI2823 | reverse complement strand
TCGATGACACAGCTCGGTCTTGGCTTGGATCTTTCAACGAAACGCACGCGTAAGCGGGAATTTCTCGACGAGATGAGGCGCGTTGTGCCATGGTCGAGATTGATTGCGCTGATCGAACCGCACTATCCGAAAGGTAAGACTGGAAGGCCGCCGTTTCCGGTTGCGACGATGCTGCAGATTCACTTCATGCAGCAGTGGTTTGGGCTTTCGGACCCAGCGATGGAAGAGGCGCTTTATGACGTGCCGCTGTACCGTGAGTTCGCGGGGCTGGACGAAGGTATGACGCGTTTGCCAGACGAAAGCACGATTCTACGGTTCCGCCACCTTCTCGAAACGCACGGACTGGCCGCTCAGATGCTCACGGTGGTCAATGAGATCCTGAGTGAAAAAGGCTTGATGTTGAAGGCAGGCTCAGCGGTCGATGCGACCTTGATTAGCGCATCCAGTTCGACAAAGAACGGATCTGGCAAACGGGATCCGGAGATGCATCAGACGAAGAAAGGGAATCAATGGTACTTCGGAATGAAAGCGCACATCGGCGTGGACGCAGAGTCGGGTCTGGTCCACACCGTCATTGGTACGGCGGCCAACGTGCACGACATCAATGCGGCCGAAGCGTTGTTGCACGGTCAGGAAAGGGATGTGTACGCTGACGCCGGATATCAGGGTATTGAAAAGCGGTGTCAGGCGAACCCGGTACGCTGGCACGTCGCGATGCGACCGGGCAAGCGTCGACAACTCGACCTGACCAATCGTCTGGATGCGATATACAACCAGATTGAGCGCCTGAAGGCTGGCGTGCGCGCCAAGGTTGAACATCCGTTTCGCGTGCTCAAGCAGCAGTTTGGTTATACGAAGACCCGCTACCGAGGATTGGTGAAGAACACCGCACAGATCACGACACTGTTTGCGCTGGGCAATCTCTGGATGGCGCGCAAGGCTTTAAGCAAAGCGTGAAACGCCCGGCGCATCAGGCCGTGAGTCTCGGAAAACGAAGGCCATCATGCTTCAAAAGCCGGTCGACCAACCTGCTGGCAGACTCTGCGGCCGATACGCCCAGCGTGAAAAAAGATCGGCGCTCTGAAAACATGTTGTGCAGACCTTCCCTAGCAGGATGACCTTGCCGCCCGATCCCGTTTGCCTCGGTACAAGCCCAATGCATGCCGCGAACTCTCGCCCGGAACTGAATGCGCTCGGATCACCCATTGTGGCCACGGCCGCCGAAGCTGTCAGCGCACCCACGCCCGGAATGTCGGTAAGCGCTTTGACCGCATTGTCTTGCTGGGTCCACCGACGCAGCCGCCGTTCGATTTCATCGATCTGCTGATCTAACTTTGTCAGCCCGTCCCACTGTTCACGCAGCGTATCGATCAGGACAGCCGGCAGGCGCTCGGCGACCCGTCCCAGTACACCCGGCATGGCGTTGTCCAGCGCGGCTCGGCCTTGGCCCATCACTTCACCGTACTCGGTAAGCAGACCGCGCAGGTTATTGATTTGCATCGTACGGAATTTCACCAGTTGCTGACGCATGCGGTGAAGCGCCAGTACGGCCTGCTGTGCCTCAGTTTTTACCGCGACGGCCTTGCTGGGTTGCTGAACTGCCAGCCAAAGTGCACGTGCATCCGCGGCATCGTTCTTGTTGCGGATATTGAAGGCCTTGGCAAACTTGGCCGGCATCAGCTTGACCTGATGTCCCATCCCGATAAATTGGCGGGCCCAGTGGTGTGCACCGCCACACGCTTCCATACCGATCAGACAAGGCTGACGATTGGCGAAATACTCAAGGAACCTGGCGCGCTTGATCCGCTTGTTCACGATTTCTCCTGATTCCGGATCGACGTAATGCACCTGGAACACCGATTTTGCGATGTCGACACCAACTGGGGTGGGATTCATGGCGGCCGCTCCTGATTGCCTGGGGAGATCGTCATGATCTTCCCATTTTGGAAATTCCCGGTCCCAGCGGCCTGGTGAGGGCCCAGGACTCCGCGTCTTGTGGCTCGCTACGGGTGGGAGGCGTTCATTTCAATTCCTCCGAGCTGGAAATCGCCGGGTGTGGCCCTGTCCACACCGTGCGGCTCTGGCAGTCATGCTAACCCGCGTTTGATTCCTCACGGCAGGCCAGCCCTCCACCTCACGTGAAGTCATACTGCCTAGGAGGCAACTGGAAACAGCACAACCCTCGAAACTAGATTGAGGCAGCTCCCCGACGTTTCGTTTGTCATGCGGTAACCAACCCGCGCATATCAGAATGATCAACCGTCGGATAACCGCCTCGTCCTGGCCCAAACATCGTGTTGTTGACGACCGTCAGAAACACGGTCGCATGGGCGTGGGCGGCAAAAGTGCCGCCCACGACCAATGCATAGCTTGGAAAACGACGTCGCGTCAAGGGTCCGCTACGCCGGGCTCACGCCCGCCCTTGACCCGAGTCACGGTGTGCAGGACGCGATCATGGGACGCAAAGGAGTCGAGGTTGTCTCCTCGGAACTGGAGCGAGAACAATTGCTGTCAATGAGCCGCTCGCGTTCGCTGCCTCATTCTCTGGTCCGCCGTGCAAAGATTGTCTTGATGGCCGCTGACAGTCATACGAGTCAAGAAATTGCACCGCAGTGCGAAGTGACACCGCCGGCAATTACGCACTGGAAGAAGCGGTTTGTTGCCCATGGAACTCAAGCTGGCTGAATCAGGTTGAACGCTGGTTTGGCCTGATTACGCAGCAGGCGATCCGTCGAGGGTCATTCAAGAACGTGCGCCAACTCATTGCCAGCATCGAACGAATTATCGAGCAGTACAACCAACACGGCCGGCCGTTCGTATGGACCGCGACCGCCGATTCAATCCTCCAGAAAGTGGCTCGGCTATGCAAAGTTATTTCTGGGACAAAACACTGAGAGCGTGCGCTTGCGTCCACGCCTGTCAGGCAATGCGCTCGCGTTTAACGTGCAGAAACCTGCCGCATTATGATCTCCGTCATCCGCTCGATATGCATTAGCAATTCGGGCACCGCTGTCGCCTCCCAAAAGCGTCTTTTAAGCGCAGGGCCAATATAAAAGAGCGATGGATTCGTACAGCTATTGACTCGAACCACGCGGTAAGACTCATCAACACACAACCCTGCCCAGTCAAATTTTGCAATCCCGTCGCGCCGTAATTGATCAAAAAGATAATCACACGCGTGTGCTATAGGCCGGTGTTTGCAATCTGCAGGCGGCTCTGTATCTGAAGCAGTTGCTCGATGAGCGGGAGCCATCCCGACATCGGTACAATTCACGAAATACGATGCGTGCACAACGCGCGAGGCCGCTGCTGCGCGCGGGCGAATAGCCAGCAGCAGCCCGTCGCCATGTGCGCTGATTGTTTCGATTCGCCCCGCCATAAGCGAGAGACACCCACTCATCCTGAGTGACGCGACAAGCGCTGCCGTGGAAGCTGGCTGTCGGTGACGATGTGTGTCCCAATAAGGTGCAATATGGCGCACGAAAGCGCGTCGGTCGGCCTCAGACCAGTTTGACCAGATCTGCGGTACCGCCGGACGCAGGCTATCGATCACCTCGCGCCAGTCACCGCCCCTCGCGCGATGTTCAGCAATGACTTTGCGTACGACGGTGATGCAATGCCTGGGGCCGGCAGCCAGTTGATCGAGAAGCGCCCGCCGCGCTTGTGGCTGAAGTCTCGACGGTGACTGGCAGTGATGTTGGGGCAACAAACCACGGCGGGACATAAGCGTGAAGCGCAACTTTTCGCTGCGCCGGTGCAGCGCGTAAACAACGTCTAGTGCCGTCAAACCAGACCCGCACAGGAAGAAATGGCTGTCATCCGGCACGGCCCGCAGTTTAACTGCGTCCCAAGGAGTCGCGAGCAAACGTTGATCGAGTGAAGCGCCACCGGTCGCTGCTATAGTGATGGAGCGGCGGCCATCGCTGTGCCCGGTCGCAAGGATGACCTGATCGGCCGAAATCCCCACACCCGTGTGCAAATGAACCTTCGTTCGGCCATCCTCTACGGGCTCCAGCGCGACGGCATATCCGTCGTGTTGAGAAAACTGATGTTTTCCGGAGTTTGCGACGGCTTTTTTTAGCACATGTGCAAGATAATCACCGTACCAGGCACGTGGTAGAAAATCATCCGGTTCCGCAGGCCGGCCTCGCAGTCGGCAATAATCGACAAAGCCGTTACCGTTGTCCCGCTCAACACTGAGGGTACGTGCGGGGGCATTCAGGAGCCAGCCCTCTTCGTCCGACCGATAAGCAATACCACGCGAAACGCTGTAGCTGTCATCGACAAGTGCGATCGACAGGGGCTTTGCGGTTTGATCCGACAGTAGCCTTGTGGCCGTCATCGTCCCGCAAAAACCGGCACCCACTATCACGATCGATACAGTCATTGTCACGGCTCCGATGGTTGTTCGTATCCGCTCCCGCAGAAAATTAATTTTGACGTTCAGATGGATAGCCGCTCCGATAGCGTCGCTTGCATCGGGGGCTCGTCGGGAAACTTCTCTTTCCGGCACGAATAGTCTGAAGTTGTTCCGCGCGTCGCAGGAAGCGACTATGCGGCATCTCGCCTCAAGCTACAAAATCAATTGTTTGGATAACACTGATTCGCATCGCAAATGGATGTTCGCGAACGACGGGTATGACGATGGCTTCGCCAACTCCAGTGGGGAGATCCGATCGCGACAGAACAGCAACATTGAGGTCGCCCCGGCTTTTCGCCTTCCGGAGGCCCCAGGGTTAAGCAGCCGCATCGTAGCCGCAGGGCCACAAGCCAGCCTTGCATGAACCGGGTTGGCGACACGAAGCCAAGCGCTGAACGACGACGACGACTGCGGTTATAAAACACTTAAAACAGACTCTTCTATGGGGAGTCAGAAGTCAAGCCCCGTCTGAGATATAAATTTCGTCATGCAAAGGAATGTTCCTTACCTGTCGCCTGCTACGACCAGATTTGGACAGGCGGCAGACGACCTGTGATTCGCAGGTTGCGACGCTGATGACCTACACCATTTGCAGTCTGGCATGTCAATGTCACTCAGGTCAGGGTGTCTGTTGACCGCTCAATGCCGGGTCGACCTTCTATCCGTGCCGGCCTGGCAGGCCGGTCACCTCATGCCTCATGCGCTTGCTGCAAGCGCTGGCGTCACCCTGTTACCGACGCGCCCCATCTAGGGCGTGTTCACACTATCTGAGCCCATCAACGATGAGCGCGAAATTGATAAAGGCGAGGAACATCACGTCCAGTTTTTCGAACCGCGAAAAGATGCGGCGGAAGCCTTTGAGGCGGCGAAACA
>NZ_JAYMRY010000094.1:0-5462 GCF_038900695.1 Paraburkholderia sp. JHI2823 | reverse complement strand
TCGTCATTCGTCGCTCGGCTTTGTATCGCCGGTTCAGTTCCTGCAAGACTGGATCAAAGCTCAGCAGACCAAGGATGCTGCCGCGTAACCAGAGGCCTCTGGAAGGCGAAAAACCGAGGGAACCTCACTTAAACGCATCGTCAACTTGCGCGCCCGCTCAATCTCTCGTCCTTTTGATAGCAAATACCAATCTACTCCAGCAGCTGTCGAGAAGGGTCTTCGCGCGTTGCTTACCTCTCCGGTCCAAGCCTATTCGGCGATTTCCTGGCGGATGATGAGGAAATCAGCTCAGTGCTGAACCGAATCTAAACAACAATGCACCCATGCAATCAAGCGTTCGTTGGTCACCTTACCTTATCCCGTTGAATTGCGTTGCAATATCTCCGAAATTGTCCGATGCGCGACAAATGTTGGACATTTTCAACAGGCAGTTCAGAATTGTGTTGTGTCTATATGACCGTCCGTCCGGCACGGAAATTGCATCAGTCATTTTCGGAAGTCAAACTCACACGGAGGTGAGGATATGAGTCCCGAAGACGGACGATCTGACCAATGAGGCGGAACCTGAATCCCGCGGTGGCGAAGGTACTCAAGCGCCTGCGTTATCCGCTTGACGTAATTCTTTTATGCCTACGCTGGTACGTTGCCTATCCGCTGAGTCTGCGCCACCTCGAGCAGATGATGGGCAAGCGAGAAATTTCGGTTGACCATTCGACCGTGCATCGCTGGGCACTCAAACTGTTGCCAGTTATGGAGGACGAAACGTACATTCGCGTGAGGGGCGAGTGGAAATATTTGTAACGCGCGGACAAGGCTTGCAACACGGTCGAATTCCTTCTGCCATTCCATCGTGGCAAGGATGCGGCCAGGCGATACTTCGAAAAGGCGATGGTCCAGAACGGTCAACCGGAGACCGTGACAATCGAGAAGAGCGGATCAAACCTGGCGGCACTACAAGCGCTCAATGCTGAACGTAAGACGCCGATCAAGGTCCGCCAGAACAAATGCCTGAACAACGTTGTAGAGCAGGACTACCGTGCCATGAAGCGCCGCACTCGTCGTATTGCATTTCATCTGCCAATACATGACTTCCATGGCAACCATAATGATGCGTGCGCAGCGAAAATCTTTGAATCCCGGCAATTCGTGGCACTCAACCATCTGCCGTTGAGCAATTGTATCCGCTGGCGAAATAAACAATCGTGTGATATCGCGCTTTACTATGACCGTCGCCATTATCGCGAAAAAATCCTTCAACTGACGATGCTGCTAGCAACCTGAGCCAAGTGGCCGGAATAGTGACGGCGGTGCCGCAAGAACAGCGCAATGAGTCGCCTAGGCGCGGCCACCGCGCGAAAATGTGCCGGCTGGCGCACTCGCCTGTGGTGCAACCCGGACGATCCATCTACAACTCAGCGACGAATTGCATACCATCATTTAAAACAGTGCCGCGGTTGTCACAACGGGGCAATTTTCAACAGCCAGTTAGGTCCTCAACGACCTCGCATCAAACTAGGAAGCAGTTCATGGATAGCAATGTAGTACCGACGTTCCTACGCGCTAAACTAAAGCGGGGACTGCTCGAGGTCAAAGTCGACGCCGCCACCTTGCCCGCGGCTAACCTGTTCGGTTTCGCGGAGCGCCGGAATCCAAAGCGGGCATTCCTCTTTGTATCCAAAGTTCTGGGACGCTACATACCGGCGCGCCCATCGATCATGGCTGCCAGTTTCGAGAGCCTCGTCAGCGAGATCCCAGCGAACCTGCCCGGCCCAGTGCTGGTAATCGGCGTGGCCGAAACAGCAGTTGGCCTCGGTGCCGGTGTGCACCGTGCTTACAGTGCAACGCGTTCCGATAGCGTGTACCTCACCAGTACCCGTCATCCTTTGGGTACCGACCTCTTTGCTCGATTCGAGGAAGAGCACAGTCATGCCAGCACCCACTTAGTCCACCTGCCGGTCGATCCCGAGGTTCGTGATTTGATGCTTCAGGCCCGATCTTTAGTCCTGGTGGACGATGAGGCTTCTACCGGCAAGACCTTTCTCAACCTACACCGCGCACTAATCGAAGCCGGCCTCAAGAAGATCGAGCGTGTGGTCACGTGCGTCCTGACGGACTGGTCTGCTGGTGCGGTGAGTAGGGCCATCGGAGAGTCGACCACCGCCGTATCCTTGTTGAGCGGGTCGTATCAGTTCCACGAAGATCAGTCCGCGCCCCTGCCGGATATGCCAGGCGTCGGTGCCGTTTCTATAGGCGAATGGCCTCTCTCACCCCGCAATGACTGGGGGCGCCTGGGTGTTCGCCGCGTGGAGGACACGCTCGCACCGGACATTCAAATCCGGCCCGGCGAGAAGGTCGTCATAGTTGGTACCGGTGAGTTTGTCTGGCGTCCCTTCCTGCTGGCGGAGCGCGCGGAGCGAGCCGGGGCAGACGTCTACTTCAGCTCCACCACGAGATCCCCTATAGCCCTGGGCCACGCGATCGAGCACGTGCTGTCGTTTCCTGACAACTATGGCCTCGGTATTCCGAACTTCCTCTACAACGTGAAGCCCGGTCAGTTCGACCGAGTTCTTATCTGCACGGAAACCCCGGCGCAAGCGCTCCCTGCACAACTGGTTGATGCCCTGAATGCGGAGATAATTTTCGATGAGCAGTAACCGTCCGCTGATATTCGTCGATCTCGACGATACCCTGATCCAGACCGCAGGCAAGATGGAGGAGGCCACACCACGAATCATCGCCACTCTGGACGTGCATGGGCAGCCCAACGGGTACATGAACCCGGTCCAGAACCTCTTCATCAACTGGCTGCTGGCCTCGGCCGATGTCGTTCCGGTTACCGCACGCAGCGTGGAGGCCTACAACCGCGTCAAGCTTCCTTTCACCGAAGGCGCAATTTGCTCCCATGGTGGAGTGATACTCCGCCCTGACGGATCGCTTGACCAGACCTGGCACGGACAGATGGCCGCGTCGCTCCGGACCTTTCAAGACCGGCTGTCGACACTGAGCGAAGCCACCCTGCAAATCGGCAAAGAACTGGGCTACTCCGTGCGCAGTTGCGTAGTCGCAGAGAAAGGTCTGCGCCACTACGTCGTTACCAAGCACAACGAGTCCGACGACTCGGTGCTCACCGAGTTGCTGACCGAAGTTCAATCTCGAAGCATGCTGGAATTCATGCACGCCCACGTTAACGGCAACAACCTCGCCTTCCTGCCTGCGGGTTTGGAAAAGCGCTTCGCCGTTCAAGAATGGTTGCGCCGCGACCGTAAGATCCACGGCGAGCGGCCAGTCCTGGGCTTCGGTGACAGCATCTCCGACCTGGGGTTCATGGATCTCTGTCACATCTGGTCGACGCCGGCGCACAGTCAACTGGCGACCGTAGTGAAGGGGCTCATCAATGACTAATCTTCTCGCCACACTGAGCACCGTCGGCAGCGGCAGCTACGCCCCTGGAGATGTGCATTTCCTTTTGCAGCGCGTGTCGATGAGCGTCACTAACGTTGACGAAAAGGAACTTCTGATCCAGACGAATCAGAAGCATTACTCCGAGATGATAAGCTTGGAGCAGGCTCCTACTAACGTGCACAAGGGTTTCTACACCCATTTCCTGGCGCAGAACGGCGCTCGTATGGCTTCCAATGTTCAGTCCCTGGCCTTGGCATTGAGTGCCGCTTACACCGGGCCGAGCATCGCCCTGGTTTCATTTGTTCGAGCAGGCGTGCCCCTCGGCGTCCTGCTGCGCCGGGCACTCGTCGAAATGGGCCGTGATGCTCACCACTACGGCGTCAGCATCATTCGCGATCGCGGTATCGACACGGTGGCTCTGGAAGCCGTCATCCAGTTGCACGGTCCCGAAAAGATCGTCTTCGTGGATGGTTGGACCGGAAAAGGCGCAATCTCCGGTGAGCTCAAGCGGACCTTGGACGACGACAAGCGCTTCCCAGAAGATCCTCGCCTCGTTGTTCTGGCAGACCCCTGCGGCCGCGCTTGGCTAGCTGGCTCTGCAGAGGACTGGGTAATCCCGTCCGGCATCCTCGGCGCAACCGTGTCCGGCCTAGTCTCCCGCACCATCTGGCCGACTCAAGGCGGGCTTCATGGTTGCGTGACATACGACCACCTGCCTAAGCATGATGTAACCCGAGAGTTCATCAATAAGATCGAGGCCGAACGCGCGGCGCTGTGCGAGAGTTATCCCGCAACTCCATGGACTAACGAACAGCGATTGGAACTCCAAGCGTCCGCTGATGACGTGGTGTCCTCGCTGGCAACTCGCTTTGACATCTCCAATTTGAATCGCGTGAAGCCGGGTATCGCTGAGGCAACCCGAGCGGTTCTGCGTCGTGTTCCTGATCACGTTCTGGTACGTGATCGCAACGACAACGACGTGCAGTTGTTAATGCATCTCACTGACCGCGCGGGCGTGGCCGTAGAGGAAGCTGGCGCCGACCTGGGTCCGTATCGTGCCGCGACAATCATACGGTCTCCGATCTGATGGGCGCCATTTCTCCGTTCGCCGTCGGGGCGACTCTGTACATGCCGACCCGCGGTGACATCCCGGACGTGGATTTCGGCACCAGATCTCAGAATTGCGCTCACCTGTGGTGTGCCTGGAAGACGCGCGGCTTACCGCAGAACCTGGGAGCAACTCGATGCCCGCCTGTCACGGCGCGATGCACGCAAGACGATGGTCGGCCTGCTTGAGCTCGCGGGCCAGCACGGCGTTCCCGATCTCAAGGCGCTGCGTGACCAATACGCAACCCGTGTGGCCCAGTGTCCCGATGTCGAGGTTCAGATGCCGCCCGTTGCGGTCTATCGCGAACTGCTCGAGCAGGTGGCAGCATGAACGTACCCGCGCATGATGGTGGCCGCCTGGCCTTGATGCTCAACGAGCTGCGTTTGCCAACGATCGGTAGCTTGTGGCCCGAGTTCACTGAGCGCTCGGACAAGGAAGCCTGGCCGGCCGCACGCCTGCTCGGCGCACTGCTAGAGCACGAGCTGGCCGAACGCGCTAAACGACGCATCGAGCGGCACCGTGCTGAGTTCGCATCTGGACCCGACCAAGACGCTCGCCGCCTTCGACTTCGGCGCCGTGCCGATGGTCTCAAAAGGGCTCTGTCAGGTTGACGCAGTAGCGGGGGTAGAATGAAGCGATGAAGAAAAGAAAGTCGCTTTATCACGGTCACCGCTTCCCTGCCATCGTCATCAGCTGCGCGGTTCGCTGGTATTTCCGGTTCAGCCTGAGCCTGCGCGATATCGAGGAGTTGTTGCTTGAGCGTGGTGTCGTCGTCACGTATGAAACAATCCGTTGCTGGTGCGACAAGTTCGGCACTGGATTCGTCCAGTGTGCAAAGGCGGCGCGGCGCAAGCGGGGCAGCACATGGCATCTGGATGAGATGTTCGTGACGCTGCGCGGGGAACCGTATCTGCTGTGGCGCGCGGTCGATGAGCATGGCACTGAACTCGAC
>NZ_JAYMRY010000093.1:0-5531 GCF_038900695.1 Paraburkholderia sp. JHI2823 | reverse complement strand
CCCGCCCTGTTTCCACATTGGTCGTTGGGGGTGTCGGTTGAACGATAGGAGCCGGATGAATCGAGAGATTCACGTCCGGATCTGTGAGAGCGTGCGGGTGAGATTCCTGGGCGCTACTCGACACAACGCCCCGACGGAGAGCTTCTTCAACAGTCTGAAGAACGAACGGGTGCATGCTACGCGATACCGCACCCATCAAGAAGCGATGGCGGACCTGTTCGAATACATCGAAGTGTTTTATAACCGCAGTCGTCGTCATTCGTCGCTCGGCTTTGTATCGCCGGTTCAGTTCCTGCAAGACTGGATCAAAGCTCAGCAGACCAAGGATGCTGCCGCGTAACCAGAGGCCTCTGGAAGGCGAAAAACCGAGGGAACCTCATTCACGGGAAGCGCATTTCGTGGTCAATTGCGCAATCGACTTTGCAACGTGTTGCAAGTTCATGCGTGACAGATTGAGCTGGCGACCGCAACAGGTCTAACCTAGCAACAGCTAAAATCTGTAACAAAAAACTTGGGGCAATGCGATCGACCAAGCAGACGTGGCGTCGCATTCGCGGCGCAGAAAGCACGCAGCGGAAGATGCCTCGCGCAATCAAGTCGCAAATGTGCGGCTCTTCACCCGATGTAGCCGCAAGCTATGAGCCGGTGTCCGTCACAACCTCATGCTTCAGTGTTGCCGCAGGCACTCTTGCACACGTGGGGGTGCCTGTCCGCTGACGTCGTTGTCGCGGATCTCATGTTTGGCCCGCCGGCTGGCGATAACGTCGGCCAGGAAAGGCCACGAACTGCTCGCTGGTATGGCGCGCCGCACGCCGATGACTTCCCAGATTGTCGTGTTGAGCGCGGCGAAAAACGATCCAAGTCCTCAATTGCCGTCTTCTCGTCTACGCAAAACACTACCGCATGTGCGAGTGGATTCAGACACAGACCGCTCGCGTCTGCCGCTTTGCTCCTGGAGTCAGGTTATTTGAGATCATGTAGGTATCGAGCCGAGCGGCCCGCAATCCATTGCTTGCGCCAGATGCCATAGACCGTCGAGGCGCCAACGTCGCCCAAAACCGCCGCAAGCTTAGCTGCTTCAATGCGTCGAGCCAACCGCAGGCCAATGCTTGAGCGTGAGCTTGAAACTCAGAACCCACGTCTCCGGCTTCGCAGGCGGACGCGCCGCGGCTAGTCCCGGGTAGCGCGCGCACAGGCCTGCAGCCAGGCGCATGAAATGGGTCAAGCAGCGTCCCGATCTCGATAGAAGCACTGCGCAATTGCGGCGTATTCAGAACACGTCCGCCGCAGGCCCGTCGCTCCCAGTCAGTAATCTGGTTAGGAAACAGTGAAGTGGTGAGCCAGTCCCACTAGGGCACCTTCCCTCGGACATCGCCAATGGCACGTTTCCCATTCTCCGCCAACGAATGCGCGAATTCCTTTTGCCATCGCCGAGGTTCTCGCCTACATGATGGCCAAGCTCAAAGAGCAGACACGTTACTCGGTCGCCCCCCCCGGGGGGCTCAGGATTACCCACAAATTGTTCGTAATTCTGCGTTGGGATGCCTTGTAAACGAAGACGGCGGATGTTAACTTTGGACCAGTTCAACATCTGTGATGCCGGGCGTTGTCGGACACCCCTGACCCCGATGATTGGGCAAGTGAAGAGTTTGGTGCTGCCGAACTTGGCGACGCTCGCCTGACCAGACG
Source organism: Paraburkholderia sp. JHI2823 (assembly GCF_038900695.1). Lineage (NCBI taxonomy): Bacteria > Pseudomonadati > Pseudomonadota > Betaproteobacteria > Burkholderiales > Burkholderiaceae > Paraburkholderia > Paraburkholderia sp. JHI2823. Next base: position 3,842 of record NZ_JAYMRY010000093.1, on the reverse strand, counting down.
GCTCGTGATGCTGGCGCGCAGGCTTTCGACGAGTCCGCATTGCTCTTTTCCGCAATCGTTCAATGTTTCTGAGCTGAAGGCGGCTTATCGGTTTTTCGATAACCCTCAGGTGGATGTCGATGGGGTGCTGGGTGCGCACATCGGTCAAACGCTTTGTCGCATGCAGCAGGTGCCGGTCGTACTTGCGGTTCAGGACACCACTGAGTTCAATTTGTCTCATTTGCGGGCAACCGAAGGTCTGGGATATGGCTCCGATCCACACGTTCGTGGTTTCCTGATGCACAGTCTGCTTGCGCTCACGCCTGAGGGGCTGCCACTCGGCGTGATCGGCCTGAAGACGTGGATACGTAGGCCGGAGGAGTTGGGCAAGAAACATCTGCGCGGGCAACGAAGCGTACAAGAGAAAGAGAGCGCGAAATGGCTCGAAGGTATCGAGCAGCTGGGCATACTCAAGACACACTGTCAGCATACGCAAGTCATCGGCGTGAGCGATCGCGAAGGCGATGTCTACGATGTGTTCCTGGCACCGCGGCCTGCCGGTGTCGACTGGCTGGTGCGCGCGTCGTGGAATCGACGCGTTGCGCACCCTGATCGATATTTGTGGGAAACCGTGCTGGCCTCGCCAGTGATTGGAGAAACGCAACTGCAGGTGCCTGCACGCGAAAACCGACAGGCACGCACCGCACGGCTGGTTGTGCGATGCATGCCCGTACGCCTTCGTCCACCGCAAAATCGTCGTCGTGAGAAGCTTCCCGAAATTGAGGTATTCGCGATTCATGCGTTGGAAACGAACGTAGACAAAGGAGCAGAGCCATTGGAATGGCTTCTGCTGACTTCGGTACCTACGTATACGCAAGCACAGGCCCTCGAGCGTCTGGCATGGTTGCGCGCCGATGGACAATTGAATCGTGGCATCGTGTGCTTAAAAGCGGCTGTCGCATTGAAGCCCGCCAATTTGGCAATGTCGAACGATTTGTACGCGCTACCGCGTTGTTCGCCGTAGTAAGCTGGAGAATCCTGTACGCCATGCTGCTTGCACGGCTTGATGGAAACCTGTCATGCGAAGTATTGCTGCAACCAATCGAGTGGCAGGCCCTCTACTGCCGTACGCACGGTAGTACCGAATGCCCGATGAACCGCCCTCACTCGCGCAGGTGATTTTGTGGATCGCAAGACTCGGTGGCTATCTCGCCCGAAAGCGTGATCATCCGCCGGGTCCTACCGTCATCTGGCGCGGCTTTCTTGTTCTGCACGAAATTACGATGATGTACCGAATATTCAGGCAGAACGAATAGCACGATTGCGTTATTTGTGGGTAATCCTGAGCCCCGGGGGGGGGACCAACTTCCCAACCTGTCCCATAGCAGTAGGTAAAGCTCTCGGCAGGATCTGCTGGATTGGCGTATATACAAAGATCGTTCGGCGCGACCGCAAACGCCTGCGCCGTCACGCCCATTAAAGCAACGGACAAGACGCCACCACCAAGCAATCTCTTAACCTTTTCCATATATGGTCTTTAGATAATAGCCCTTAATCTACGCAACTCGTTAATGCCCGCCGCAGCTCCGTACCTTAAGAAATTTTCTGGGCAACTGCCAGAAGAAATGAGTCAAATATTTTGATGCCAACACACTTCGCCATTAGGGACCGTGCTGCCAAGTCTGGTGCCGGTCTCCGGCACACACAACCAAGGACCCACGTTTTCTGTCTATTTTTGGGTGCCGTCTTCACACCTCTTCGCATTCTCGAAATTCCAACGGTCCCTCGCTGTCCATCGACAGGCAAATGCCGCGGCGCGTCACGACCCTGGAAATGCGCCCACCGAAATTTCGCCCCTTGGCAAGTGTTTCACGAGCGGAAGGCCATTCACGCTGAACGCCATTGACTGCGTGCGCCGCTTTATATTCTCATTAACTACATGGCTTTAGGATCCCATCCTTAACGCTTCAAAAAACACGGGGCCGCCATACCCATCAACGACATTACCTATGGTATAAATTATATTTGTTTTTGGTCGCCGCTGTTACGGTATAGCATACGTGTCCGATTTCAGTCGATCGCGCAATCAAAGTTACCCAAAGATGAACTTATGCACGATCTAACGCGACAATGGCTCGAATAAGAATTTGTGTTATGTGCCTCGCCAGATGATCAGATAACTGAGCTTACTGCTTTTCAGAATGGAGGAATGCATCATGATGATGCGAAATATTTTTATTGTTTCGCTTGTACTCGGCGCATCTCATTGCGCTGCTGCCGAAACGTACGAAAGCTGCCCGATTCCCGCCGCCATCAAAGTTGCACGGAACGTGTACACGGCAACAACCAGCGAGGGTGAATGGACGGGTATTGCGAGGGGACGGGACGACGGCAATGTCAAGGAATTTAGCTCAGCCACGTTTGATCCACCGCGGCCCGATAATGATGGTATTGTGCGATCTCCGGAAATCCAGTGCTCCTACAAACTCGCCAACGGCAGCCATATGAATCTACGCTACACACCTAGGTCTCCGCTACCAGAGCTAATGGTCGACCTAGGTTCATGGCGCCGGAAATCTGGCCCTCACGACCTTGACTACTATGAATGCACTGAGCCGGCCGCCTGGCGTTGTAGGTTCGTTGTCGTTCGACGGTCCTGAACAATCCGAGCGTTCAGCTGCGGCTTCCCAGTGGGTGCCGTCTTGGTCCAATTGCAAGGGCTTTGATCTGTCGCCGCAAGAATCCTGACGACATTGAAAGGAGGTCAACGGTAAAATGACGGTGTGGACCAGACCCGACTCTGCGTCCACGCCGACGTCGGGTAGCGGTGACGCATTGCTGCGTCACCGCCCCCTAAGAACCGGACTTGCGAGTCGCCCCGCATCCGGCTCAAGCCATTCACCAGCACCAGCGTCGGTACCGGGCAATCAATCGTCAGTCGCGGCTCGACGACGGGCAAAGTAGGACGACCACGCAGGGTCGAACGGATTTGCCTGGCCACGTACCTTCACGTGACGAACAATCGGAACCGTCGCAGCCCGAAACAGCCGGGTTACTCCGTGGACTTGGGACCGGGCAGTAAACGCCCAGGTACGGTTCGCCTCTACGTGGAAGTATTTGTTTTTCACCCAGCCCGCGCCTTTCGTGGGGTGCCGACGCATCGCCCATTTCCACAAGAGGCGCCAGATGTGAGCATCTACCGACGTAAAATGAGATTTCGAGACCACGTGACGGTGATACATGGCCCAACCCCGAATTACTGGGTTGAGCTGCACGATCAGATTCCGCTGCGTGGCGCTCCGGTGCTGCCTCACGATTTTCCTAACCTTATCCAGAAGTGCCTTCACACTTTTGTTGGCCGGTTTGATGAGCAGCTTGCCCGCGTACTTGCGGACATTCTGCCCAAGGAAATCGAACCCATCGGCAATGTGGGTGACCCTGGTTTTCTCTTCCGAGACTTCCAGACCCCGAGCGGCCAGAAATCGCTTGACCACAGGGAGTACGTTCTGCTCCAGAATTGCTTTCGAGACTCCGGTCACAACGAAGTCATCCGCATACCTGTTGACGTTGACTTTGAACTTTCGGCGTGCGCGTTCCGTCGGTCCCACGCTTGCATCTACTGCCGCTTCCAGTCCGTCCAGCGTCATATTCGCGATGACTGGTGAGATGAGACCTCCCTGCGGAGTTCCCGCCTCAGTCGCGAACAGGGTTCCTTCATCGATAATTCCAGCCTTAACAGGCTGCTGAAGTACCGGCGGCCACGTCATCGCGGAAGACCAATGAAGCGTTGATAGAAGGCCCCCACTTGCCCCCGAAGATCATGCGCGGCGCCGACACATTCACCGAGAGTTTATTTTCCATGC
>NZ_JAYMRY010000092.1:0-5578 GCF_038900695.1 Paraburkholderia sp. JHI2823 | reverse complement strand
GGCTTTGTCAAGTTGACGAACGTAGACTGTACGTGTACCAGTAACGGTAGTTATCCATTATTAAATGGCCTTACCGATTGAGGCAGTTCCAGTCCAACCGTACCATGTGGCGAGGCGTTCCTGGAGTGCGGCACGATGAGTTGCCGCTTTCATTCGATGTCTGGGCAAAGCAAAGTGCTGCCGGATTGGGCCGAACCGTGAGGGAAACGCCTGAGCGCGACGCGCATCGCGAAAGCCGAGCATCTGGCGTTCGCGTCTGCGGGTCGGCTGGTGGCTGTTCTCGGCGCGGTTATTCACGCGGGCAACCGCCTTGACGAAAACGTGCTTCACGTGAGCGAGCTCTGCAATCTCGGACTTCGCTGCCGGATAGCCGCGTAGCTGGTCAGTGACGATCCTGCGCGGCACCGGGTTGGATCGCAGCACCCGCCGGAAGAAGCGCTTGGCCGTGGCCTTGTCGTGCACCAGAACGTCGAGTTCAGTGCCATGCTCATCGACCGCGCGCCACAGCAGATACGGTTCCCCGCGCAGCGTCACGAACATCTCATCCAGATGCCATGTGCTGCCCCGCTTGCGCCGCGCCGCCTTTGCACACTGGGCGAATCCAGCGCCGAACTTGTCGCACCAGCAACGGATTGTTTCGTACGTGACGACGACACCCCGCTCAAGCAACAACTCCTCGATATCGCGCAGGCTCAGGCTGAACCGGAAATACCAGCGAACCGCGCAGCTGATGACGATGGCAGGGAAGCGGTGACCGTGATAAAGCGACTTTCTTTTCCTTCATCGCTTCATTCGACCCCCGCTACTGCGTCAACCTGTCAGAGCCCGACACAGGCCTGCGTCATGAACGCCGACTAGCTCGCCTTCATCCGGTGGCGGGTCGCGACCGGGCACCTCACTCGTCGTCGGTCGGCGCCAGTTCCCAACCGGCGTTTTCACCGTTGCGGGATAGCGGATTATCTTCGCCGACATCGGTGGGTAGGTCGGCCGGGGCGAGGTTGTAGCTGAAAAGCTCGTACAGCACCTGTTGCATTGGCGTGTAGTAGACGATGGAGCGGCCGACAGGCTCGCCGGCGGAGATGATCCCGATCAGTTGCCGTTCGTACGTGACGACCGGTCCGCCGGAGTCGCCGTTTGCAATGCTCTCGAGCTCGGACGAGTGCGCGGCATTGATGTGCTCATAATTCGGTTTATAAACTCCCGCCTCGACAGACATGCCTTGCCACACGCAGCGCACGCCGGTGCGCCAACCGCTTGTGCAGAACTGTTCATACGGCGCGTCCGACCACCCGATAACAGCAAGGCGCGCTTCCTGCCCGGCGCGCGGCATGAAGACCTGGTTATTCGCAAGGGGCGTATAAGTCTGGATCGGACTGCAGAAGGCTGCGCTGTGGTGAGAGGAGGCGCATTGCAAGGACATCGGATTCGGCTTCGGCGATACCCGCACGAGCTCGATGTCCGAGGTAGCCGACTGCCACACGACGTTGCCGATGGCAACGGTACCCACGTGGATGGTCGCGTGCATCGGCGCGCAGTGCTTGGCAAGCACGAGCCATCGTGTGGCACGTTGGTAAGGCGTCAGTCTGTGGAAGAAGCTCTTGGGCACCAACACCGCTCCTACGCTGCATGATCCAAAGGGAACGCTGACCTTCGAGCCAGAGATGACCGGCAGGACGGCGCGGTCGGGATTGCGAGGTTGCACGACGTCCGGGGTTTGCGCCGTGGCTACCGAGGATGCGAGGGTGGTGGCGATGGCCATCGCGAGAGATGCCACACGCTTTTGTGGTGCTAGGGTTTTCATCAGGGATTGGGTCCTCTCAGGGATGTCAGGATCGGGGAAAGTGGTGGTTCGCGAGGCTCATTTCAGGCCTCCGGCTCGCCTTCGTCGGCACCATGTCGCCCGGGGCGACGTCCAGGCCTATTTCGCGGGCTTGGGTCCATCAGCTCAGTTCGTTCGGGTTCGTCTCCGTTTCTCGCTCCTCAAGGACATGGATTTTTGCCACTTTTATCGGCGTTGTTGCATTTAGTCGCCGTGCAGCGGCTAACCTTGAAGGGCGGCACGATGCTTTGGCGCATTGGAACCGATACGCCGGGCTATACGGCCGACGACATCTCAGGCGCGAGTGCCAGGATCACGGGTGGTCGATGGAACCGTCCCGTGACACCGGTGTTCTATATGGCTGGCACGGCAGTACTGGCTTGCCTTGAGACACGCAGGGATGATCAGCCTTAAACTCTCGTGCGTGGGTCCGATCGAAGGCTAGCGTTCTCCCCGTCGGTGATCGTTCCGCGTGAACTTAGCGTGCTGGTGGCCAGCGCGGGGCAAATCCTGGTCCGCGACCATTCATCGTAAAGACCTGGCGAGTTGGCTGGTCACCGGTAATTACCACGGCGAGTTCGCCGGTCTCACAAATCGAATCCACTTTTATGCAACCGACGGCGATGCCCGGACAGTGCTCAGGTGCTTCCGCCCAGAAGGGATGCTCCTGCTCCAGCGCCCCCGCACGGATCGCTTGCCATCAATCAAACGTTCGCCGTTGGGAGAAGATGATCAGCCTGGCTGTCCGGTTCCTGGGAGTCTGCATTACCAGGGGATACAAATATCCACGCGAGGACGGGAGGCGCCGATATCACTCGGCGGTGACGGAGAAGTTTTTGGACCCGAAAGACAGACCGCCAGGCGACGACGTTATTTCGAAGCCGTACTCAACATCGCCGAGCACGACGTCATCGAAATAATATCGCGACTTAAGGTAATTCATGAACGCCAGCACGTCGAGCTTGGTCTGGTTGGTCTTTTCTGTGCGAAGAAACGAATAGACCGTGTTACTGCCGTTGTTACCCACGTAGACATTCCAGTAACCGCCCGACAGCTGGACATCTTTCTGAATTGGGATCGCACAGCCGGAAAACGTCCAGTTCGCGGAAATCGGCTTAACGTTGCCGCAGCCATTAGGGGATCCGGTATAGTTGAGCCAGACCATGATTTCGTGCGCCTTGTTTCCGGCCCAGATGTCGAAGGTCGATTCCCAGGCGCCGCTAGAAGGGGTGATCGCTGAGACGACAGCAGTCAGCGACTTAAGCGAACTGAGGGACTTGTTGACCGCATATCCGATGTGTGGATAGGACTTGATGTGGCCGGTGTCTGGTTGATTTGAAGAAACGCCCCAGTCAAGGTTGCTCTTGGCCCAGATCGTCTGCTCGCCTGCGGCGACAGGGACACCTTGGCAGGGCGACCAGACGTCATTGTTGAACGTGTAGCTACCGTCGGACTTAGAAGCAAAAAGGAGATCGGACGGATAGCAGGACGAGGCTTCGGGCGAAGTTGCAGACCAAGCCTCGGCCTGTGCTTCTGCACTGCAAACCATCAAAGCTGTGGCGGCACAGCCGGCGAGGATTGGCATTCGCTGCATAAGGTTGCTGTCTCCTATAGGGTGGATGATGTCAGTCGGGATTGGTCTCCATTGGCTTTTAGTGGCGAATTGAGCGATAACATTGTCGAACTGTCAGTCACTTCCTATTGCCAGTTTTGACTGCCGGTCGGAACCAGCGGCGTTGGTCAAACGGGAACAGAACGTAGTCGCGAACCGTATGCGGTTCTGGTTGGTTGCGAAGACCCACTTCCGGCCATTCCTCTTTTTCCGGCCAGTATGCCGTGCGAAAGACAGTGTCCCAGATGGTAGTGAAGAACCCGTAGTTTTGGTGCCGGTGATGCGACCCCATTGAATGGTGAATGCGGTGAAACTGGTTATCGCCGATGATGTATCGGAGTGGCCCGAGATTCACACGGGTGCTGGAGTGGGAAAGATGCGCCTGGAAGCTAATTAGCGTCATGGCAACCGCGGGCACGACACCGGACTTGAAGTGGATTAGCGCGAGTGGCAGTGCTACAAACACCGCGTAAACAATCGGCTCGGAAATGTGATGATTACAGTTCCATGCGGTCAACTCGCGAATCGAGTGATGAGTCGCATGCAAGCGCCACAGGAACGGAATTGCGTGCTGTGCGCGGTGCATCCAGTAGTAAAAGAAGTCGCCGGCAATTGCGACCAGAACGCCAGAAAGCACTGCCATAAACACCCCGACAATCCTGTTGCCGGAATCGAGGAACGCCCCAAAATCGATAGTCAGGAGTGGTTTCACCCCTAACCATTGCAGCCCCATAGCGTAAAGGTGCCAGATTAATGCGCCAAAACCAATGCGGATTATCCAGTTCCGCACGCCCCGAATGTATGACGAAAAGCTGTAGCGGTAGGCCGGGAAGATCAGCTCAAGTACGACGCAGACGTTAGCGAAGACCAAAACGAGCTCAAATGAGTTCACGAAGAACAGGGCCATCTGATCTATATCGACAACGTGCATTCATTTGCTCCGGCGAATCGGCGTTCTATGCGCCAGCTTAAGTTAAAGCGGTAATCGTCAGCCACCCGCGTAACAGCTGTCGGTTCACGGGCCAGAAACTATTGGTCCAGCGCGTCTGATAAATGCCGGCTCGGCATGCCATTCGAAGTGCGCCTGTAGTGCGCGGGTTGCACCTAGCAGATCAAGCAACATCGGCACCGTGGTACTTCAAACTGTAACGGTGCCGACTAGACAGCAGGATTCAGTATGCATTGCTCCGCGCCATTGCGAAAATAGATTGTTTGGATAGGAGGCATCCGCATTCTAAATGCCGTTTGCGCTTCCAGTGGAAAGTATTGGTGGCATTCAGCCACAAGTGATTTGTCGCAGGAGTTGATTGCCTACACCGTTCACCGACCGTGCTCTTCGACGGACATGACGGGAATCTAATCGAGGTCGACCGTCCTTCTTTTGCCGTCACAGTGGGGTTGGCGCGGCACGAAACGCACACCGGTGAGTTTGGTCTCTCAAAGACATCCGGGCACTTAGGAGACGGGAGAAACGGCAGTTGGCATTCAACGATTTGATTTTCCTAGCTGACGCAATGATGTTACCCTACATCATATTAGCGGCTGATAGCAAAATTCGGTGGCATCACGCGCGACGGTCTTCGCCACGTTGTCCCCGACAGACGATCGGGGAACCATGGGGCCGTCGCGAGGCCAGTAAGGCGCAGGCGCGAAACTTCAGGTGAGCACCTGAGTCTCTTGCGATCTCCTTCCAAGTCCCGCGGCGGCAGTCTGGGTATGATGAGCGAATGGGTGGTTGCGCATCGTCAGACGACCGTGTCACGTCGGAAATAAATATCTGACAACCTGTTGTCTGGTTGCTTCCATTCCTATTACGTCTGTAATCAGGCCATCAGCCTTCAACAGATCAGGGTTCTGGAGGTTCTGATAATCATATAGCCGGCCTCCCGCCGTTCGACTCGAACGGCGGGCGTACAGTCAGGGTGGGGACACCGACGTGACGCACAGGAGGCCGGCATGAACAAGTTTAGTGGAATCGACCTGCACTCGAACAACAGTGTCGTCGTCGTCAGCGATGACACTGACCGGGTTCTCTACCAGCGACGGTTACCGAACGATCCTGTCCAGATCCGGGCGGCGCTGGCGCCGCACCGCGAAGATCTGGTGGGAGTGGTCATTGAAGCAACGTACAACTGGTACTGGCTTGT
>NZ_JAYMRY010000091.1:0-5700 GCF_038900695.1 Paraburkholderia sp. JHI2823 | reverse complement strand
TCTCCAGCACGCAGACGCCAATTTCAGCGCCTTTTTCGGCGGCCAGCTGCTTCAGGCGGATCGCCGCGGACAGCCCGGCGGGGCCGCCGCCGACGATCACCACGTCGTATTCCATCGACTCGCGTGGTCCGTATCGCGCGATGAGCGCCTCCCCTTGATGCATCATCGAAGAAGTTCCTCTGTTTCGGCCGTAACCGGTTCGATGGCGATCGACGCCAACTGCGCGCCAGGGCCCGAAGGGCGCAGCGCAAGTTCCTCTGGCCGCCCGCTGACCCACAATGCGTTGAGCGGTGCCAGCGTCACGCCGCGCAACAACGCGCTCTCCACGTTCCACTGCCCGGCGAGGCTAACGAGCAGATGCGTCGGAGCCGGCGTCACATGCAGCGAATGCGCCGCGACGCTCACGCGCGCGCGATATGCGCCGCGCTTGCACATGACGTTGAGAACATTCATGGGCCTCGCGGGCAGATTCACGACCCACACGTGCAGATCGCCGGAAAAGTGCACCGGCTCGCCGCCGCGCGCGAGCAGTTGACCGTCCTGCGAATGCAGCTCAATTGCGTTGTCGTCGATGGGCAGGAGCGTCCGGTCGTAGCCAGCGAACTGTGAAAACTTCGCCGGACCGACGAGCGTCGCAATGCTCACGCGCCATGGCGTGGCGCCGTGCTGTTCTGGACTGCGCGCGAGGGTGCGCGTCGTGCCCCCGCCATTGGCCCAGGGTTCGGGGGGCACGCGCATGCAGTCGATCAAACGCACTGAGCAGGTTTCGGCGGCGCTGGCGTGCGCAGAAGGAGCGGGTATGCGTGCGTTCATACGCATGTCTGCGCACCCTGCACGCGAGATTCGAGCGCGCCGACCACGTCGAACAGATCGCCAACGAGCCCAACATCGGCCACCGAGAAAATCGGTGCGTCAGGGTCCTTGTTCACGGCGACGATGAACTTCGAGTCCTTCATGCCCGCGAGGTGCTGGATCGCCCCCGAGATCCCGAACGCCACATACACGTCGGGCGCGACGCTGCGACCGGTTTGTCCGACCTGCGCGGCGTTCGGCGCATAGCCGGCATCCACGGCGGCGCGCGAGGCGCCGAGCGCCGCGCCGAGCTTGTCGGCAAGCCTGCCGAGACGCCCCATGTTTTCCTGCGAGGCGAGGCCGCGTCCGCCCGCAACGACCACGCGCGCGCTGCCGAGGTCTTGCCCGCTCTGCGCGGCGGCGTGGCGCACGACGAGGCGCGTGGCTGCAAACGGTGCGATAGGTGCGAGCGCAATGACTTGAGCGGCACCTCCGTGCGCCGCGACGGGCGCGAACGACGAGGGCCGCACGCTCGCATAAGTGCGCGCCGTGGCGCTCGTCACCGTCGCGATCACGCTGCCCGCATACAGGCCGCGCACGAACTGCGTACGCTCGCGAACGGCGACGACGTCGGCGATGAATGCAGCCCCGGAGAGCGCTGCCGCGCGCGGCAGCGCAGCCCGGCCGGAGGCGCAATGCGCGGCGAGCAGCATCGAGTGGTCTCCGGTGAGGGCGAGCAATTGCGCCGCGATTGTTTCGGGCGCGAGCGTATCGACTGCGCCAGCGGATGCGACCAGGACGCGCTCGACTCCATTCACACGCGCCGCCGCTGGCGCGCTTGACGCATCGAATACGAGCATGTCGACGGGCTGCCCAAGTTGCAGCGCCGCGCCCATCACGCGCAGCGTGACATCGGAAATCGATCCCACATCGGTGTCGGCCAGGACCAGCGTTCTCATAGTCAAGCTCCCACGGTTTCGAATACGCGTCGATCGGCGAGCGCTGCGAGCAGCGCTTCGACGCCGTCCACCTTCACGCCGGGCTCGCGCACGGCCGGATCGTTCAGTTTCAGCACGTGGCTATGGGCGTTCGACACGCCGCCGAGCCAGGCGGCTTCGCGCGTGGCGAGCGGCTTCTGCTTTGCCTTGACGATGCTCGGCAGCGTCACGCGGCGCGGTTCGGCCAGGCGCAGATCGGCGCTTACCACGGCGGGGCCGTCGAGCTGCCACGTCGCCGTGCCCGTATCGTCGCCGCAGTTCACGCGCCAGCCGCCGTCGATGGCGTCGAGCGCGCTCGCATTGAGCGCCTGCGGCCAGCCCAGCAGGGCGGCGAGCATTGCGGCTACGCCGCCCACGTCGCCGTCGATGGCCTGCTTGCCGCACAGCACGAGACCGTAATCGGCGTCCTTCATATGCGCCGCAATGAGGCGCGCGACGGCGAGCGAATCGAGCGTGGCCGTGGCTGCGTCCGTGTCGATGAGCACGGCATCATCGGCGCCCATCGCGAGGGCGGTGCGCAGTACGTCCTGGTGCGCGGGCAGCCCGCAGGTCAGCACCGTAACATGCGAGGCCACACTGGCTTCCTTCAGTTGCAGCGCTTTTTCGAGCGCGCATTCGTCGAACGGATTGAGCGACATTTTGAGCCCCGCCGTTTCGATGGCTCCGGCGGCGTTCACGCGGACGCGCACGTTCGGATCGACCACGCGCTTGACGGGCACCAGAATGCGGACAGTCATCAGTTGTCTCCTGTTTGCATGCGACAGCACATCGCGCGTTGGCGTTACGACACTGCGCCCAGACCGTACTTGCCGGTCAGCAGCGCGCCGCTTGCAAAGCGTTCGAGCGCGTACGGTTCGAGCGAGACGTCGGTGGGCAGACCCAGCGCGTGCTGCGCAAGCAGCTTGCCGATGCCAGGCGAGAGCTTGAAGCCATGGCCCGAGAAGCCGAAGCCCACCGTAAGGCCTGCCACGTCGGCAACGCTGCCGAGCACCGGGTTCCAGTCGGGCGTGACGTCGTACACGCCGGTCCACGAAGAAGCGAGGCCGGCGGCTTCGTAGGCGGGGAAGTGCTCAGCCACCTGCGCGCCCACTTCCGCAACATAGTCGAGCGAGATCTCGCCCTGTTCGGTCTCGGGCGCGTTGAGCGTTTCGCCCACCACGCCTTCGGAGACCAGCATCTGGCTGCCGCCGTAGCTGCGGAAATAGAGCATGCCCGGCGAGCCGAGGTCCTTGAACGCGGGCATCGCGAAGGTGTAGGGCGCGGCCTCGCATTCGAGCGCGAGCACGGTATGGCGCTCGGGCTTCACCGGCAGCGGCACGCCGATCCACTCGGCGAGTTCGGGCGTCCAGATGTTCTGCGTGCTGATTAGTGTGCCGCAGCCGAAGCGGCCTGCCGTCGTTTCCACGCCCACCACGCGGCGGCCTTCGCGCAGGAGGCCGGTTACGCGCACGCCTTCCATGATCTTTACGCCTTGGCGGCGCGCGGAGCGCGCGAAGCTCGTTGCGACGAGGTAGGCGTCGGCGAAACCGGCTTCGGGCTCGAAGCCGATCAGCGCGGCGTCGTCGAAGGTCGCGATCGGCAGGCGCGCCTGCGCCGCCTGGCGGTCGAGTACTTGCACTTCGATGCCCATGTCCTGCTGCGCGCGCAGCGAGGCGGCCAGCGGATCGAGCTTGTCACCTTCGGGCGCGCTGATCATATAGCCGCATTTGACGAGACCGCAGGAGGCTTCGTCGTCGCCGAGATAGTCGGCGAAATTGTTGAAGGCCCACCAGGACGCGCGGGCGAGTTCGACGTTCTGGCGCACCGAGTAATGCGTGCGCAGCAGCCCGGAGGACTGTGAGGTGGTGCCGGCGCCGATCGTGCCCTGATCGAGAACGAGAACGCTTTTCGCGCCGAGCGCGGCGAGATGGTGGGCGACGGATGCGCCAATCACACCGGCGCCGATCACGACATAGTCAAAGTGGCTCATGGGGCCCCCGTGGGTGAACGATGGGGCAAATTCTGCGTCCCCGGTGGGCGCCAATTTTCTGTATTAGACGAACTTATGGTTCACAACCGCGATCGCTGATCCTCCGCGTGTCTGCCGCCCAGGGCGGCATCATGCGGGGACCGGGCGCACGGCGGCCGGCGTCAGTCGCGCAGTCATTCGTGGAGCCCATCATGAGACCTGGCGAGGCGCCCATCGACTTCAACGCCTTGACAGCCCTTCCTCGCGGTGTGAGAGGCGGGATCGATGAGGGGTGCACGAGAGGAGTATGAAGATGCCCGAACTATTCTCGCTGGAGCGCGGTGACACGCCTTTGGTCGTATCGATTCCGCATGTGGGCGCGTGGATTCCCCCGTCACTGCGCCATTTGTATACGGATGAAGCGCTCGCGGTCGCCGATACCAACTGGCATCTGGATCGTTTATGTGCCTTCGTGCGCGAGCCTGGCGCGACGTTGATCGGTGCGCGCGTGTCGCGCTATGTGATCGGAACCGGCCGCCCAACGATGAAAGCCGCTATCCGGGTCAGACGACGACGGGCCTGTGCCGCGAGGAAACGTTCCGCGGCGAACCCGTCTACAGGCCTTTGCGCACCCGACGCGGCCGAGCGCGCTGCACGCGTCGCGCAATGGTGGCAGCCGTATCACGACGCACTCGCGGCCGAGCTTGCGCGGCTGCGCGAGCGTCACGCGAACGTGCTGCTGTGGGAGGCGCATTCGATCGCGAGCGTGCTGCCGCGCCTGTTCGACGACAAGCTGCCCGATCTCAACCTGGGCACGCAGGACGGGCGCACCTGCGCGGGCGCGGTGCAGCGGGCCGCAGTTGATGCGATGCAGGCGAGTCCTTTTACTTCGGTAGCGAACGGCCGCTTCAAGGGCGGCTACATCACGCGCAACTACGGCGCGCCGGAACGCGGGATTCATGCGGTTCAACTGGAGATGTGCCAGTCCACCTACATGAACGAACGCGCGCCGTTCGACTACGCGGTGGAACGTGCCGAAGCCATGCAGCCCACGCTTGCCCGCATGGTCGGTGCAGCGCTCGACGCGGTGCGGGCGCTCGCACCAACGTCCGCGCTTTCATAAGTATTTCTGATACTCGAGCGTAAGCCCGCGTCCCGATTCAGTGCAGTGGCGCTCAGCAGGCAGGAAAACCGCGCACCGTCAGCAGGCAAACGGCAATGCGGGCGAATCAGGAGCGCGAGGCAGAGAGGGCTGGCGTGCCCGCGGCGTGTTTCTCAACAGGAATATTTGATTCATGTTGATAAACATGGCACGAACGTTGCGTAGAGGTAGCGCAGGAGAAATGGCGGGGCGTGCGGCTCATTTCGCAGTTCCTGGCTGATAGATGAAAATCGAAAGATAGCGTTTAAGTGGTGCTTTTCTGTCGTCCCCGTGTGCATGCATGGCCTCGATCAAAGGCAGAACCGCAGCAGGCATGGGGCACGCGTGTGCGCCAGGTGTTTCATAGCAGGAAATTAAGTTGCATGTAGAGAACTTATGCGTGTGCGCAGTACGAGCGCGCGATTCGGCCACCCTTCCCCGCAACGGCCGAACCGCCTCGGTAACCGACATGAAGTCGGGCGCACCGCTCTTTCAACCGTGGATGAGTTGCAAGGAGTGAAGATGAATCTCAATGATGCAAAGCTGCCGGTCAACGAGCTGGGAAGCGTGCCGCGCTTTGGCTCGGCCGACGACGCTCAGCGCTGGCTCGCTCAGCAGGGCGTGAAATACGTATTGGCGCAGTTCGTCGACATCCATGGTGTCGCAAAGGCCAAGTCGGTGCCGGTCGCGCATTTGAAGACGGTGCTCGAGGCGGGAGCGGGCTTCGCGGGATTCGCGATCTGGGGTGTCGGCATCGAGCCGAACGGCCCCGATTTCATGGCAGTCGGCGATCTCGCGACGCTCACGCCCGTGCCGTGGCA
>NZ_JAYMRY010000090.1:0-6112 GCF_038900695.1 Paraburkholderia sp. JHI2823 | reverse complement strand
CAGGTTCGTCAAGCTGACATTGCCCCGCTGTCGTGGCAGGCAATGCTCGATCCGTTGATATTGGGCTTCGGTGATTTCCATCACCGAAGTATACGATCAAACACAATTAGTGTGAACACGCCCTAGGTGAACGCCCTTCCCGCTCGACTTCTGTCGTTGCGCTCAAGGACACCCGAGTCACTTGAATGTCGCTTCCATCTTGAAAGCTGCCGTCGAAGTGGAAAACATTCAAGCGGCAGAAGTGGGTTGATAGCGACCACTGCTTCCACTGCGAGACGGCACACTGGATCTCCCTTCAACTGAAAGGAGATCATCATGGAAACGCTGAATGCTCGCGCAGCCAATCGTGTGCCATGGAACAAGGGCAAGCTCACCGGCCAGAAGCCGCCCTTGAAGCTTCCGGAAATCTTGGCGATTCGCACCCGGCTCCAAATGTCTTCGAACATTCGCGAGCTGGCTATGTTCAATCTCGCGATTGATAGCAGGCTTCAGGCATGCGATCTGACGCGGCTGCAGGTGGGTTGGACATCGACAATCAGCGCTGGATCGTCGAGCGGTGCGGGTTTCGGCAGTGTCAATCGACGGGGTATCGAGCGCCCATTGATGCGGTGGTACAGACGCCGAATCATCAAAACGCCTAGAAAAGGCGGACTTGCCTTGACCGGGTAATCGGGTGATCGCCGGCACCGATTCACAGCCGCCCCTAATCCGTTCTCAGACGGGCCATGTACGGAGGTTCGCCTTCCGTTCCGCAGGGACATTTGAGCGTCGCTTCCATCCTCGGCTACGACTTTCGCGTTCCGGGTCAGCCTCACGTCCGATTTAGCTCTGATACCCGCCGTTGCCTGCAGTGCGCGACGGAAGACCGCTTTGGGTCGATGGACTAAACCGCTCGCGCGGTAGGGGGCTGCGGCCCCACTCTGGCGGCGAATGGGAGGCCAGTGGCGCCGGTGCTTATGTTGGTGGTTGAGGCAATCCGCCTCGTCCTCCAGCAGGAGCCCCATCATGACCTCCTCCGATCCGGGCATCAGCCCGCTGCGCCGCCGTATGCTTGAGGACTTGCGCATGCGCAAGTTCGCACCCAAGACCCAAGCCGCCTATCTGCGTGCCGTACGTCAGTTCGCCAGGTTTCTCGGGCATTCACCCGATACCGCCACCGTCGAGAACCTCCGGGACTACCAGCTGCATCTCGTCGATCACGGCGTGTCACCGGTGTCGCTCAACGCCGCAATCAGCGGTCTGAAGTTCTTCTTCGAAGTCACGCTCGGCAAACCTGAGCTGATGGCGCGGATGAAGCCGGTACGCGTGCCCCGCACGCTGCCGGTCGTGCTCAGCCCCGAGGAGGTGCGGCGACTCATCGCGGCAGCCACAAACCTCAAGCATCAGACTGCGCTGTCGGTCGCCTATGGCGCCGGACTGCGTGCGAGCGAAGTGGTCGCGCTCAGGGTCAGCGACATCGACAGCCAGCGCATGACCCTGCGCATCGAGCAGGGCAAGGGCCGCCGCGACCGCTACGCGATGCTTTCGCCGGTCCTGCTCGAACGTCTGCGCGTCTGGTGGCGCGTGGCCCATGCACAGGGCTGCATGCTCGATGGCGGGTGGCTGTTCCCTGGCATGGATCCCGTCGATCCCCTCACGCCCAGGCAACTGAACCGTGCGATTCAGTCCGCCGCCGAAGCCGCACAGATCGACAAGCATGTGTCCATGCACACGCTGCGCCACTCGTTTGCCACGCATCTGCTGGAACAGAAGGAGGATATCCGCGTGATCCAGGTACTGCTCGGACACAGGAAGATCGAGACGACCACGCTCTATACCCAGGTTGCCACTGACCTCCTGCGCAAGGTGATCAGTCCGCTGGACCGCCTGCCCGCCGGCTAGCCCGGCAGCACGCGGAGCACCCCGTGCCGGAGGTCGCAGAGATCTTCCGCAACCACGGGCCAGCGTGGCGAGCCACGACACACCTGAGCCTGGGGCAGCTGAAGGTCATGTCGGCCATCGAACGGTGCCGCACGGCGGCACTGGGCGGACATGTGCTGCGCTGTTCTGGCTGCACAAGGACGGAAGTGTCCTTCAACTCGTGCCGGGACCGCCATTGCCCGAAGTGCCAGGCCAGTGCTGCACACCGCTGGCTCGAGGCGCGCCAGGCCGATCTGCTACCCGTCGAATACTTCCACGTCGTCTTCACGCTGCCTGCGCCCGTCAGTGCGATTGCCTGGTACAACAAACGGATCATCTACGGCCTGCTGCTCGACATCGCCGCCGACACGCTGCGCACGATCGCCGCTGATCCCAGACACCTCGGCGCCCAGATCGGGGCCACGCTCGTACTGCACACCTGGGGCTCGGCGCTCACGCATCATCCGCACGTGCACGGCATCGTCCCCGGC
The DNA here is from genome assembly GCF_038900695.1 of Paraburkholderia sp. JHI2823. Classification (NCBI taxonomy): domain Bacteria; kingdom Pseudomonadati; phylum Pseudomonadota; class Betaproteobacteria; order Burkholderiales; family Burkholderiaceae; genus Paraburkholderia; species Paraburkholderia sp. JHI2823. Next base: position 3,722 of record NZ_JAYMRY010000090.1, on the reverse strand, counting down.
GGCGGACTCTCGCCCGATGGCGAGCGCTGGATTGCGTGCCGACCCGGCTTCTTCCTGCCGGTGCGCGTGCTCTCACGCCTGTTCCGCCGGCGCTTCCTCCAGGCACTCGAAGCGGCCCACCAGCATGGCCAGCTGCAGTTCTTCGGCGAGTACACCGGCCTCGCTGATCCCGCCACCTTTGCCCGGTGGCTTGCGCCGCTACGGACCTGCGAATGGGTGGTCTACGCCAAGCGCCCGTTCGCTGGACCAACGGCAGTGCTCGAGTACCTCTCACGCTACACCCACCGCGTTGCCATCTCCAACCAGCGCCTCGTCGCCTTCGATGAGCGCGGCGTGACGTTCCGCTGGAAGGACTACCGCGCGAAGGGACGCACCCGCTACAAGACCATGACCCTCGAAACCGGCGAATTCATGCGCCGCTTCCTGCTCCATGTGCTGCCTGGCGGCTTCCATCGCATCCGTCACTACGGACTGCTCGCCAACCCGGTGCGCCGCGCCAGGCTCGCGAAGGTGCGCGATCTGCTGCATGTTGCACCCGAAATCAGCCCATTACCGGACGACACCGTCATCGCAACCCGGCCCGTCTTCATCTGCCGGCACTGCGGCGCACCGATGATCGTCATCGACATCCTCGCGCGCACCGCCCCGATCCGGGCACCACCGATGCGGCGGGGGCAGACATGAGCATCGCGGTTCTTCGATCCGCCTGTCGAACGTCGGCTCTGCGGCAACGCGGCCCACGAGCGGACGTTTGCGCGTGTCGCTTCCCGAAGCGCCTCCCAAGCCCGCGTCATCATCGCGATCGCACCTCAGCACCGCTTCGTCATCGCGTCAGTGCCCATCCGGCATCCCGCCTGAACGCGCCGCATCCGGCACCCCTGAGCATCCTGGCCTATCAATCGCCATAGCCGCGAAGACTTCAAGCGCTTCGGGGCACTCCGCGGTTTCCTCCATCGAGGGTTATTCGACGCCTGCCGACACGCGCGGAGGCACCGTCACATTCCTGTGGCCGATGGCAGGCGTCGAATAACCCTTAACGGGTGCGGGCCGCGAACGTGAAGCGGCTGCTGTGATGTCATGCAAGGCGGGAAAGCAAGATAGACCCCTGTTCGCATCTCACGCCTCTATGCGCCCGGCTCGCATAGACGGCACGCGCGCTACTGGCGATTCGCCACAACTGACATAATCCGATCAACGGTGCCGAATGAATTCGCGGCTTCGGCGGAGTTGCCGCAGACGTCACCGGCAATAGCAATGCACGGAGGAAAAATGTCGAAACGCGTGTTGTTTGCGGTTTTGCTGATGACGCTTAGCGTGATCGGGTATTGTGCGCAGCCCATGATCGGGCTTACGATCGGCGGCAAAACCCAGTCGTTTAGCCAAGGGGCGTTGCTGGCGCGTCCGGATGCTACCGAAATTCGCGTTCCGCGAGATGTCGCCTACGGTACGTCGACGACGTACCGCGCAGTTCCGCTGGCCAATCTGCTGGACGGTGCGGCGTTTCCTGCGGACAGCGTACTGGAGGCACGTGCGACCGACGGCTTCGCCGCGCAACTGCCGATGGACCTCGTGCGCAACCGTGATCCCGCGACGGCCGTCGCATGGCTCGCGGTCGAGGACCCGGCGCAGCCGTGGCCGAACCTGCCGGGCAAGCCTGTTAGCGCTGGACCGTTCTACCTAGTCTGGGTCGGCAGGGAGGCGGCATCCGTGCGCAGCGAGCAATGGCCTTACCAGATCGCGCAACTTACTACGCAACCATCGCCATCTGTACGTTGGCCGGTGCTCGCCATCGATCCGGCGCTCCCGGCAACCGATCCGGTCCGCGCGGGCCAAAGCCTGTTCATCACCCAGTGTCTCGCCTGTCACCGGCTCAACCACGCGGGCAGCGCGAACACCGGTCCCGACCTCAATGTGCCGATGAACCCAGTCGAGTACTTCCAGCCCGCCGCATTGCACCGCTACATTCGCAATCCGGCATCGGTTCGAGACTGGCCCGGTCGGACCATGCCCGCTTTCCCGCGGGACCAACTAAGCGATCGCGAGATCGATTTGATCGTCGCTTATCTCGCGTACATGGTGCATCGGAAGGTTGGACAGTAAGGCATGCGAGTTACGATTTGAAGGCTGCGTAATAGTCTTTCACCGGCCATGCAAACTGGAATTCTCGCCGTCAGGCGGCTGCCGTGGCGTTCGTCGGCCAGGAGCGGCCACCTACGGACCGACAGTTCGCCTCCGGTTACTCCCACCCCGTCTCACGACGACGCAGTTACCTTCAGCTACGGAGCTGTGGCCAACTCCGGCAGGGACTTGCACCCTGCAAATGGCACGCCATCACGGGCGTACACGAAACCGCTCGCGCGGTAGGGAGCTCCGGTCCGACGCTGGAGGTCAGGGAGGCGCCGGTCACGCGGTTTTATGTTGGCGAATGAGGCAATCCGCCTCGTTCATCAACAGGAGCCGCATCATGACCTCCTCTCAAGCGACCGTCAGCCCGTTGCGCCAGCGCATGATCGACGACATGCGCATGCGCCAGCTTTCCCCCAAGACGCAAGCCAACTATCTGCGCATCGTGCGCGAGTTCGCCCGATACCTCGGGCGCTCGCCTGATACCGCCACCGTCGAGGATCTGCGAACCTACCAGCTGCATCTGGTTGATCATGGCACGTCGCCGGTGTCACTGAACGCCGCGATCACCGGGTTGAAGTTCTTCTTCGAGATCACGCTCCACGAGCCCGAACTGATGGCCCGCATGCAGCCCGTGCGCGTGCCCCGTACGCTGCCGGTCGTGCTCAGCCCCGATGAAGTACGGCGGCTCATCGCCGCCACAGGCAATCTGAAGCACCAGACGGCCCTCTCGGTAATGCTCTCACCGGTGCTGCTCGAACATGTCGGCCATCGAACAGTGCCGCAGCGCGGCGCAAGGATGCCGGACCATCAATCGCCATAGTTCACCCGAACTTTAACTTCCGAATGCCCCGGACCACTCCGCGGTTTCCTCCCTCGAGGCTTATTCGACGCCTGCCCACCCGCACCGCGGCAGACTCACAGCCACGTGAATGAGGGCAGACGTCCAATAACCTATATGAACGTCCCCCAGATTGCACCGGTTTTTTGCGTTCGTTCTGACTGACAGGAGGGTTGCAGCTCTATATTCGGCCTTTTTTGCAGCCTGACCGGCCGCTGGCCCCTACGAATTCCGCTGACTCGCTCCTCATTCTTAACGCGAGCTCGAAGCTCTTGGTTATTCCCAGGTTTCGCGAGTCCCGGTCCGACCTGTGTCGTCATCACTTACGTTTGCCAGCGCAACTTTGACGTTTCACTTGCTCATAAAATTGACTCCCCCACATGATGTGGCAAGGTCTAGCAGTCAAGCAGGCTTGACGCTGATATGCGCACGTTCATACGGGCGATCATGCGCCAGCATCGCCCAGATTGTTCGCGCCATCTTGTTCGCCGGCGCGACCGCCACGACATTCGAGGGGCGGCGAAGGCTGATTTGCCGGAGCCAATTACTTGGGTCCTTCGTGTGATGCAGCACACTGCGCGCCCCGTGGATCAACAACGTGCGCAAATATGTATCACCTCGCTTACTAATTGTCGAGTAGCGCCCAGGAATCTCACCCGCACGCTCTCACAGATCCGGACGTGAATCTCTCGATTCATCCGGCTCCTATCGTTCAACCGACACCCCCAACGACCAATGTGGAAACAGGGCGGGCTGG
>NZ_JAYMRY010000089.1:0-6181 GCF_038900695.1 Paraburkholderia sp. JHI2823 | reverse complement strand
GTTTCGCCGCCTCAAAGGCTTCCGCCGCATCTTTTCGCGGTTCGAAAAACTGGACGTGATGTTCCTCGCCTTTATCAATTTCGCGCTCATCGTTGATGGGCTCAGATAGTGTGAACACGCCCTAGATCAATGCCATCTGCTGGCTGCGGTGCTCGCCTGCGCGACGCTCTGAATTCTGTGGCCGATCAACCGCAACCGCTGCCTGGGTTGTTTGATACCGCGCGCTCCATTCAGGGCTTAGGACCGCCGCTGAGAACCGCACATCGGGAGTGATTTGAATGAAGTCGTCCATCGAGCAATTTTCCGTCGTCAACTGACGCGGTTCCACTCGGCGTAGATCGCGCCAAACACCGTGGGAACGACCTCGTGTCCCTCAAGCGAGACCGGCCGATCGTCGTTGGGATAGCCCATCGCGGGCGACGCCCGAAGCATGCCGAGCATTCGACCGCTGTGTTGCCCCGTGGCCGCCACCTCATCGAGGATTTCCGCCTCGATCTTATGAATCAGCGCCCATGTAAGTGTTCCAGCCGCCCGGTGCCGTCGCACGGCCTCAGGGACAGCCGCTTTAAGATCCGCGTCAGCGGCGTACATCGCTTCCATTCCTCTGCGCTCTCCCCTTCGCCGTTTGAGACCGTTTTCCTTGCCCCGCGGGAGCTGGCCTGTGTTCAGGCGGCAGCCTTCCAGATAGTCTTGCGAGCGCGGATGCCGACAGCGCCATTTGCAGCAGCACGCCTACGCTCATTCAGCACCGTGCCAACACGCTGAAGGATTTCCGTGGCAGGATGCCCCGCGCGCTCGCCACGAGGCGGCAGCAGTTTCTCGCGCTCGATGAACTGCTTGACCACCGCAAGCGTCTCAATGTCCGTCTCGCGATTCACGAGGTCCATGTTCGAGGCGAGTTCAGCGACGTGCGCCGCTCGCTGGGCGTGCCGCTTCATACTCGCCGCGCGGGCGTTGATCCGCGTCCACGCGACCATCCATTCTTCCAAACTTGACCAACTGATACGCGTACCTGGCGTCGTGATCGCAACTCGCTGAGACTGCGCCCGCTGGGTCCGATACAGAACAACATCGTAGACATTGTGAGCAAGCGTTGAGCGCATCATCGTTTTCTCGTTTGCCTATTCCGCAAAGACTTCCTGCAACGTGCGCAGGGTGTCCAACAACGTTTTATCGGCCACTGCGCCCTCTTTCTTGACCAGTCGCATCTTGTCGACCGCGCGCATCTGATCCAGGAGGATCAACCCCTGCTTGCGCTTGAACGTCACCGGAATCCGAAAAGGCGCTGCGCGGCCCTTCGAAGTCATCGGGGCGACGAGGACCGTCCGCAAATGATCGTGCATTTCGGGAGGCGAAACCACGACACACGGCCGCGTCTTCTGAATCTCACTCCCCAAAGTCGGATCGAGCGCGACCAACCACACGTCTCCGCGCACTACCATGAAAGTTCCGCATCGTCAGCATTGGCGAATTCACCCATCACCAGCGAATCATCCCCGCTCTCCGCGAGCGCTTTGCTCGCGTCCGCCCACCCTTCACGGGCCTTTTGCCGGGGGCGTCGCAGCACAATCGCGTCGTTTTCGACTTCCATTTCCACTTCGTTCTCCAGTCCCAACTGCGTGAGGAAGGGTTTCGGAATCAGCACGCCTTGCGAGTTCCCCATCCTGCGAATCGTCGTTTTCATAGATCCACCGTACCAACAATGTTATGCCAAGCACGCGAGATGCGTCAACACAATGTTATTACGCAAGAGGCGGTGTGTCACTACCTGCACAACGGCCGGGGCCTCAGAGCGGCCTACGCCCTGCGCGGGCCCCTGGGCGGGCGTGCTGATGCCAATCGCCGTTAGCCATGACAAGGCATGAGGGTTGCGGTCCGCAGTTGTCAGCGAAATGGAGGTCGATCATGGCAGAAACCCACAAGCCGGGAGAAATCGTGAAAACGTCCGGCATCTACAAGGTCGTCCACGACGGGGACGGCAAAGCCTTCGAGGTCACCTGTGTGGAGGGCGAGCACTTCCCGCCCACACGCAGCGGAAAAGGCGCTCACTACGAGTTGCTGCACGGCGCGCAGCATTCGCACAAGCCCAAGGAACTTGGTTCAGCAGACCAGGACCATCCTGTGTAGAATACTGTGCATCTATACAGTAATTCAGGGAGGCATTGCGCCCGGCAAGGCGGGCGAGGATGCCTTGCGCGACCAATGGCAGAAAACGGCTTTGGCGCACTCCCGGCCTACGCAGAGCTCCAGTGCACCTCGAACTTTTCCTTTCTGCGTGGCGCATCGCACGCCGATGATATCGCCGCGCGTGCGGCCCAGCTTGGCTATGCCGCAATTGCCGTTACGGACGAATGCTCGCTTGCCGGGGTCGTGCGCGCGCATGTCGAAGCGAAAAATGTGGGCATCGCCTTCATCGTCGGCTCCGGGTTCGCGCTGACCAACGTCGACGGCTCGCAGGCCCTGCGCTTCACCGCCCTTGCGATGACCCGGGAGGGTTACGGGAACCTCAGCGAACTGATCACGCTTGGACGCATGCGCGCCGAAAAGGGCAGCTACCGCCTCAGTGCGCGCGATCTGGACGATCCCGATCCCGCATATATGCATCTGAAGGGCTTGCCTGACTGCATCGCCATCCTGAGCCCGGACTATCCCGCAGACGAGGCGCGGCTTGATGCGCAGCTTGAATGGTTCGCGGCGACGTTTGGCCCACGTGCCCGGGTTGCACTGACGCTCCATGCGCGCGCCCTGGACGACGTTCACCGGGGCGTGATCGAGCGGATGGCCGCGCGCCACGGGGTGCCCGTCGTCGCGACGGGCGCGCCGCTCATGCACGTACGGTCGCGCAAGCCCTTGCAGGATGTGCTCACCGCCATCCGTCTGGGCAAGCCGGTGTCTGAATGCGGCTACGACCTCGCGCCGAACGCCGAACAGCACCTGCGCTCGCGCCTGCGTCTGGCCAACCTGTACCCTTCACGCGCGCTGGCCGAGACGGTCGCGATCGCGAAGCGTTGCACGTTCTCGCTGGACGAACTGCGTTACGAGTATCCCGACGAGCTGGTGCCCGAAGGCTTCACGCCGGAGGCGTATCTGCGGCAGGAGACCTACACCGGCGCCCATCGCCGCTGGCCCGCCGGCATACCGACGAGGGTCCAGGCGCAGATCGAGCACGAGCTCGCGCTGATCGCGGACCTCAAATACGAGCCCTATTTCCGGTGTACGACATCGTGCGCTTCGCGCGCAACGAGGGAATCCTCTGCCAGGGTCGGGGCTCCGCTGCCAACTCTGCAGTCTGCTATTGCCTCGGTGTGACCGAAGTCGACCCGGCGCGTTCGTCGATGCTGTTCGAGCGCTTCATCAGCAAAGAGCGCGGTGAACCACCCGACATCGACGTGGACTTCGAGCACCAGCGACGTGAGGAAGTCGTTCAGTGCATCTACCGCAAGTACGGGCGCGAGCGCGCGGCGCTTACTGCCGCCGTGACGACCTACCGGCCACGCAGTGCACTACGCGAGGCTGGAAAGGCGCTCGGCGTCGACCCGGCCATCGTTGATCGGGTTGCCAAGGCGCACCACTGGTTCGATTCGAAGGAGGATCTGCTCAGCCGGTTTGCGGAAGCCGGGCTCGATCCGCAGGCGCCGCTTATTGCACAGTGGGCGAACTTCGCCATGTTGCTGCTGGGCTTTCCGCGCCACCTCTCGCAGCACAGCGGCGGGTTCGTCATCAGCCGCGGCAAGCTCTCCAGGCTCGTGCCGATCGAGAACGCGGCGATGGCGGACCGTTCAATCATCCAGTGGGACAAGGACACCCGCGAATTTGAGACCATGGACGCGTAACCAGTCACATGTACTCCATGGACATAGCAAGCCAGAACAACACGCTACGGCTGCAACTGCGCCCTAGAAATTCGAATAACCAAATTGACCAGAGGCTGGCACGATGGCGCGTCTTGAGTACATCAGCTTTACACCGATGCGTGAGTCGATCATAGACGGCGCTGTCGAATGGACAGCCTGGTCATGAAAGGCGGATGATGAAGGGTTCATCGAGGACAACCGGGAGATGGCGATGATTTCCAGCAAAACCGTGGTTGGTGTTGACATCGCGAAGCGCGTCTTTCAACTGCACTGGGTCGAACCCGAGTCTGGAGAGGTTGTGAGCCGGCAGCTCAAACGCGAGAAATTTCTTGAATACTTTTCCAACCGATCCCCGTGTCTGATCGGTATGGAAGCTTGTGGCGGTTCGCAGCACTGGGCGAGGCAACTTGCGGCTCTCGGTCACGAAGTCAAGTTGATGCCCGCTTGCTGGGTGAAACCGTTTTGCGGCAGCAACAAGAGTGACGTGCAGGATGCCCGGGCGATCTGGCTGGCAGTACAGCAGCCCGGTGTCAAAACCGTTGCGGTAAAAAGTGAAGCACAGCAAGCGGTTCTGGCGCTTCACCGCATCCGTCAGCAGTTGGTCAAGTTCCGTACCGCCCAGATCAATGCACTTCGCGGCTTGCTTACCGAGTACGGTGAAATTATGCCGCTCGGCCGGGCCGCTCTGGCAAACGGTGTGGTTGCCGCCCTCGAGCGGATCGCCGAGCGACTTCCCGCTGTGCTAATCGAGACTTTCCGCGAGCAGTGGTCACGCATCGCGGCGCTCGACGACCAAATTAACGAGATTGAGCGGCGACTTCAGGTATGGCATAGAAACGACACATTAAGTCGTCGCATCGATCGGCGATCCCAAGGCGTTTAAATCTGGCCGCGAATTAGCGGCATGGCTGGGTCTCGTCCCCAGGCAAAGTGGAACGGGCGGCTGGCAGTACAGCAGCCCGGTGTCAAAACCGTTGCGGTAAAAAGTGAAGCACAGCAAGCGGTTCTGGCGCTTCACCGCATCCGTCAGCAGTTGGTCAAGTTCCGTACCGCCCAGATCAATGCACTTCGCGGCTTGCTTACCGAGTACGGTGAAATTATGCCGCTCGGCCGGGCCGCTCTGGCAAACGGTGTGGTTGCCGCCCTCGAGCGGATCGCCGAGCGACTTCCCGCTGTGCTAATCGAGACTTTCCGCGAGCAGTGGTCACGCATCGCGGCGCTCGACGACCAAATTAACGAGATTGAGCGGCGACTTCAGGTATGGCATAGAAACGACACATTAAGTCGTCGCATCGCCGAGATCCCGGGTGTCGGACTTTTGACGGCGACGGCGGCCGTCGCATCGATCGGCGATCCCAAGGCGTTTAAATCTGGCCGCGAATTAGCGGCATGGCTGGGTCTCGTCCCCAGGCAAAGTGGAACGGGCGGCCGGATGCGATTGCTCGGCATCAGCAAGCATGGTGACACTTACTTGCGAACATTGCTGATCCACGGCGCGCGATCGGTACTCACCCATAGCAAAGAGCCTCCCATCTGGGCAACGAAACTGGCGCAACGCCGACCACAGAATGTCGCGATTGTAGCGCTGGCCAACAAGATGGCCCGTACGATCTGGGCACTACTGGCCCATGAGCGAAAGTATCAACGGGAGTTTGTCAGTAAGCCGACGATCGCTTAACCCCAGTCACGTACATTTCCTTATCCACGGTTGCGCAAGGTACGACAACGAATGATGGCAAACAGGTCAGACCGTGACACGCCAAGCCTGCATGCAGCAGAGGACTTCGAGTCCACGAACCAAATGAGGCGCGGGTCAGCGGATTCCATCAGGGCCAACAGGCAGATGCCTCTACAACAGGCCGGATATAAAACCGCATCCTGATCATGTTTGACAGCATCGATGCCGGCCCTTGGCAAACGGGAGGCAACCATATAACTGCTGCATGAAGTGGATTTGAAGCATCGTCGCAACCGGGAACGGCGGCCTTCCAGTCTTACCCTTCGGATAGTGTGGTTCGATCAACGCAATCAACCTCGACCATGGCACAACGCGCCTCATCTCATCGAGAAATTCCCGCTTGCGTGTGCGTTTCGTCGAAAGATCCAGACCAAGACCGAACTGTGTCATCAACGAACTCCTTGAACTTGTCTATCTTCCAGGATAGGCGAACCAGTCTTCAATGCCAGGACTTTTGCAGACTGAGGTTCCCTCGGTTTTTCGCCTTCCAGAGGCCTCTGGTTACGCGGCAGCATCCTTGGTCTGCTGAGCTTTGATCCAGTCTTGCAGGAACTGAACCGGCGATACAAAGCCGAGCGACGAATGACGA